>NZ_JBFAPO010000014.1:20020-214255 GCF_040676755.1 Dactylosporangium sp. NPDC049525 | reverse complement strand
GCCCCGGCGGCGGCGTCGTCTCCAACTGCAGCGGCATCGCCCAGAACAACTGGCAATTCACCCAGATCACGGCAACCTTCACCGGGTAGCCGCGAAGAAACACCCGACAGGGGGCCGGCCCTACAGGGCCAGCCCCCTGCGGTCTGGATGGCGGCCCAGCCAGGCCGTGTAGCGGTCGTTCTTGCGCACCGCGTCGGCGTACGCCTCGATCGCATACGCCCAGACCTGTCCCGCGACGTCGGCCGCCGCCCCGTCGGGCAGCCAGCCGAGCATCTGCCGCCAGTGCAGCGGCGCACCCACGATCGGCACCGCGGCCAGCCCGGCCATCGGCCGCAGCGTCGCCTGGCACAGGCCGACGGCGTCGCCGGACTCGATCAGGTCGATCGCGCCGCGGACCTCGGTCTCGAAGAGCACCTTCGGCGTGAAGCCGGCCCTGGCGCAGGCCGCCGCGTGGCAGGCCGAGAAGCAGCCGTCACCCGGCGCCGCGACCCATTGGGCGTCGGCGAGCTCGGCCAGGTCGACCTCGTCGCGGTCGGCGAGGGGGTGCCCCTCCGGCAGCAGCAGGAACACCGGGTCGGCGGCCACGACCCGCCAGGCCAGGCCGTTGTCCGTCGCGGGTGGCGCGTCGCCGCAGGCGCCCACGAGGACGAAGTCGAGCTTGCCGGCGAGGACCTGGTCGCCGAGCTCCGATGCCGACCACGACGCGTGCGTGCTCACCTGGGCGCCCGGATGGTTGCTGCTGATGCGGTGGACCAGGCCGCCGAGGATCGGCCCGTTGACCGCGCCGATCCGGTACCGCCCGGCGGGGTCCTTCGTGCTGGCCAGCCGGGTTGCCTCGTCCTGCAGGCCTTTCACCGCCGGCAGCAGCACCCTCGCCCGGGCGAGCACCAGCTCACCCAGCGGCGTCGCCCGGGCCCCGCGCCGGTCCCGCTCGAACAGCAGCCCGCCGAGTGCGCGCTCGATGCGCTGCAACTGTGCGGTCAACGCCGGCTGGGCAAGCCCCAGCACCGAGGCGGCCTTGGTGACACTGCCGGCATCCGCGATCGCGCACACGACTCGCAGGTGCCGCAGCTCCAGATCCATATGCAGACGGTAGGACGTCTACCGGATGGTGAGAAGAGCCCCGAGCCATCGAGACTCACCGTTTTCGCAGATCGACACATCATCGAAACACGCCTGTCGATTGCCGGTATACCCCCCAGGGGTATATGGTCGTGCTATGGAAACACCGTCCCTGACGCGGCAGGCGATCACCGCGACGCTGCACTGCCTCACCGGCTGCGCGATCGGCGAGGTCCTCGGCATGGTGCTCGCACCGCGTTCGGCTGGGGCAACCTGGCCACGGTCGTGCTGTCGGTCGCCCTCGCGTTCGTGTTCGGCTACGCACTCACCCTGCGCTCGGTCCTCGCCGCCGGACTGGCGCTCGGCGCCGCGGTCACGGTCACCCTGGCCGCCGACACCGCCTCGATCGCCACGATGGAGGTCGTCGACAACGCCGTCATCCTCGCCGTCCCCGGCGCCATGGCGGCGGGCCTGTCCAGCGCCCTGTTCTGGCTCACGCTGGCGTTCTCCCTCGCGGTGGCGTTCGTGGTGACGGTCCCGGTCAACCGGTTCCTGATCGCCCGCGGGCGCGGGCACGCGGTCGTCCACCAGCACCACGACCACTCGGCCCACGACCACTCGGCCCACGACCACTCGGCCCACGACCACTCGGCCCAGCACCCGGCGGACCACTGAGTCGTAGGCTGGGTGGGTGCCCTCCCCCCGCCGCTGGTGCGCCGGTGCCGCCACCGCGCTCGCGGCGACCGGCGCGATCGGGCTGGCCGTCTCCGTGGCCGGCTCGGCGCCGTGGCGCTACGTGAGCGAGTCCGGCGTCGCCGGCGCACCGCACCCGACGCTCTACCGGGTCAGCATGCTGGTCCTGGCGGCGTCCCTCGCGCTGCTCGCCGTGCCGGCCAGGCACACCGGAACAACACGGTTGCTCCTGCCCGGCCGGCTCGCCACCGCGGTGCCGGCCGGCCTGGCCGCCGCCGCGCTCGCGCTCGCCGCTCCCCTGGCCGCCCTGTCCGGCGCAGTCACCTGCTCCCCCGGCTGCCCGCTGCCACCGTATGAGTCGCCGCAGCCACGGGACCTGATCCACGCCACCGGCGCGATCGGCGCGCTGCTGCTCTGTGCGCTCGCGATCCTGGTGTACGCCACCCAGCCCGACGCCACCACACTGCGCCGGGCGGGGCGCCTCGGGGTGCTCCTGGCCTTCCCGCCGCTGATCCTGTCCGCGATCGGCATCCTGCTCCTCGGCCGTGGCCTGTTCACGGGCCTGATGGAGCGCGCCGCCCTCGCCGCCGTCTCGGCCTGGCTGGTGCACACCGCCTCGGTGCACCTGCGCGCGAAACCGTGACCCGGACGGTCGTCGTCACCGGCGGCAGCGCCGGCATCGGCCTCGCCGCGGCCAGGCGCTTCGCCGCCGCCGGCGACCGGGTGATCCTCCTCGGCCGCCACGAGGGCCGCCTGGCCGCCGCGCTGGAAGCGGTCCGCGCGGCCGGCGCCCAGGATCCAGTCGCGATCCGGTCCGACTTCGCCGACCCGACCCAGGTCCGCGCCGCCGCCGCCCGGGTCGTCGCCGCCTGCGACCGCGTCGACGTGCTGGTCAACAACGCCGGCGGCCTGTTCCGGGGCGCGACCTGCCTGCGGGTCAATCACCTGGCCGGCTTCGAACTGGCGCACCTGCTGCTCGGCCACCTGACGGCCGCCGCCCGCCCGGGCCACCCGGCCCGCCTGATCACGACCGCCTCGCTCGCCGAGGCCTGGGGCGTCCTGGACGTCGACCGGCCGCTGCGCGAGTCGCTGTGGCATCGCAGCCGCTGGCTCGCGTACGGCTCCTCGAAGCAGGCCAACATCCTGTTCACCCTGGAGGCCGCGCGCCGCTGGACCCCGCTGGGCGTCCTGCCGACGGCGTTCTTCCCGGGGCTCGTGCGGAGCCGGTTCGCCGCGACCAGCCCGCTGTTCATGCTCGGGAAGCTGATCCCGGTGCTCTTCGCCTCCCCGTCCCGCGCGATCGACACCCTGCTCTGGCTCGCGGACGCGCCGGAGTCCGAGCTGTCCCCGGGCGGCTACTACTTCCTGCGCCAGCCCTTCGCCGCCACGCCCCGGGCAACGTCGCCGCGGCGCGCTGCCCGGCTCTGGGAGTCCTCCCTCACCGCCGCGAAGCTCACGTAGCCACCGGCACGCGGCGGCGGGCGCCGCGTCCCGGCACCGGCACGACGTCGCGCGGGGCGATCTCGTCGTGGCCGGACTCGCAGACCAGCACCGCGTGCACGGGCGCGCCGCAGCCGCGGTGGATCGTGTCCAGCGGCGGACCCTCCGGGCCGGCCAGGTACCGGTCGCCCCACTCGCGGACGGCGACGAGCAGCGGGTACAGGTCGAAGCCCTTCTCGGTGATCCGGTATTCGTCGCGGGCCCGCGAGCCGGGCTCCCGGTAGGGCACGCGGCGCAGGACGCCGTTGTCGACGAGCATGCCGAGCCGGTTGGTGAGCACCTGGCGAGGGATGCCGGTGCGCTCGCGCATGTCGTCGAAGCGATGGATGCCGTTGAAGACCTCGCGCAGCACCACGACGGTCCACTTCTCGCCGAGGATCGCCATCGCCGCGCCGATGGTGCAGTTGTCAACCGACCAGTCCAGTGCCGCAGGTCTCATCCTGAAAGGCTAACCCGCACCTGAGTCTGATTGACAGATCCAGCTGTCGGCCGCCAGGCTGCATCTATGACGCAGACTCAGGATGAGGTTCGCAGCCGCACGTTCACCTGGTCCGACCCGATGCTCAACGCGGCCGAGCTGGGCCGCCGCAGCGGCCTGGAGCTGCTGCAGGCGATGGCCCGGGGCGAGCTGCCCGCGCCGCCGATCACGCACCTCATGGGCGCCGGGCGGATCGAGGCGGAGCTGGGCCGGGTCGTCGTGACGCTCGAGCCCCAGGAGTTCCACTACAACCCGCTCGGCAGCGTGCACGGCGGGGTGCTCGCCACGCTGCTCGACACGGCCGCGGCCTGCGCCGTGCACTCCACGCTGCCGGTCGGCGTCGGGTACACCTCGCTCGACCTCACCACGAAGTTCCTGCGTCCGGCGTCGATCGCGTCCGGCGTCCTGACCTGCGAGGGGACCGTGCTGTCCAAGGGGCGGCGGACCGCGCTGGCGCAGGCGGTGATCACCGACGCCCGCGGCGGGATGGTCGCACACGCCACCTCCACCTGCATGCTGTTCGAGCTGGGCTGAACGTGATCGGCACCACGCTGCGTAGGCACTGACCAGCGAAGAGTGTCCAACCTGGTGACAACGCTCCAACACGGTCTGCTGAACCATGGATCACGGCGAGTCGTCGACCCATGGAAGGGGACCGAATGCCAAGCAGACACCGGAGCGCAGTGGGTGCCGCCGCAGCAGCGATCATCTCGATCGCGGGTGTGGCCGTCCCAGGCGTGCCGGCAGCCGCGGCATCACCGACAGCTTCGGCCACCGACCATCTGACCCGCGTCATCGTCGCGTATGACGACGCCGTCGCGGCCGCCCGCGCGGTCGACCGCGCCGGCGGGAAGGTCGGCCGGCCGTTGTCGATCGTGGAGAGCTTCGCGGCTGAGGTACCGAACACCCAACTGTCCGCCCTGAGGACCGCACCCGGCGTGCGCTCCGTGACCCTCGACGGCGAGGTGGCGCTCCAGGCCGAACGATGGCGCGCCGACGGCGACGCCAACTCCATGTTCAGCGTCGTGCGCGCGACCGGCGCGCTGGACGTGTGGAAGAAGGACGACGCCAACGGCAAGCCGATCGGCGGCACCGGCGTCGGCATCGCCCTGATCGACTCCGGCGTCTCGCAGGTCGCCGGGCTCAACGACCCGAGCCGGATCATCAACGGCCCGGACCTGTCGTTCGAGTCGCAGTCGCCCAACCTGCGCTACGCCGACACATTCGGGCACGGCACCCACATGGCCGGGCTGATCGCCGGCCGCGACCCCGGCACCAACTTCCGGACCGTCGACTCCCCGACCAACTTCACCGGCATGGCGCCCACCTCGACGCTGATCAGCGTCAAGGTCGCCACCGCCGACGGCGCCACCGACGTCTCCCAGGTCATCGCCGGGATCGACTGGGTCGTCACGCATCGCAACGACGCCGGGCTCAACATCAAGGTGCTGAACCTGTCGTTCGGCACCGACACGTATCAGGACGAGAAGCTCGACCCGCTCTCCCACGCGGTCGAGGCGGCCTGGAAGAAGGGCATCACGGTCGTGGTCTCCGCCGGCAACGACGGCAAGACCCGCACCGCGCTGTCGATGCCGGCGGCCAACCCGTATGTCATCGCGGTCGGCGCCGCCGACTCGAAGGGCACCGAATCGCGCACGGACGACGTCCTGGCCGACTTCAGTACCCGCGGCAACACCACCCGCTCCGCCGACCTGACCGCCCCCGGACGGTCGATCGTCGGGCTGCGCGACCCGGGCTCCTACGTCGACGTCAACTACCCGACCGGGCTCGTGCCCGGCGACACGACCGGCCGGTACTTCCGCGGCAGTGGCAGCTCACAGGCCGCCGCCATCACCTCCGGCGCCGCGGCACTGCTGCTGCAGCAGCGCCCCAACCTCACCCCCGACCAGGTCAAGAAGCTGCTCGTCAGCACCGCCGACGCGATGACCGCCGGCGACGTCCTGGGCCGCGGGTCCGGCCAGCTCAACATCAAGAAGGCCATCGAGGCGCCGACCCCCACCGCCACCCAGACCTGGGCGGCGTCGACCGGCACCGGCTCGCTGGAGTCCTCCCGCGGCTCCGCGCACGTCTCGGACCCGGTCACCGGCGCCGACCTGACCGGCGAGAAAGACATCATGGGCCGCCCCTGGACCGGCACCAACTGGGCCAAGGCGGCCACCGCTGGCACCGCGTGGACCGGCGGCACCTGGAACGGCGCCACCTGGACCGGCACCGCGCTGAGCGGCACCAGCACCACCGGCCGCAGCTGGGTCGCGGTCGGCTGGACCGGCACCAACTGGACCGGTCGCTCCTGGACCGGGCGCTCCTGGAGCAGTGCCGTCTGGGACGGCCGCACATGGAGTGGTCGAACTTGGTCAGGTAGCACGTGGAGCGGCCGAACTTGGAGTGGAAGCTACTGGTCCGCCTCCATCTGGCAGTAACCGTACTAAGAAGGCGATTCCGGGACGGTCATGAAGAAAGCACGTGCGTGGAATCGCCCGGACGCCCGGGTGGCGGCGCTCAGCCTCTGGCTGTGCGTCGCCACCGTCGTCGCGCACGGCCTCCGTATCCAGCACGGCGGCCTGCCCGCCAGCCCCGACGCGCTGCCGCTGGTCCTGCTCGGCGCCGCGTTCGCCGTCACCGAGGGCTTCGCCGTGCACATCCGGGTCCGCCGCGGCGGGCACGCGATGAGCCTCAGCGAGATCCCCATGGTCCTCGGCCTGCTGTCGATCGACCCGACGCTCCTGCTCGTCGTGCGGCTCCTCGGCGGCGGCCTCGGCCTCGTCCTCCTGCGCGGCCAGCGCGGCGTGAAGCTCGGCTTCAACGTCGCCCTGCTCGGCGTGCAGACCACCGCCTCGTCGGTGATGCTGCGGAGCCTCGCCGGCTCCGAACCCGGCGACGTCGGCCCGATGCAGTGGCTCTACGTCCTGCTCGTCATGATCCTCTCCGACGTCATCGCGGCCGTCCTCGTCACCGCCGTCATCGCGCTGCACGATGACCCGAGCGAGTGGAAACGCCTGCCCAACGCGCTGCAGAGCCTGCCGCTGGTCGCGATCACCACCAGCATCGGCCTGATCAGCACCCTCGCCATCGACCGCGATCCGCGGGCCATCGCCCTGCTCGCGATCGTCTCGGCGGTCACGTACAAGGCCTACCGCTCCTTTGTCAGCCAGAGCCAGGGGCACGAGCAGGTCGAGGAGCTCTACGCCTTCACCCGCGCCCTCGACGGCGTCCTGGACACCGGCGGCGTCGCCCGCATCGTGCTCGAACAGGCCCGCGACCAGCTGCGCGCCGAACGCGCCGAGCTGATCATGCCCGGCCCGGACGGCACCCAGGTCCGGATGCGCATGCACGGCCGGCACCAGCTCGACACCACCGTCCTGGACGTCCTGCCCGAGACCGCGTGGTGGCAGCCGGCCCGGGGCGGTACACCTGTCCTGGTCGCCAAGGGCAGCCGGGTCGTCGGATCCATCGTCGACGGCATCGCGGTGCCCGTGCCGCTCAGCGACGGCGCCACCGGCGTGCTGTTCGTCGCCGACAGCCTCCCCGACATCCCGACCTTCGGCGAGCAGCACGTGCGGCTGTTCCAGGCGCTCGCCAACCACGCCAGCCTCTCCCTCACCAAGGCCAGGCTGCTGGACGAGCTGCGGCAGGAGGTCGCGCAGAAGGAACACCTGGCGCTGTACGACCCGCTCACCGGCCTGCCCAACCGGCAGCGCTTCCAGGCCCTCACCGACGAACTGCGGGCGCGGGGCATGCCGGTCGCGGTGCTGCTCATGGACCTGGACCGGTTCAAGGACGTCAACGACGCGCTCGGCCATGACATCGGCGACACGCTCCTGCGGCAGGTCGGCGACCGGCTCCAGGGCCGGCTCGGCGACCGCGGCACCGTCGCCCGCTTCGGCGGCGACGAGTTCGCCGTGCTCCTGCCCGGCATCCGCACCCGCGAGGTCGCCGTGTCCGTCGGCGACGACCTCGCCGCCGCCATGGAACAGCCGATCGCCATCGGCCACCTGCGCCTCAACGCCCGGGTCAGCATCGGCATCGCCCTCGCTCCCGAGCACGGCCAGGACGCGAAGACCCTCATCCAGCGCGCCGACGTCGCCATGTACGTGGCGAAGACGACCCGCACCGGCGTGCGCGTCTACCAGCCCGACGACGACCGCAACAGCCCGCGCCGGCTCGCCATGGTCGCCGACCTGCGCGAGGCCATCCAGCGCCACGACCTCGTCGTCGTCTTCCAGCCCAAGCTCGAGACCGCCACCGGCATCGTCCGCGGCGCCGAGGCTCTCGCCCGCTGGCACCACCCCGCGCACGGCTTCGTCCCGCCTGACGAGTTCATCCCCCTCGCCGAGACCTCCGGCCTGATCCGGCCGCTGACCCTGCACGTGCTGGAGGTCTCCCTGCGCCGCTGCGCGTCCTGGCGCCGCATGGGCCACGACATGCACGTCGCGGTCAACCTCTCGCCCAACAGCCTGCACGAGGCCGACCTGGCCGACATCGTCGCCCGGCTCCTCGGCCAGGCCGGCGTACCGGCGAGCGCCCTGACCCTGGAGATCACCGAGAGCAGCATCATGGACGATCCCGCCGGCAGCCTCGTCACCCTCGACCGCCTGCACGCCCTCGGGGTCAAGCTCTCCATCGACGACTTCGGCACCGGGTACTCGTCGCTCGGCCGCCTCCGCGAGCTCCCCATCCACGAGATGAAGATCGACAAGTCCTTCGTCCAGCGGATCGCCGTCGACCACCGCGACCGGGCGGTCGTGCGCTCCGCCGTACAACTCGGACACGCCCTGGACCTCGAGGTCGTCGCCGAGGGCGTCGAGGACGAACCGACCCTCAACCACCTGCGCCTGGAGGGCTGCAACCTGGTCCAGGGCTACTTCATCTCCAAGCCCCTGCCGGCCGACGAGTTCGCCGACTGGCTGGCCGCACGGGTGCCGCAACTCGGACAGGCATAACCTTCTCCCGCATGTGCACCGTGCTCCTCCGCTTCGACCCCGCCGCCCCCTGGCCCGTCCTGCTGGCCGCGGTCCGCGACGAGTACCTGGCCCGCCCCTGGGAGCCGCCCGCCGAGCACTGGCCGGGCCGCTGGGGAGGCCGGGACAGCACCGGCGGCGGCACCTGGCTCGCCGTCGACCCGGCCGGCCTGGTGGTGACGGCCCTGCTCAACGGCTTCCCGCACCTGCCACCCCTCGGCGACCGCCCGACCCGGGGCACCCTGCCCCTGGGACCCCTGCCCGCCGACTTCTCCGGATTTGACGCCTTCCATCTGGTACGCGCGACGCCCACCGAGGTCACCGTCCTGTCCTGGAACGGCACCGACCTCGCCCAGCAGACCCTGTCCCCCGGCGACCACGTGATCGTCAACCAGGGCGTCGACGTCAACGCCTTCGCCCCGCTGCGCGCCGCCGCCAGCCCCGACCCCGTGCCGGGCCTCTCCACCGCCGACGCCTGGGGCGACTGGGTGCCCCTGCTGGCCGGCGGCACCTTCACGGGGGTAGCCCCGCGCCCCCTGCTGGTCCATCACTCGGTCGACGGCCTGGAGTACGGCTCCGGTTCCGCCAGCCTGGTCGCACTGGGCCACGACACCGCCCGCTACGACTTCGCCACCACCCCCGGCCTCACCGCCACCTGGCACGAGATCCCCCTCCCCGATCGGCGCTAGACGAACGAACGATGCTCGGCGGCTACCACGGGGCCACCTACTACCTCGCCAGTTCGGTCCCCGGCGAGCGGGTCGAGCTACCACCCACGCTCTATCGGGTGCTGCATCAGGTGGTCGACGCGCTGAGGCAGGGCCTCGCGGTCACCGTGGTGCCGCACTCGCAGACGCTGACCACCCAGCAGGCCGCGGACCTGCTGGGGGTCGGCCGCCCAACGGTGATCAAGCTGCTCGACAGCGGCAGGTATGCGGCGCTGGAGGCCACGGCGGTCGACCTCGACGACGAGAGCGATCTCGAATCGACGCTGAGCGAGCTGCGGGAGGCCCGCCGGGCCGTGGCCGCCCGCCGTCGCGCCGGCACCACGTGACCGTCGGTGTTGACGGCCCTGCTGCCGCTGTCGTCGGCGGCGTTGCTCCGGCCGTGAGCGTGCCGGTGGCGGGGATGGACTCACAGGTGGCGCACAGGTCGGACCCAAGGTGCTGGCAGGGGCGGGTCGCAGTCTCGGCTGCATGACGACGACGCTGAGCCGCACCGCTGCGATTCCCCACGCACCCACGGACACGCCGCCGCGGGACCCGGTCTGGGTCCGGACGGCACTGGGGGTGCTGCTGGTCGGCACGCTGGTGGCGTACGTGTGGAACCTCGGTGCCTCCGGGTGGGGCAACGCCTTCTACGCCGCGGCGGCGCAGGCCGGGTCCGAGAGCTGGAAGGCGTGGTTCTTCGGCTCTTCGGACGCGTCCAACTTCATCACCGTGGACAAGACCCCGGCGGCGTTGTGGGTGACCGGGCTGTCGGTGCGGATCTTCGGGCTCAGCTCGTGGAGCATCCTCGTGCCGCAGGCGCTGATCGGGGTGGCGACGGTCGGCCTGCTGTACCTGACGGTCCGCCGCTGGCACGGGCCGGCGGCCGGGCTGCTCGCCGGTGCGGTGCTCGCGACGACGCCGATCGCCACGCTGATGTTCCGGTTCAACAACCCCGACGCGCTGCTCATGCTGCTGCTCGTGGCCGGCGTCTACGGCATGGTCCGGGCGCTGGAGCGGGGCAGCACCTGGTGGCTGGTGTTCGCCGCGAGCAGCGTCGGCTTCGGGTTCCTGACCAAGATGCTGCAGGCGCTGCTGGTGGTGCCCGCGTTCGTGCTGGCGTACCTGCTGTTCGCGCCGGCCGGCTGGGGGCGCCGGGTCGTGCAGCTGCTGATCGCCGGCGCGGCGCTGGTCGTCTCGGCCGGGTGGTGGGTCGCGGTCGTCGAGCTGACCCCGGCGTCGTGGCGGCCCTACGTCGGCGGGTCGCAGACCAACTCGATCCTGGAGTTGACGCTCGGCTACAACGGCCTCGGCCGCATCACCGGCAACGAGACCGGCAGCGTCGGCGGGGGTGGCGGGGGCGGTGGCAACGGCGGCGGCTGGGGCGCGACCGGCTGGTCGCGGATGTTCGACGGGCAGACCGGCGGGCAGGCGTCGTGGCTGCTGCCGGCGGCGCTGATCTTCCTGGTCGCGGGCCTGGTCTGGTCGACGCGGAAGGCCGCCTACGTCCTGTGGGGCGGCTGGCTGGTGGTGACCGCCGTCGTCTTCAGCACCATGCAGGGCATCTTCCACGACTACTACACCATCGCCCTGGCACCAGCGATCGGCGCGCTGGTCGCGATGGGCTCGGTGACCCTGTGGCGCCGGCGCGACAACCTCCTCGCGCTGCTCACTCTCGCCTCGACGGTCGCGGTCAGCGGGATCTGGTCGTACGTCCTGCTCGCCCGCGCCACCGACTTCCACCCGTGGCTGCGCGTCGCGGTCCTGCTCGCCGGCGCGGCGGGCGCGGTGGGGCTGCTGGTCAGCCAGCAGCTCGGCCGGGTCATCGGGCGGCGGGTCGGGCTCGCGGCCGCGGTGGCGGCGCTGTTCGCGCTGCTCGGCGGGCCCGTCGCGTACTCGATGAACACCGTCGCCACGCCGCACAGCGGCTCGATCGTCACGGCCGGCCCGGCGGTGGCCGGCTCGTCCTTCGGCGGCGGCCGCGGCGGCATGGGCGGCGGCGGTTTCCGCAACGGCGGCACGCCCCCCGGCGGCACCGGTCCCGGCGGCATACCCCCCGGCGGCGGCATCGCACCCGGAGCCGGCACCGCACCCGGAGCCGGCACCACGACCGGCACCTTCCCCGGCGGCGGGCAGCGCGGCGGCATGGGGGGCGGCGGCATGGGCGGCCTGCTCAACGCCACCACCCCGAGCGCGGAGCTCGTCGCGCTGCTGCGGGACAACGCGTCGGACTACACCTGGGTCGGCGCGGCCGTCGGGTCCAACAGCGCCTCCGGATACCAGCTGGCCACGCAGCTGCCCGTGATGGCGATCGGCGGGTTCAACGGCAGCGACCCCGCGCCGAGCCTGGCGCAGTTCCAGCAGTACGTCGCGAACGGCCAGATCCACTACTTCATCGGCGGCGCCGGCGTCGGCGGGCGCAGCAACGGCGGCAGCAGCGTCAGCGCCGAGATCGCCACGTGGGTCGCGGCCAACTACACCGCGCAGACGGTCGGCGGCGTCACGGTGTACGACCTGTCGTAACGCACGTCCACAAAAGCACGTCCACAAAGGGGTCGCCTCAACCGAGGCGGCCCCTTTTCACAGGTGGGGCACAGGATCGCCACAAGGTGCCGGAAGCTGCGGACCCGACCTTGGTGACATGACCACAACGACGCTCCCGCGCGCAGCAGCCATCGCCGACCTGACCGCCACCACCGCGGTCCTCGACGTCGTCGTCCCCGTCCACAACGAGGAGCGCGACCTCGGCCCGTGCGTGCGCCGGCTGCACGCCCACCTCGCCGCGACGTTCCCGTACCCCTTTCGGATCACCGTCGCCGACAACGCCAGCACCGACGGGACCCTCGCGGTCGCCACCGGACTGGCCGGCGAGCTGCCCGGCGTCGAGGTGCTGCACCTGACCGAGAAGGGCCGCGGGCGGGCGCTGCGGGCCGCGTGGGACGCCTCCGACGCGCCGGTGCTCGCCTATATGGACGTGGACCTCAGTACCGATCTCAACGCGCTGCTGCCGCTGGTCGCGCCGCTGCTGTCCGGGCACTCGGACGTGTCGGTCGGGACCCGGCTGGCCCGCAGCTCCCGGGTGGTCCGGGGCGCGAAGCGGCAGTTCATCTCCCGCTCCTACAACCTGCTGCTGCGCGGGACGCTGCAGGTCGGCTTCTCCGACGCGCAGTGCGGCTTCAAGGCGATCCGCAAGGACGTCGCCGAGCAGCTGCTGCCGCTGGTCGAGGACACCGGCTGGTTCTTCGACACGGAGCTGCTGGTGCTCGCCCAGCGGGCCGGGCTGCGCATCCACGAAGTCCCGGTCGACTGGGTCGACGACCCGGACAGCCGCGTCGACATCGTCTCGACCGCCGTCGCCGACCTCAAGGGCATCGCCCGGCTCGGCCGGGGGCTGCTCAACGGGACGCTGCCACTGCAGTCGCTGCGTTCGAAGTTCGGCCGGGAGCCGCTCGTCGCGGCGGGCGTACCGGCGGCGATGCCGTCGCAGCTGCTGCGCTTCGCCGCGATCGGGGTGCTGTCCACGGCCGCGTACCTGCTGCTGTTCGCGCTCCTGCGGCCGGCGACCGGGGCGCAGGCGGCGAACTTCACGGCCCTGCTCGTCACCGCCGTCGGTAACACCGCGCTCAACCGGCGGCTGACGTTCGCCGTGCGGGGCGCCGCGAACGCCGGGCGACACCAGGCGCAGGGCCTGCTGCTGTTCGCGCTCGGGCTGGCGCTCACCTCCGGCTCGCTGCTGCTGCTGGCGGCGGTCGCGCCGGTACACCCGCACCTGCTGGAGGTGACGGTCCTGGTGATCGCCAACCTGACCGCGACCGTGCTGCGCTTCGTGCTGATGCGGGTGTGGGTGTTCCGCAAGGCCTGATACCGTCAAATGTGTTGAAATCGGATTTTCTTCGTGAGGTACGTGACGGGGTCACCCCGCGTGCCGGCGCGCTGGTCCTCGCGGTCCTGGCCGTGCAGCTGGCGTTCATCGCCAGCTACATCGGCGCCTTCCACGAGCCGACCCCGCACCGGATCCCGATCGCCGTCACCGCGCCCGCGCAGCAGCTCGGCGAGCTCGTCCGGCAGCTCGACGCGCTGCCGGGGGCGCCTCTGGACGCGCGGGGCGTGCCCGACGAGGCGTCGGCCCGCCGGATGATCGACCGCCGGGAGGTCTACGGCGCCTTCATCGTCTCCACGACCGACGCCACCGACCGGCTGATCATCGCCAGCGGCGCGGGCGCGAGTGTCGGGCAGGTCCTGCAGCAGATCGTCACGCCGCTGGAGGACGCCCAGGACCGCGCGTTCACCGTCGAGGACGTCAAGCCGGCGCTGCTCGGCGACGCCCGCGGCCTGTCCGGCTTCTACCTCGCGCTCGGCTGGGTCGTCGGCGGGTATCTCGTCGCCATCGCGCTGAGCACCAGCAAGGGCGCCCGCCCCGCCAACCCGCACCGCGCGGTGATCCGCCTGCTGTCGCTGCTCGCCTACGCGGTGCTGTCCGGCCTCGGCGGTGCCCTGGTCAGCGGCGCGATCTACGGCGCCATCGACGGCCACCTCGCGCAGCTGACCTGGTTCGGCGCGCTGCTGGTCCTCGCGTCGGGCGCCTTCACGATGGCGTTGCAGGCCGCGTTCGGCTTCATCGGTACCGGCCTGGCCGTGCTCCTGTTCGTGGTGCTGGGCAACCCGAGCGCCGGTGGCGCCTATCCGGCCCCGCTGCTGCCGCCGTTCTGGCGGGCCGTCGGGCCGTGGCTGCCGCCGGGCCTGGGCACCGAGGCAATCCGGGGCATCGTCTACTTCGACGGCGTCGGGGTGGGCCGCGCGGCGCTGGTCCTGTCCGGCTACTGCCTGATCGGGGTGCTCGGCACCCTGCTCGCGGTGGCCGCGGCCCGCCCCCGCGCGGTCAGCCTGCCGGCCACACCGGAGCCCGCCGGGCCCTGAACGCGGCGATCCCCTCCGCCACCTCCGCGGGGTCCTGCCGGACCGGGCCGTCCCAGCCGTCGATGATCGCCTTCGCCGTCCGGACGCTGAGCTGGGAGCGGCCGGCGATGGTGGCGGCGGTGGCCCGCACCGACGCCGCCAGGGCGTCGGGGGCGAGCACGGCGTCGACGAGGCCGATCCGCTCGGCGGACCGCGCGTCGATCAGCTCCCCGGTGAAGAGCAGCAGCTTCGCCCGGGCCGGCCCGACGAGCGCGACCAGGCGCTGGGTCGTCGAGCGCGGATACACGATGCCGAGCTTCGCCGGGGTGATGCCGAAGCGGCTGTCCTCGGCCGCGAACCGCAGGTCGCAGGCGACCGCGAGCTGGCACCCGCCGCCGACGCAGAACCCGTCGATCCGGGCGAGGGTCGGCTTCGGGAACGCGGCCAGGGCCCGCTCGGCGTGCACGGCGACGCTGTCCTCACCGCCGGCCGCGATCGCCGGCGCGTCGTCGACGTCGGCGCCCGCGCAGAACGTGCCGCCCGCCCCGGCGACGACCACGACCTTGACGGCCGGGTCGGCGGCGAGCCCCTCCAGCAGCTTCGGCACCGCGGTCCACATGGCGGCGGTCAACGCGTTGCGCTTGACGGGGTTGTCGATGAGCAGCGTCGCCACCGCACCGTCCACATCGACGCGGACCTCGCCGCCGGTCACCACTCGTGCACGGGCACGTTGGAATGCATCCTGGGAAGGTACTCCTCCAGCAGCTTGCGCATGGTGTCGTCGCGGTCGATCTCACCCGCGCCCGCGATGCGGTGGACGGTCTCGACCTGCCACGTCGCGCCGTTGCGGGCGGTGAGGCAGCGCTGCTCGATGACGCGGAGCAGGCGGTCGCGGTGGCCGGGGTCGACACCCCACCCGTCGAGGCCCTCGTGCGCGAGGGGCAGCAGGCGGCGCAGCACCAGCTCGGTCACCGGGACCGCGCCGAGACCCGGCCAGAACACGGACGCGTCGATGCCGAGGCGGGCCGCGGTGTGGAAGTTCTCCTCGGCGGCGCCGAACGACATCTGCGTCCAGACCGGACGATCCATCTCCGCGAGGCGGCGGACCAGGCCGAAGTAGAAGGCGGCGTTGGCCATGCTGTCCACGACCGTCGGCCCGGCGGGCAGGACCCGGTTCTCGACCCGGACGTGTGGTTTGCCGTCGACGACGTCGTAGATCGGGCGGTTCCAGCGGTACACGGTGCCGTTGTGCAGCCGCAGCTCGTCGAGCTTCGGCACGCCTCCGCCGTCCAGGACGCCGAGCGGGTCCTCGTCCTCGCAGATCGGCAGCAGCGACGGGAAATACCGCACGTTCTCCTCGAACAGGTCGAAGATCGACGTGATCCACCGCTCGCCGAACCAGACCCGGGGGCGCACGCCCTGCGACTTCAGCTCCTCGGCGCGGGTGTCGGTGGCCTGCTCGAACAGCGGGATGCGGGTCTCGCGCCACAGCTCGCGGCCGAACAGGAACGGCGCGTTGGCGCCGAGCGCGACCTGGACGCCGGCGATCGCCTGGGCCGCGTTCCAGTGCGCGGCGAACTGCTGCGGGCCGACCTGCAGGTGGAACTGGACGCTGGTGCAGGCCGCCTCCGGCGCGATCGAGTCGCACCGCACGTGCAGCCGCTCCACCCCGTCGATCGCGATCAGCAGGTCCTCACCCCGGGCCGCGAAGATCTGCTCGTTGAGCAGCGCGTACCGCGGATTCGCCGACAACACGTCGGGCGTGAGCTGGTCGCGGCGCAGCGTCGGCAGGATGCCGATCATCGCCAGCCGGGTGTCGACGCTCGCCGCGTGCTGCTCGGCGGCGTTGAGGCTGGCCCGGACCTGCTCCTCGAACCCCGCGAGCCCGTCGCCGGCGAGCCGCCGGGGCGGCACGTTGATCTCGATGTTGAACTGGCCGAGCTCCGTGACGAACGCGGGGTCGGCGAGCGCGTCGAGGACCCGCTGGTTGCGCAGCGCCGGGTCGTGCTGCTCGTCGACGAGGTTGAGCTCGATCTCCAGGCCGCTCATGCCGTCGCCGTCCTCGAAGTGCGAGTCGGCCAGCATCCTGGCGAACGCGTCGAGGCACTGCCGCACCTTGTCGCGGTAGCGCATACGGTCCTCACGGCTGAACTCGGTCGTTTCGACGTCCTTGCCCATGGATGTCCCACCTCCGCCGGAGCCGTGCCTCTGGCATACCACGTGGCGCAGGTTTTTACTCCTGCGTCCCAACCTGACGTCGCCCCCGACGCCTTGAAGATGCTGAGGAGGTCACGTGCGTGAGGACCTGGAACGCGAGTACGTCGAGTACCTGCGAACACGGATGCCGCAACTGCGCCGGCTGGCTGCGCTGCTGACCGGCGACTTCCACCGCGGGGACGACATCGTGCAGAGCACGGCGGCGGATCTGTACACCCGGTGGAAGCACGTCGGCGGCGTCGAGCACGTCGACGCGTACGTCCGCAAGATGCTGCTCCGGACGTTCCTGCGCGAGGAGCGCAAGCCCTGGTCGCGGGTGCGGCTCACGGACACGCTTCCGGAACGGCCGGTCTCGGGGCCGGCCGTCGACGAAGCGGTGGTCGTGCGGGCCGCGCTGCGCAAACTGCCGGCCCGCCAGCGGGCGGTGCTGGTCCTGCGGTTCCTGTGTGACCTTCCGGTCGCCGAGGTGGCGGCGACGCTGGGCATCGCGGAGGGCACGGTCAAGAGCCAGACCTCCGACGGTCTGGCGACCCTGCGCCGCCACCTCAGCGCCGACGTCTCCACGGGGAGCACGACATGAGTGACCTGTTGCAACTGGCCGATTTCGAGGAACTGCCGCCGTCGATGGTGGACCTGGAGGCCGCGGTCCGCACCGGCCGGGCCCGGGAACGTCGCAACCGCATGGTGCGGGTCACCGCGTTCACCGCGGCGATGCTCGTCGTCGCCGCGGGGGTGGCGCTGGCGGTCGACCGCCCACCGGCGTCGCAGCCGGCCCGGCCGTCACCGTCGGCGTCGATGCCGCCGTGGGTCTGCGCGCTCGAACGGTCGGAGTCCCCGATCGACGCCATCGACCCGACCGGGCGTTTCACCGTCGCGTGGCCGGTCCATGGCTCGGGCAAGCCGCCGCTGCTCTCCCTCGACGGTGCCGCGTTGCAGGAGATGACCGGGCTGCCGGGCGTGGATCCGCTGCCGCACGCGGTGAACCCGTCGGGGGTGGTGATCGGCTGGTCCAGCCGCGAGCCGCTCGGCGCCGAGCACATCGGTTGGGTGTACCGCGACGGCCGCACCGACCTCCTGCGGCTGCCGGAGAAGGCGAAATGGGTCGAGCCGCGGGCGATCAACGCCCGGGGCGACGTCGTTGGCCTGGCGTACGACGGGTCGACCACGGCCGTGGGTGGGATCCAGGCCCTCGGTCCGCCGCTGGGAGCCGTGCTGTGGCCGGCGTCGGCACCCGGCACCGCGCAGCTGATCTCGGGCCGCGCCGACTACTTCGAGCCGGGCTGGATCACCGACGACGGGGTCGTGGCCGGTTCGGCGAACGGCACGCCCGCGCTCAGGCGGCCGGACGGGACGCTCGTGTGGCTGACGGAGTTCTCGGACCTGACCGGCGTCTCCGGCGACTGGGCGTTCGGTTTCCTGAATGCGGGAGGCGGTGGACGGTACAACATCCGCACCGGCAAGACGGAGGATCTCGGCACGTTCATGCCCTGGGCCGCGTTGGGCGAGGGCCGGCTCGCCGGCGAGATCGACGGCGGCGGCAAGGACCCCGGCCGGCCGGCGGTCTGGCACGCCGGCACCGTCGAGCCGCTGCCGTCGCCGGCACAGGCCGAGTCGACGCGCATCACCCGCGGTGGCGGCAGGACCATCGCCGCGGTCATTCGGTTCAGCGGCGTCCAGACCGGCGCCGTGACCTGGCGGTGCTGAGCGACGGCGATGCCGAGCGGTTCAGGCGACGTGCGGCTTGAGGCCGAGGTAGCGCAGCGCTGCCTCGGCCGACGGCTTGTGCGGCAGCTTGCCGAGCCAGGTCTGCCACAGCCGCCGGTCCGCGGCCCAGGCGCGCAGGTATTCCACGCACAGGTCCGGGGTGATGGTGAGGCTGCGCCCGTGGGCGCCGGCGAGGGCGGCCGCCATCCGGTGCCGCTCGGCCTCGTCGGCGACGATGGCGCGTGGCAGGCGCCCGAGGACCTCCTGGATGAAGTCCCGCCGGACCTGGAGATAGCCCTCCCAGTAGCCGGCGTCGGCGGCGTCGATGGTCTTGCCGTCGTCCAGCAGCGCGTAGACGCCTTCGGCGAGGGTGTCGCCGAACTCCTCGCCGCGGGCGCGCACGGTGTCGCGGAAGGGGTCGTACTCCTTCTGGGTGACCTTGCCGACCATGGTGACGGGGTCGATGCCATGGCCGTTGAGCAGGAAGAACCAGTCCTCGTTGTAGATGTTGGGGAAGAACGAGGTGGTCCGGTTGACCTGCACGACCAGCGCGCCGCCGCCGACGAATGTGCCCTGGATGCCGCCGGTCCTGCGGTAGGCGTGGCAGACCACGGAGTTGTCGGGGAAGCCGTGGTTGACCAGGCCGACGGCCGCGTGGGTCTCGGCGAGGGCGGCCGCGTCCCAGATGTCGCCGGGCTCCTCGACGCGGATGTCGTCGTCGAGGAAGAGCACGAAGCGCCAGCCGACCATGCGGGCGAGGGCGAGGCCGACGTTGCGTTTCAGGCTGGTGTCGGTCTTGCGGGAGAAGCGCCGCCAGCCCTGTCCGGTGAGCATCGTCGAGGTGCGCAGCTCCGGCAGCCGCGGCTGGTCGTGTTCGACGTCGACGGTGACCACCCGGACACCGACGTCGGCGGCGAGCTCCAGCGCCCGCCCGGCGTCGGCCCATTTGCTGCACAGCACGATGAGCTGGCAGTTGAGGTCCTTGACGAGCTCGGCGGCGTCGCGCAAGTAACCATACGGCCGGGCGGTCGGCACGATGACCGCGTTGACCCCGGCGGTGCGGGCCGAGCGGACGGTGGCGGTGCTGAGCAGTCGCGTGTGCGACGCGTGGTGCGCCTGCACCCGCGGTGGGACCGGTCGCGGCCCTTGGGTCACTCCGTGGGCTCCGGCCATTCGTGCAGCCGGGTCTCGGGGACCGTCCAGTCAGGCGTCAAGACTTCCCCTCTGACGATCTGCACCGACGTGAGGATGCTGAAGGTATCGCGAGACGCGAACCGGGCTGCGAGGTACCCACCGTTGCGGTCGCGGAACCTCTCGTCGGTCAGCGAGCGCACCGCACCGTAGGTGCCCCGGCCGAACATGCCGTTGAAAATGGTGACGGTCCGCAGCCGGTTGTACGGGTTCGGCGCCCGGTAGAAGTGGGCGACGTCCTCGACGAGCTGCCCGTCGACGAGGGTGGGCGCGAAGATCTGGACGTCGCCGCCGTGCCGGACGTGGAACGCGGCGCCGGTCTCGTCGTCGCCGAGCCGATCGTGCTGCGACACGGGCACATCGAGCCGGCCGAGCAGGTCGCGGGTGAGCAGGTTCCAGTCGACGCCGCCGAGCAGGACGAGGTGCGTGGTGAGGTCGTCGGCGGACAGTGCGTCGTCGGTGCGGATCTCGATGTGGCTCAGCGGGTTCGCGGCGCGGATGTGGCCGTGCAGCTCGAGCAGCGTGTCGAGGTCGGCATACGTGTAGGACTCGGTGTAGTCCGGCTCGGCCGGGTCGACATAGGGCATGTTGCGCCGGAAGCCGGGTGGGAGGCGGGCGCAGACGATCGTGATCGGGCGGCCGTCGGCGAAGAACAGCGGCCCGCTGTGCAGCCGGCGCAGCTCCTCGTCGGCGTGCCGGATGGGGCCGGTGGTGCTGCCGTTGGCGGCGTCGCGCAGGGCGAGCAGCTCCTCTTCCAGCTCGCGCCGGCGGGCCTGCTCGTCGTGGTCGAGCTCGTCCTCGGCGACGAGGCGGACCCGGCCGCCCGCGAAGGAACGCTCGGTGCAGAACAGCCGCGCGTAGGAGCTGATCCGGCCGGCGGGCGGCAGGTCGGGCTTGCCGGGCGACTCCCACGACGAGATGAGCGGCGGGCTCACGCCGAGGGCCTTGGCCAGCTGGCTCTGGGTCAGCGTGGTGCCGTCCGCCGCGGTCCGCAGCGACTTCAGCCGGACCGCCAGACGGGTTTTCGCATTCGGTGTCGATGCCGCCATGAGCATCCTTCGGATGATTCGGACTTCAGAATCCGGATGAACATTCCTGACGGCATTCACCATAGCAAACCCCAGGTCAAGCGTCTGCGGTCGATGCGTTGCTTCAGCTCGAACTGAAGTTTAGTCTGACGTCAGGCAAGTCGCCGTCAATTCCGTGACCTGCATGTCGGACCGGTGGAGGGGGCGGCCCGGCAATGCGGAACCGGGGTCGGGGTGGTGGATCGCCGCCCCGCCCCGCCCCCGGTGCTCATCGACCGTGGTCGCACGAGAAGGCACTATTGCTGAGTGTTGTCAGATCAACTGGAGGTCAGACCCGCGATCGAGCGTGAGCTCGACCTCGTGGTCGCCGCGTTCGGCGACGCGTCATTCCTCGCCGAACGAATGGCACGACAATCCGAGGACAACGGCGTCCTCCTGGTGGCATGGCTGCACGGCAAGGCCGTGGGCTGTGTCTACGTATGGTTCGAGGACGCCGAAGAGGCTGAACTGCGCAAGCACCTGCCGGGTGTGCCGTTGTTGAACCGCCTGCGGGTGGTGGAGCCGTTGCGGAACAACCGCATCGGCACCGCGCTGGTCCACGCCGCCGAGCGGCTGGTCCGCGAGCAGGGGCACACGCAGCTGGCGCTCGGCATCAGCCTGGACAACGCCGACGCCGAGCGCCTGTATCTGCGGCTGGGGTTCGCGGAGTGGCCGCACGGCCTGGTCGACACGTATTACGTGGTCTTCAAGGACGGCAACGAGATCCGCGAACCCGAGCTGTGCAGGATTCTGGTGAAGGACCTGGACGATCGGGACGGTCAGTAGCGAGCGCAGGGCGGGGTCCTGCAGGTCGGCCTTGTCGCCGGCCCGCACGACCTCGCCTGTGTCCATGATGACGAAACTGTCGCCGAGCATTTCGACGACGCGGCGCTACTGGGCGACGCGGTCGCGGATGCTGTCGAGCACCGCCTCCGCCGCCCACGCGGCGGCGTCGGCGATGTCACGCCGGTCCATGCCGAACTCGCGGCGAAACGTCACCCAGGTCGCGGCGGAGTCGAGGTGGGACAGCGCCACGATGACCGCCCTGCGCTGCGGCTCATCGAGGGATGGCACCTCGGCATCCAGCAGCCGCTCGAGGTGCGGCCGGCCGAGCGACGGCGCCGTGCCGCTCACGCCGCGCATTGCCGTCTCGGCGACGACGTGCGCGAGCTCCGGCCGCTCGTCGTACCGCTGCATCGCGTCGCGGATCGCGAGGGGGATGTCGAAGATCGAGTGCGACTCCTCGCGGGCGAACACCGTCGCCTCGATCCACGTCGCGGTCGCCAGCAGCAGGTCGACCCGCGTGGGATAGTTGCGGAACACCGTGCGCTCGGCGATGCCGGCCCGGCGCGCGACGAGCCGGAACGACACGTCGTCGCTGCCGACTTCCTCGATCAGCTCGGCATAGGCGGCGAGGATCGCCGCTTGCGTGCCGCTCAGCGCCGGGACGTCCGTCGACCCGGTCACGGCTTCGCCCACGTCGCGTCGAGCAGCCTCGCGAGCACGGCGCCCACGGCGCGATCGAACGCGTCGCAGATCTCGTCGGCATCCATGTCGAAACCCGTGCGCAGTCGCGCCCAGAACATCGCCGACGAGAAGTACCGCAGGGATGCCGCGACCCGCCGCCGATCCCGTCGGTTGAGCGTCGAAGCCGACACGTCGAGCATCGCCTCGATCGCACGCGTGATGTAGGCAGGCTCGGCGTCGACCGTCAGCGAGATCGCGGACGCCCGTGCGCCGACGTATGCATACGCGGGCGACGCGTCGAAGGCGCGGAAGCGCTCGTGCACGGCGGCGCGGAAATCGGCCACGGTCACGAACGGCGGCAGCGGGAAATGGGTCTGCTCAATCCAGTTCGACAGTGCGGCGAGCAGGTGCGCACGCGTGGGGTACTGGCGGTAGACCGTGCGCTCCGAGATGCCGACCTCGTCGGCGAGGGCACGGTAGGAGATGTCGTCGAACGTGTGCTCACGCAGCAGGGCCGCAGCGCTCGCCAGAATCGCGGTCGCGGTGTCGACCGGCTCCTCCATCACGTTCCCCTGCCTCGATCGGTCGCCGGTGCGGGGGGCCGGTGACTTCCGGCGGAAGCACGTAGCGATCGGAACTGTCGAGCGTGAGCGCCAGCGACGAGACGTACTGCAACTGGCCGTGCGACCCTCGCTGGGCCGAGGCCAGCATATCCGGCCGCTCGAACATATATCCGGTGACATGGCAGCGGAACCGCTCACCCGAGGGGTTGCCGTGCTCGTCGAACCGGGGGGAATCGATGCCGTCGGAGCGGCGGCGCAGGTAGTAGCGCCCCCGCGTGGCGAGGGCCATGACCGGCGTGGCGACGAACGCGACGCCGATCGCGATGAGCACCGAGAACGGCTTGACGGCGGTGCCGAGCAGCCCGGCGAACGCGAGCAGTGAAAGCACCGAGGCGAGTCCCACCGACACGAGCCCCACCGGGTTCCAGTCGTGCAGCATGCCGCGGCGGAATTCCGGGAAGCGCGGCGAGATGCGCAGCACCCACTTGTTGATCGCGATATCGGTGGCGATCGTCACGAGCCACGCCATGACGACGTTCGCGTACAGGCTCAGCACGAAGGAGATGAGGGTGAAGACGTCCATCATCATGAGCGCGTATGCGATCACGAGGTTGAGCAGTACGAAGATCGTGCGACCCGGATAGTGCTTCGCCACCCGGGTAAAGACGTTCGACCAGGCGAGCGAGCCCGAGTACGCGTTCGTCACGTTGATCTTCACCTGCGCGACCACGATGAGCACGAGGGCGAGGACGATGGCGAGCCAGTCGGGGAACAGGGTCTGGTACATGCCGACGAACTGCTTGACCGGTTCGGTCGCGCTGTGCCCGAGCGTGGGATCCACCTTCACGAGGACGTAGACGGCGAGGAACACCCCGATCACCTGCTTGATGCTGCTGAAGATGACCCAGCCGGGGCCGGACAACGCGAACGACGTCCACCACGAGCGGGCGTTCGCCGGCGTTCGCGGCGGCATGGCGCGGATGTAGTCGATCTGCTCCGCCAGCTGCGGGGTGAGGGCGAAGCACACGGCCGCGCTTGAGACAACGGCGCCGAACGTGATCGAGCCGTCGGAATTGCCGCTGAACGACGTGAAGGCGCGCACCGACTCGGGGTCGGAGACGAGGATCCACAGCAGCGGCAGCAGGGCGAGGGCGAGCCACATGGGCGTGGTCCAGAAGTGCAGGCGCTCCAGTGCACGCATGCCGTAGATGACGATCGGGATCACGACCACGGTCGAGACGAGATAGCCGAGCCACGGCGGCGTCCCCGTCGCCACCTGCAGCCCCTGCGCCATGATGGCGCCCTCCAGGGCGAAGAAGATGCAGGTGAAGCCCGCGAAGACCACTGTTGTGATGATCGAGCCGTAGTAGCCGAATCCCGAGCCACGGGCGATGAGGTCGAGGTCGAGGTTGTAGCGGGCGGCGTAGTAGGCGACGGGCACGCCCACGATGATGATGATGACCGACGCGAACAGGATGCCGAGCACGGCGTTGGCGGTGCCGTGGTCGATGCCGACGCTCGCGCCGATCGAGAAATCGGCGAGGAACGCGATGGACCCGAGGGCGGTCGCGCCGACGGAGGCCGCGCTCCAGCGCCGGAAGGTGCGCGGCACATATCGGAAGGCATAGTCCTCGAGGCTGTCCTCCGCGGCCGCACGCGCGTTGCCTGTTCTGCTCACAATGGCATCCCCTCACGCTACGCGTGGGGCATGATCCGGGTCCGTTGTTACGACCGCATTGCAGGCCAGGAAAACGGCAATGTCGGCTCAGATCGCCATGGCGGCCCGCACGGTGGAGAGGGCTGCCGAGCCCCCGTCATCGGTCTGTGTGACGAAGCCCGAGGCGAGCACGACGTAACGCTCAGCGGCCTCGAGGGCGAAGCCGATGTGCTGCTCGACGAGCAGCACGTGGATGCCCTCACTGGCCAGCTGCACGATGGTGTGCTCGATCTCGGCGACGATCGTGGGCTGGATGCCCTCGGTCGGCTCGTCGAGGATGAGCAGCTTCGGCTCGGTGATCAGGGCGCGGGCGATCGCGAGCTGCTGACGCTGCCCGCCCGAGAGCAGGCCGGCCTTGCGGGATGCGAACTGCTCCAGTGCGGGGAAGCGAGCCAGTTGCGCGTCGATAAGGGCCTTGCCGCCCCGGCGCCCGTCGGCGACGAGCTGCAGATTCTCAAGCGTCGTGAGCTGGCCGAACGCCTGCTGACCCTGCGGCACGTATGCCATGCCGCGGGCGACGCGCTTGTTGGGGGCCAGCGACGCGATGTCTTCGCCGTCGAAGTACACGCGGCCCTTCGTCGGCTTGATGAGCCCGATCGCGACACGCAACAGCGTCGTCTTGCCGGCGCCGTTGTGGCCGAGCACGGCCACGATCTTTCCGGCCGGCACCGTCACCCCGTGCAGCACCCGCGTGCGCCCGTAGCCGGCCTCGATGTCGGTGAGCTCAAGCATGTAGGTCCTCCTCCTGCTGCTGTGTCCCGGCTGCCATCTCCGGTGAGCTTGCGAGCCCGACGGCTACCACGTCGGGCACGACCGACATGGCGGCCGTGGTCGCGGCACCCGCGGTGCCGAGGTAGACCTCCTGCACCTTGGGGTCGGCCTGCACCTCGGCCACCGTGCCGGTCGAGAGCACCTTGCCCTGGTGCAGCACCGTCACGCGGGTGGCAAAGCGGCGCATGAAGTCCATGTCGTGCTCGACGACCAGCACGATGCGCTTCGCCGCGACGCGCTGCAGGAGCTCGCCGGTCGCGGTGCGCTCGTCGTGGCTCATACCGGCGACAGGTTCGTCCAGCAGCAGGACCCTCGCGTCCTGCACGAGCAGCATCGCGATCTCCAGCCACTGCTTCTGGCCGTGCGACAGGATGCCGGCCGGCGTGGCGAGCTCGCCGGCGAGTCCTGTCTCCTCGAGCGCCTGCATGATCGACGGGTCGACGCCACGCCGGGTCCGCAGCAGCGAGGTCCAGTGGCGGTGGCGTCCGGCGGCGATGTCGAGGTTCTGCAGCACCGAGAGCTCGTTGAAGACGCTCGCGGTCTGGAACGTGCGGCCGACCCCGAGTCGGACGATCTTGTGCACCGGCCTGCCGAGCAGCTCCTGCTCGCCGAGCCGCGCCGACCCGGTGGCCGCGGAGAGCCCCGTGATGGCGTCGATGCAGGTCGTCTTGCCGGCACCGTTCGGGCCGATGAGGAACCGGACCTCGCCAGGGTGCGCGTCGAAGGAGACGCCGCCGACCGCGACGAAGCCCGAGAACTCGACGTGGAGGTCCGTGACGACGAGCGAGTCGCCTGAGGAAGTGGGCCTGGTCACGACTTCGCCTCCTCGAGCTGCAGGGGGGCGGTCGGCGCTGCGGGCTGTTCGTCCGGGCCCCGTCGCGCCGCCGTGAACCTGGCCGGCAACGATGACAGTCCTTTCGGCAGGAAGAGGATGACGACGATGAACAGCAGGCCGATGATGTAGGTCCAGCCGTCGGGCCAGGTGGAGCCGAGGCTCGACTGCCCCCAGCCGACCGCCATCGCGCCGAGCGCGGGGCCGAAGAGCGAGGCGCGGCCGCCGAGAGCAACGCCCGCGATCATGAGGATCGAGGCGGCGGCACCGATCTCGGCCGGAGTGATGATGCCGACGAGGGGCACGAACATCGCTCCGCCGATGCTGGCCATCAGCGCCGCGCCGACGAAGGCGACGAGCTTGATGTTGGCCGGGTCGTAGCCGAGGAAGCGCACGCGCTCCTCGGCGTCCCGGGTGGCGACGAGAAGCTCACCGAAGCGGCTGCGGTAGAGCTGCCACACCACGAGCAGGCACACGACGAGCAGCCCGGCCGTGATGAGGTACACCATGGTCCTGTTCGCCGGGTCCTTCAGCACGAAACCGAAGAAGTACTTGAAGTCGCTCAGTCCGGTGTCGCCGCCGGTCTCGCGGATCGTGGAGCTGATCAGGGTGGCGAGCGCGACGGCGAGCGCCTGCGTCAGGATCGCGAGGTACGCGCCCTTCACACGGCGCTTGAACAGCGCGTAGCCGAGGATGCCGGCCGCGATCACCGGGAGCAGCACGATCGCCAGCAGGGTGAACGCCGAGCTGCGGAACGGCTCCCAGAACGCCGGGAGCGGCGCGAGCGGGTCGTAGAGCACCATGAATCCCGGGACCCCGTCACCGGCGGACTCCAGCGTGAGGTGCATGGCCATCGAGTAGGCGCCGAGGGCGAAGAACACTCCCTGCCCCATCACGAGCATCCCGCCGCGGCCCCACGCCAGGCCGATGCCGACGGCGGCCATCGCCCAGCAGCAGTACTTGCCGAGGTTGCTGAGCCAGTGATCGGTGAGCACGAGGGGAGCGACCGCGAGGAGCAGGACGGCGAACACCCCGATGCCGGAGAGGGAAAGCCAGGGCTTCAGTTTGGTCATACCAGACTCCTGGTTCGCACCGTGAACAGGCCCTGCGGGCGCACCTGCAGGAAGACGATCACGAGGATGAAGGCAAGCACCTGCGCGAGGCTGCCGGTCGTCCAGTAGGCGAAGCACGAGAGGACGACGCCCACCGCCCACGCGGCGACGATGGTGCCCTTGAGCTGGCCGATGCCGCCGGCGGCGACGACGAGGAAGGCCGGGATGATGTACTGCGCGCCCATTGTGGAGTTCGTACCGCCGATGAGCGACGCGGCCACTCCGGCGACCCCGGCCAGCCCCGACCCGACGAAGAAGGTCAGGCGGTCGACGGTGCGCGTGGAGATCCCCGCGGTCTCGGCGAGATCCCGGTTGTGCACGGTCGCCCGGATGCGGCGGCCGAACGAGGTGTACTTGAGCCAGGCCGCCAGCGCGGCGACGCAGACGGCCGCGAGCAGGATGGTGAACACCTGCCGCAGCGGCCAGTCGTAGCCGAGGATGGTCAGCTGCCCGTCGAGCCAGCCCGGCTTCTCCACCGGGACGCCCTGGGACGGGAAGATCTGCAGCGCCGCCTGTTGCAGGATCAGGCTGACACCGACCGTGACGAGCAGGGTGTCCAGCGGCCTGCGGTACATCCATTGGATGATGCTGACCTCCAGCAGGAGACCGAACAGTCCGGCGACGAGGAACGCGACGGGCAGCGCGACCGGGATCGACAGGTTGCTGGAGTCGATGACCTGCTGAACGAGGTAGGCGGTGAAGGCACCGATCATGAGGAACTCGCCGTGGGCCATGTTGATCACGCCCATCTGGCCGAACGTGAGCGAGAGGCCAAGCGCGGCGAGCAGGAGCAGCGCACCCTGTGCGCTGCCGTTCAGCAGCGGTGGGATCAATGCGTCCACGTGCTCTCGCTCTCTGTGCGGGGGTGACGTGCGGGGGGATCCGGGGTACGCGGGGTTGTCTGACGCAACCCCGCGCCCGGGTGGAACCTTTCAGCCGGCGGACTTCACGAGCTGGTCGCGGACGCTCGCCGGGAACCAGTCGTAGCCCTTGAGGAACGGGTCGGGCTTGATGAACGCGTCGGAGGACCAGACGATGTCGAACTGGTTACTGGCGTTGATCTTGCCGATGTGACCCGGCTTCGAGATGTGGTGGTTCTCGCCGTCGAGCGTGACGGTGCCCTCCGGCGCGGCGAACGTGATGCCGCCCTTCTTCGCCGCGGCGTTCACCGCGTTGACGTCGAACGAGCCGGCCGCCTCGACGAGTGCCTTGTACAGGTACAGCGAGATGTAGGCGGCCTCCATCGGGTCGGAGGTGACGCCGCTGCTGTTGGGGTAGGCCTTCCAGCTGTCGATGAACTTCTGGTTGGTGTCGGTCTTGAGCGACTGGAAGTAGTTCCAGGACGCGTAGTGGCCGGTGACCGCGTGGCCCATGGCCGGCGCCTCCTCCTCGGCGATCGACACCGAGATGATGGGCGTCGTCTCCGCGGTGAGGCCGGCGTCGTAGTAGGCCTTGATGAAGCCGACGTTCGACGAGCCGTTGATGGTGTTGAAGATGAAGTCGGGCTTGGCCGCCTTGATCTTCGCTACCTGGGTGGTCCAGTCGTCCTTGTCGAGGGGTACGTACTCCTCACCGACGATCTTGATGCCGAGCTTGGCCGCGTAGAGCTTGATGATCGCGTTCGCGGTGCGCGGGAAGACGTAGTCGCTGCCGGCGAGGAACAGGTTCTTCACGCCCTTGGAGGCGAGGAAGTCCATCGCGGGGATGATCTGCTGGTTGGTGGTCGCACCGGTGTAGTAGATGTTCGGCGACGCCTCAAGGCCCTCGTACTGCACCGGGTAGAAGAAGAGGCCGTTGTTCTTCTCGACGACCGGCTTGACGGCCTTGCGGGAGGACGAGGTCCAGCCGCCGAAGATCGCGCCGACGCAGTCCTGGGTGAGCAGCTTCTCGGTCTTCTCCGCGAAGGTAGGCCAGTCGGTGGCGCCGTCCTCCTGGACGTACTTGATCTTCTTCTTGAGGATGCCGCCGCTGGCGTTGATCTCGTCGGCGGCCATGTGCAGCACGTTGGAGACGGTCTTCTCGGAGATCGCCATGCCGCCGGTAAGGGAGTTGAGGAAGCCGAGCTTGATGGTGTCGCCGGAGGTGTCGATGCAGCTGGCCGCCGAAGCCGCCCCGCCGGGCTTCTCCTCGTCGCCGGCTTTGGCGCCACAGCCGGCGAGCACGAGGGCCACCGTCGTCCCGATGGCGCCCGTGGCGACAAGCGCGCGCAGCCGCTTGCTGGTGGTGGACATATGTGAGAACTCCCATTCCTGGTGAAGGGACGCGACGCCTGGGTCGCGGCACGGCGGATCGTGCGGATACGCATGTCCAGGGCGAACCGCCGGCGTCCCGAGCGCCCCACCCCGTGTCGCCGGCCAGGTGCAGCCGACTGTGCAGGTGAGAGCAGGCTGACCGTGCGTCATTGCTCTGACATTTCTTGACCGTTCCAACTCTGTAACCAGGAGTCCGACCGCAGTCCAATAGCCCTGCAAATACGTGGAAACTCGTGGAATGACGATGTCAAAGTACTGCCACGGCCAGTGACGGCATGGCAGTCGTGGCACACTTCTGACATCCCAGAAGGTCACTCGAGCGGATGCCGCCGAGTCGGTCAAGTCGTCGGATTGCCAGGCGCGCGGCGAAAGGCAAGGACGTGGCCGGCACCCTGGTCCGCCAGGTGCTGAGGGCCAGGCCTGCTGGACGAACTGGAAATGCATGTCGCCCCGGTCGTCCTCGGCGCCGGGCTGCGGCTGCTCGACGCCGACCTCGAACTGGCCGACAAGGAGGCGATCGAACTCACGCCGACCAGAGTCGTCCACACCCCGCAGGTCACGCACATCCGGTACACCGTCAGCGGTGGGGCCGCACTCCGCCTCGACGACCGCGGCGCGGGCGTTCCCGGAGCCGACCTGCCGTGGAGTTCGACGGGCCGGGCCGGCCGCGGATCCAGCTGCAGGACTTCGCCGGTGCGCTGGGTGAGCGTGGGTTCGCCGAGTTGGAGCGGGTCACGTCGTGGGTTCGTCGGGTACGACGACGAGGCTGACGACGCGGCGGATCCGGCCGCCGTCGCGGGTGTTGCCGACCCGGGAGACGACTGCGTGCTCGATCTCGGCGACCATCGCGGCGAACTCCTCGTCGGTCAGCCACACCACGGCCTGCCGGTAGACCACGCCGTCACGGTGCGGGTCGACGTCGTCGTGGGTGAGGTAGCGGTCGAAGTCGCCCATCAACGATGCCGCGAACGTGGTGAACGCCCGCCGGTGGTCGTCGCGGGTCATCGCCGCCCGGGCCGCAGGATCGATTCTGCCCTGCTCCTGGCTCACCCGGTAGCTGCGTTCCACGGTGCCGCGGACCCGCTTCTCGTCCACCACCTCCAGGACGCCCGCATCGACCAGGACCGCGACATGGCGGTACATCGTGGCCGGTGGGATGTCGGGCAAACGCTCACGCAGCTGGCCCGTGGTCATCGGGTCGGTGTCGAACAGCGCTTGCAGGATGCGCATCCGGACCGGATGCAGCAGGACGTCCGCATTTGCCATGACCCCATCTTCCCACATACGATAATACTATCGATTCTGATAATGTTCTTGAGAACGATAGTGACCAGGACAGATACACGAGAGGCGGGTCATGCCGGAAGTCGAGATGACGGCCGAGGCGCACGACGGACTACTCCTGTCCGGCACGCTGACCCTGCCCGGCGGGCCCGGCCCGCACCCGGCCGTCCTGCTGCTGCACGCCTCCGGCCCGCTGGACCGCGACGGCAACACCCGCCGGCAACGGCTGGAACTCGGCCCGCCGCTCGCGGCCGCGCTCGCGCAGCACGGCATCGCGACGTTGCGGTACGACCGGCGCGGTGTCGGAGCCACGCCCGGAGACTGGCGAGCGACCGGATTCACCGGCACGCGCCGCGACGCCGCCGCCGCGCTACGGGCCCTCGCGGCCCGGCCCGACATCCAGGCGGACGCCGTCGGTGTCGTCGGGCACAGCGAGGGTGCCGTCCATGCTATGGCGCTCAGCGCCCAGCCCCTGGGTACGCGTCCGGCAGTCGCGGCGGTGGTGCTGCTGGCCGGATTCGCCCGCACCGGTGAGGACGCGCTCCGCCGCCAGGCAGACATGATCGTCAGCAGTCTGCCCACCCCAGTACGAAAGCCGCTGTTGGCGCTGTTCACGCGGTATCTCGCGCGGGTCAGGGCGACCAGCACCGACGTCGCCCGCGTCGCCGGCATGCGGGTCAACGCCCGCTGGATGCGCGAACTGCTCACCCATGATTCACGGCTGGACCTGGCGAACATCCGGGTCCCCGTCCTGGCCGTCACCGGCGGCAACGACATCCAGGTCGACCCTGCGGACCTGGACGACATCCACCGCCTCGTACCCGGCGGAGCGGAGATCCACCGCATCGGCGACCTCACCCACCTGCTGCGCCGCGACCCCGGCCCCGCCTCGCTGCGCACCTACGCCCGGCAACTGCGCCGGCCGGTCGACCCCGAGTTGCTCGCCCAGATCACCGCATGGCTCACCATCCGGCTCCACACCTCCGTGAAAGGAACGACCTCGTGACCACCCCTTCCCCGGTACGCCGGCGTAGCGGCCTCGCGCTCTTCTGGGCCGTCACGTTCACCACCACCCTGGCGTGCTGGCTCACCGCGATCGTCATCGGCGGCGAGCCGACGAGCTTCCCCACCGCCATTCCGTACCTGCTCGGCGGCTTCGGCCCGGTGTACGGCGCGATCGCGGTCCGGATCCTCCGGGCCCGCCGCCGCGAACCCGTCCCGGCCCACACCGTGCGGCTGCGGCAGGGCGGACGACTGCTGTTGGCTCTGCCGCTCCTCGTCCTGGCGGTGGCGACGGTGGTGGGTGCCGCACTGCTCGCGGCAGCCCTGGGCGGTCCCGTGGTGGATCTGACCGAGGGCCGCGACCTCGTCGCCACGGCCGGTGGACCGGTGCCGTTCCTGATCAGCATGCTCATCGCCGGGCCGATCGCCGAAGAACCAGGATGGCGCGGCACGGCGTACCCACGTCTGCGCGCCACGATGAACCGTCTCCAGACGGGTCTGGTGCTCGGCGCCGCCTGGGCGGTCTGGCACCTGCCGCTGTTCTTCATCACCGGTACCGTGCAGAACGAACTCGGTCTGTTCAGCTGGAGCGGGCTGCTGTTCACGCTCAGTGTCTTCCCGATGGCCCTGCTGACCGGGTATGCGTACGAGGTGGCCGGCGTCGTCGCGTCGATCGTGGTCCACTTCGGCGTCAACACCACGATGGCGCTGCTGACCGTCAAGTCACCCGCGACCCAGGCAGCCGTCCTCGCGGTCCAGATCATCGTGGCGGCCGTGCTCCTGGCTTCCTGGCGTGGCCGTCCTGCGACCGACCTGCCCGCTCATGCGGGCCACAGGGACCGCGCGCTGGACGGTGTGCGTTGACCGGTCGGATCGCTCGGATCGGGCTGCGCCGCTCGACCGTGTTGTTGATCGGATGCTCACCGTCGTCGCGTGGGTGATGACGCGTAACAACGAGCGCTGGTACGCGCCGGGCCAGGATCCTCGCCGCGCTGCCGACGGTCCTCGGCCTGGCCGGCGACCTGGGTCCGCGAGGTGAAGCCGTTTCACCAGTAGAAGGACTTGGATAAAAGCCACAAATGTGACTTATGCTCGCGTACCGTCGGGATCATGACCGGACCGGAGCGCAGCAGAGGGGCCGGGCATCGGCAGCGCAGGGTCCGGGCATGCGGACGCCGGAGCGAAGCGGAGGTGGCCGCATGACCCGCACCTTCCTCCTCAGGGTCGCGAACGTGAACCCCGCGAGCGTGCGGACGCACACCGACCGGGCGCTGTACCGCTCGATCGGGGTCTTCATCCTGCTGTACGGCATCTACGCGATCGTCGGCGCCGCGACGTTCATCGACGCGAGCACCAACTACGCCCACCCGTGGTGGCAGTGGCTGGTCGGGCCGCCCGTCGCGGCCGCGGTGATCGCCTACGACCGGGCCGTCGTCGGCCGGGTCGCGGTCAGCTATGACAGTCTCGACTCCCCCGACCCGCGGCTGCTGTTACGCCGGCACACGGTCGGGCTGTACGCGGGCCGGCTGCTGCTCGCCCTGCTGTTCGCGGTCGTCATCACCGAGCCGCTGATGCTCGCCCGGTACAAGGGCGAGATCGACGCGTACCTCGGCACGGTGCACAACCAGCAGCTCATCCAGCTGGAGCGCTCCGGCGCGATCGCCACCTTCACCGAGCAGGTCGACGCGCTGCGCAAGCAGGACACCGCCGATGACGCCGCCGTCGCCGACCTGCACGGCCTCGCCGCCGCCAAGCGGAAGGAGGCGGCCGAGGTATACGACCGGGCCCTGGCCGACTCGCGCGCCGACGGCGTGACCCGGCGGGCCGGCTGCCCGGCCGGCGGCTTCTGCGACACCCTCGTGCAGCAGTCGCGGGCGCTGAGCGCGGAGGCGACCCGGCTCGACGAGGAGGCCGCCGCGCTGCAGCAGACGCAGGAGAGCGCCCGGGCGGACCGGGCGAAGCAGATGGCGGCGCTCAACGCACAGATCGCCGAGCAGCGCACCGACAACCGGCGCTCGGTCGAGGCCGGCGCCGGGTTCGGCGCCCGCACCACCGCGATGTGGCACCTGGTCAAGACCGACTTCTGGGGCTTCGGCTTCTTCTATCTCGGCGTCGCCGCGCTGCTGGTGTGCCTGGACTGCGCGGCCGTGTGGCTGAAGCTGGTCTCGCACGGCAACGCGTACGAACGCACCGAGGCCCGCGCCGCCCGCCGCCAGGAACTGACCGCGACGAAACGCCACGAGCAGGAACTCCGCGTCGCCGAGGCGGCCACGGAGGTCGCCGGCGACGGCCTGGACACCGTCGTCGCGGAGCGGCGCCTCGTCGACGCCGCCGTCGAACAGGCCACCGCCCGCCTCATGGCGGAACTGGAGGACCAGTCCCTCCCCTCTTCGTCCAGAAGTTCCTGAATCGCTTGCAATGGGGCCTTCGGTTCCGGGCAGACTGGTCGACGTGCGTCACAGCCTGCCCCGCCGCCCCCCGGTGTTGCCGATCGTGATCGGCATCGTCCTCGCGGTGGTCGCCGGCGTCGGCGCCGTCCGGGCGGTCTGGGTCAGCTCCACTTCTTCCAACGCCGCGCCGTCGGAACGTGGCCAGGGCCGCGCCGACCGGTCCCAGCCCCGCGCCGACCTGCGCTGCGACGGCAAGCCGCTGAGCGCGCCGCGGGAGCTGCGCGGCATCTGGATCACCACGGTCGAGAACATCGACTGGCCGAGCCGCCCCGGGCTGCCCGACGAGCAGATCAAGTCGGAGTACCTGGGCTGGCTCGACCTCGCCGGCCAGCGCAACCTCAACGCGGTCTTCGTGCACGTGCGACCCAGTGGCGACGCGCTGTGGCCGTCGAAGTACGCGCCGTGGTCCGAGTGGATCACCGGCGTGCGGGGCAAGGCGCCCGGCTTCGACCTCATGCGCTGGATGATCGACGAGACCCACGCCCGCGGCCTGGAGTTCCACGCGTGGTTCAACCCGTACCGGGGCAGCCAACCGGCCCCGAACGGCGCCGGGCCCGACATCAACGCCCTCGCCCCGGACCACCCGCTGCGCCAGCACCCCGAGTGGGCGGTCGTCTACCCGGCGGCCGGCACCGGCGGCAGCCGCCTGCACTTCAACCCGGGCATCCCGGCGGCCCGCGAGTTCGTCGAGGACTCGATGCTCGAAGCCGTGAAGAACTACGACGTCGACGGCGTGCACTTCGACGACTTCTTCTACCAGTACCCGGTCAACAAGCAGGACTATCCGGACGGGCCGGCGTACGCCCAGTACGGCGGCGGGATGAGCCGCGCCGACTGGCGCCGCGACAACGTCAACAAGCTCGTCCAGGAGATGCACGACAAGATCCGCAAGCTGAAGCCGTGGGTGAAGTTCGGCATCAGCCCGTTCGGCATCTGGCGCAACGACCGGACCGACCCGGCCGGCTCCCCGACCCGCGGCCTGCAGTCCTACGACGAGATCTACGCCGACACCCGTCTGTGGGTCCAGCGGGAGTGGCTGGACTACATCGTGCCGCAGCTGTACTGGAACATCGGCTTCGACGTCGCCGACTACGCCAAGCTGCTGCCCTGGTGGGTCGGCGTCGTCAAGGACACCGACGTGCAGCTGTGGATCGGCCAGGCCGACTATCGCGTCGGGCAGGCCGGCGCCTGGTCCGACGCCGGCGAACTGGACCGCCAGCTCGCCCTGAACCGCAAGTATCCGCAGGTCACCGGCAGTGTCCACTTCAGCGCGAAGAGCATGCGCAGCGACGCGCTGGGTTCGGTGACGAAGTACGCGGCGAACTTCTACGCCACGCCGGCGCTGCCGCCGATCATGTCGCAGCTGCCGTCCGACATTCCCGCCCCGCCCCGCGTCGAGGTGTCCGGCACCAAGCTCACCTGGAAGGGCAAGGGCACCAACTCCGCCGTGTACCGCGTGCAGGGCGACAAGGCCACGCTGCTGGCGGTGCGCCGCGGCGGCGACGGCTCCCTGACCGTCCCGGACGCCGCCGGCACCTACTGCGTGACGGCGCTGGACCGCTCGTGGAATGAGAGCACTCCGGCGAGGTGAGCCCGGCTCATCCCGATCCGCGCGAGGTTCGGGCGATGACCAGCTTCATCTCCGACCAGGACTTCACGACCCCCGCGAACGCCCGGGTCACCGCCGATTTCGAGGAACGCACCGAACGCCGGGAGGCCTCGCCGGCGCCGTTCCTCGCCGTGGTGTTCCTGGCCGCGGTCTGGCTGGTGGTGTCCGCGGTGCCGATCGGCTACATCGGCGCCGCCCGCTACGACGTCTTCTGGGGTGACACGGTCGTCGGCATCGCCGTCGCGATCGTCACCATGGTCCGGCTGCTGCGCCCGACCCCGGCCCTGGCCTGGGTCACCGCCGGTCTCGCCGGCTGGTTGCTGGTCGCGCCGCTGGTCCTGCAGTACGGCTGGAGCGCCCCGACCGCCAACGACCTGGCCGTCGGCCTGGTCATGCTGATCTGCACGGGGCTGTCCGCGGCGTCCTGACAGACTTCGGGCCCGCCCCCCGTGATGCTGGGGGCGGGCCCGATGGTGTCAGAGGTGCGGTCAGTTCGTGAACGCGTCCTTCACGTCAGCGCCGGCGTCCTTGACATGGTCGCCGGCCTGCTTCGCCTTGGCGGCGGCACGCTCGGCGGCACCTTCGGCCTGCAACCGCTCGTTGTCGGTGGCGTCGCCGTACTTCTCCTTGGCGGCACCCTTGAGCTCTTCAGCCTTGTGCTCGACCTTGTCCGTGAAGCTCATCGCTGATCCTTCCGTTTAGTCCCGTCTTGCACTCTCTGGGGTGCCCGTATTTGCCATGCCGCAAACACCGCGGTCATTGCGACGGACACCACAGTGCCCACCCCGGCGGCCGCGAACGGCTGGTCGAAGACGCGCCCGCCGACGTAGCCGAGCGCCACCATGTAGCAGCTCCACAGCACCGCGCCGACCAGCAGCGCGGGCAGGAACCGCCGGCGCGGGAACCTCGCATACCCCGTCGCCACCGCCACCGCGGTGCGCCCCATCGGCACGAACCGGCCCGTCGCCACGATCGCGCCGCCCCACCGGTGCAGCGCCGCGGTGGTCTTCGCCAGGACCCGCCGCGGCCGCCCCTCGCGGGTCCAGCGGCCGAACAGCCTGCGTCCACCCCGCCGGGCGGCCTCATGGGTGAGGAGGTCCCCCGCCGCGACCGCGGTCACCGCCGCGAACAGCACCACCGGCAGCCGCAACTGCCCGCCCGCGGCGAGGGCGCCGCCGGCGATGACGCTGGTCTCCGCAGGGAGCACCGGCAGCAGGCAGTCCAGCACCAGCAGCACGAAGATCACGACATAGGCCCATTGCACACCTCAACCGTGCCCGTTACGCCGCTCCGCGACACCAGTGCCACCTTGCCGATCCGCTGGGGTGCTGGCCCCACCGCCGTCCGGGCGGCCACTCTCCGAGCGGTCGAACAGCGCCACCACCGCGGGGTCGTGGAACGCGATCATGTCCGTGATCCGGCCGGCCGCGACGTGCAGGACCGACACCGCGAACGGCTGCCACTGCGCTGCGCCCGGCGGACGGACATGGGCGACGACGGCGGGCTGACGGTTTGCGCCGGTGCAACGGACCCGGAGCTCGCCGAGGCCCGGACGACCTTCCCGAAGGGACTGTTCGATGGCGTTTTTCCCCTGGTACCAGATGCGCCATGGCGGCATGGAGGCCCTGGCGTCCTCGGCCAGGAGGCTGACCATCGCGGGGATGTCGGCCCGCTGAAACGCGTCGGCATAGCGCCGGGCGACCTCGTGCTCGGCCGCCGTGGCCGGTCTCGACTCGGCGGGCATGCGCGCCTTGGCCCGTTGCAGGGCGCTGTTGACGGCCGGGACGCTCATGTCCAGCAGGGTCGCGGTCTCCGCGGCGGACCAGTCGAGCACGTCGCGGAGGATCAGCACGGCCCGCGGCCGGGGCGGCAGGTGCTGCAACGCGGCGAGGAACGCCAGCTCCACACCCTCCTTCGCGACCAACGCGGCCGCCGGGTCGGCGGCGTCCAGGACGCTGTCGGGGATCGGCTCCAGCCAGTGCTCGGCCTCACCCGGCGCGAGATCGACCGGGAGCGCGCGGCGGGGGCGGGCCTTGAGCGCGTCGAGGCAGGCGTTGGTGGCGATGCGGTAGAGCCAGGTCCGCATCGACGAGCGGTGGTCGAAGCCGTCGCGGGCGCGCCACGCCTTGAGATAGGTCTCCTGCACCAGGTCCTCGGCCTCGTGCAGCGAGCCGAGCATCCGGTAGCAGTGGACCTCCAGCTCGCGGCGGTACTCCTCCACCACCGTATGTTAGGGCGATGTGGGCGGACTACCGGAAGCACACGCTGTTCGAGGACGATGCGGTGCTGGCGCTGGACAAGCCGGTCGGGGTGTCCGTCATGGGCGAGCGGCACGAGACGGATCTGGTCCGGATGGCCGCCGAGGCGGGCGAGACCCTGTACCCGGTGCACCGCATCGACAAGGTCACCTCCGGCGTGATCCTGTTCGCGAAGGACCTCGCCGCGCATGGCGGGCTGACCCGGCAGTTCAACAAGCGGACCGTGTCGAAGGCGTACCTGGCGGTGGTGACCCCCGGCGGGCTGCCCGCCGCGGCGACCATCGACCTGCCGCTGAGCGTGGGGCGCAAGAACCGGGTCAGGATCGCGGCCGCCCGGGAGCGCATCGAGCTGGCCGACGGGACCTGGTCGGTGCCGGCCGAAGCCGTGTTCGACCAGGTCCCGACGTACCCGTCGGTGACCGAGCTGCGGGTGCCGTGGCAGGACGAGCGGCACGCCCTGGTGATCGCGAACCCGTTGACGGGCCGGCGCCACCAGATCCGGGTGCACCTTGCCTGGATCGGTCACCCGATCCTGAACGATCCGCTGTTCGACAAGGCCGGCGCCGGGCGGACGCACCTGCACGCGTGGCGGTTGTCGTTCGACCTGGGCGACGAGCGGGTCACGGTGACGGCGCCGCCGTCCGCGGAGTTCCTGGCGCCCGTCCCGGCCGGGGTCAGCCTGCCGGACTGAAGTCCTCGGGGCCGAACACGCGGTGCACCTCGGCCTCGCCCTCCCAGCCGGGCCACAGGTCGCGGTGCACCTTCATGAAGCGGCTCGTCCACTCCGTGGCCTCGGCCTTGGTCCGGACCTGGTAGAGCGCGTAGCTGATCATCTCCTTGGTCTCGGCGAACGGCCCGTCGAGCACGTCCAGCGCACCACCGGTCACGGTCACCCGGGCGCTGTCGGCGCTCGGGGCGAGGCCGGCGTTGTCGAGCAGCGCGCCGGCGGCGGTGGCCTCCTCGCCGAGCTGCATGATCGCGGCCATCAGCTCGGGCGGGGGCGGGGTGCCGGGGGTCGTCCCCTTCAGCAGCACGAGGTAGCGCATGTCCATCTCCCATCAACAGGTGTCTTCACCGGTACCTCGAATGGGTCGGCCCCGATCCGACACGCCTCCCAAGATATTTCTTGGTAGGGCTGGCACTACCCCCGACACGGTAGACAGCGGGCTGGGACCGGCCGCCCGGCTTTCATACCGTCACATCTATGACCGTGACGATGACTCGGAGCGCCGGGACCCGCGTCGCGCGGCACCCGGTCCGGCGGTTCGACTGGCCCGCGACCCTCGCCCTGCACCTCCTGCCGGCCGCCGCGATGTTCGCCTTCGAGGCGGCGCTGCGCGCCTTGGGCCTGTCGCCGCAGTTCGCGTTGACGCTCGCGTTCGCGTTCGTGCTCACCCCGATCCAGCTGGGGTTGCTGCTGCACGCCGCGCACCGGGCCACCGGCCGGTGGTCGCTGCTGGCGCTGCCGTCGGTGCTGTCCTTCCAGCGCCGGCTGCCGCCGCGGCTGTACCTGATGCTGCTGCCGAGCCTGGCCGCGATCGCGCTCGGCGTCGCCATGCTGCTCGACCCGGACCTCGTGCCGGAGGGCTCCGGCGCCGGGGTCCTCGCCGCGACCCTGGCCGTCAACGGTCTGCTCCGCCCGGTGGTGCAGGAGGTGTACTTCCGGGCATACCTGCTGCCCCGGCTGCCGGTCGGCGGCGGTCTCGCGGTCGTCACGTCGGCCGCGCTGTCCACCGTCCAATACGCCGGGCATCCGCAGCTCCTCGTGTTCATGCTCGTCGTGCAGCTGATCCTGACGGCGGTGACGGTGCGGCTCGACAGCGTGCGGGTCAGCGTCGCCGCGCACTGCCTGATCGGCGCCGCCGCCCCGCTGGCGGCCCTGCTGTAACGCGGCGCTGCCGCTGCGCTTCAGCGGGGCGCTGCGCTTCAGCGGCGCGCTTCACCGGGTGGCGGAGGTCGGCCAGGCCGCCGGGTTGGTGAGGTCGTCGAAGACTTGGAGATGCTCGGCGTACCAGACCGCTTCCTCCTCGCTCAGCAGGTCCGCGTGGAACGAGTCACGCTCGCCGACGAACAGGCTGACCGGCCCGAACCCGGGGATCCACATCCCGCGCATGCCGTCGGTGACCCACTGCGCGGGACGGCCGGTGACGACCCGGTCCGGCTTGAACTCGGCGGTGTCCTGCTCCGCCGCCGCCCACAGCAGGACCCGCTCGGCGTCACGCTGCTGGACGGTCAGGCCGGACCAGCGCCATACGTGCTGCCCGGGGACCTGCCCGGCGCTAACCGCCGTCTGGCACTCGGTCCAGCGGGCACCGGCCGGCAGCGGCGACAGCCGCATCGGGGTCACGCACCGCTGCGCTCGGTCGAGCCGGACGGCGTCGAACACCTTCGTCGCGGTCGCCAGGTCGGGCGCCCACACCGCGGCGAAGATGCCGTCCCGCGGCTGCCAGCGCAGGTCGGTGTACTGCAATCCGGCGACGCCGATGTCGAACGTGTCGGCCTTGGCGGGCCGCCCGCCGACCGTGGTGTCGACGGCGGCCGAGCTCACCGGGCGCAGGGCCCGCTTCAGGTCGGTCGCGGTCGGCGCCAGGTACACCCCGGCGAGCAGACTGTTGTCGGACCCGTAGACGCTCACCGACTCGTGATCCTCGGCCGACATCCAGTCGGTGAACGCCGGCCGCTTGCCGGTCACCGCTTCGAACGCGCGGAGGTCGACGTCGAAGTGCAACAGGGCCGGGTCGGTGCCGATCCCCTCGGGCCGGCTCGCGGCGGGCGGGATGCCGAGCGCGACGGGCAGCGTCGTGTCCTTCCGCTCCGGCAGCAGCGCGCGTACGCCAAGAAAACCGGCCACGAGCAGCACCGTGACGGCCACGGTTCCGCCGGCCCGGCGCCGCGCCCGCATCCGCCCTGCCCTGACCACCGCGCGGTGGGCGAGCGCGCCGACCTCGACGGTGCGATCGGCCCGTGCGGTGAGACTCCGCGCGAGTCTCGTCTCGATGTCGGTCATGCCGCCGCCTCCGCTTCGCTCCGGCGTCGGCCTGACCTGAAGCCTGCGCCCATGATGACCAGCTCCTCGCTCCGCTGCGGGCCGGTCATGTCCGGCCCTCCGTGTCGAGGTGGCCACGCAGCCTGGTCAGGGCACGCATGGCGTGGGTGCGGACGGTCGTCTGCGAACATTCCAGGATCAGCGCGATCGCCGCGTCGTCGAGGTCCTCGTAGTAGCGCAGGACGACGACGGCGCGCTGCTTCAGCGGCAGGGCCGCGACCAGCCGCCACAGCTCGTCCCGGTCGGCGGTCTCCCCGCTGAGGTCGCCGGGGGCGACGGCGTCGGGTGCCCGCTCGACGGGGACCTCCCGGTTGGCCCGCCGGCGCCACCAGGACCGCGAGCCGTTGAGGACCAGCCTGCGTACGTAGACCTCAGGGTCGTCGGCGCGCCGGATCCGCGACCAGCGCAGGTATGCCTTCGCCAACGCCTCCTGCACGAGATCCTCGGCCCGGTGGTCGTCGCCGGTGAGCAGGATCGCGAAGCGCACCAGCGCCGCACCCCGGGCGGCGACGAACGCCTCGAAGCCCAGAACGTGGACCTCGGACGGTTGCAGGGTCACCACGCCTCGTCCCCTCTGTAGGACCATGTCACCACACAGAGGCCGTACGGGGCTCCACCTGTTGACGCCACCGCCAGCTTTTTCCCGCAGTCACGCTGCGAGCCGCCACCGTGACCCAGGCGGCGAGCAGCACCGCGTAGAGCGCGACGGCCAGCCAACCGGCCGCCGCCAACCCGGTCTGTGCCGCGACGCCGGTCACCCCGGTCACGACGGTGCCCACGGGAAACGTGAGACTCCACCACCCGATGGAGAAGGGGAGCCCTCGTCGTACCGCGGCCGCCGTGACCATCGTCGCGCCCGCGCCCCACAACAGTGCGGCGCCGAGGACGGGCAGGGCGAACAGCAGCGCCGCGGTCCCATGTCCGGTGGCCCCGCCCAGCAGGAGCGCCGCGGTCGCCGACTGGCCGAGCGGCCCGAGGACGATCCACACCGCCGGGGCGGTCCGCGGCGCCCGGCACACCCTGGCGAGGGTGCACGCCGCGACGGGCAGCCCGGCGGCGAACAGCACCACGCAGGCGCCGAGCAGGCCCGGTCGGATGGCGTCGGGCACGTGCGGGAGCAGCAGCGCGCCGGTGGACGCCGACACCAGCGGCGGCACCACGGGCAGCAGCGAGGTCGGGTCGGCCGGACCTGCGGCGGGCCGGCGGCGCAACGCGGCACCGGCGGTCGCGAGCCCGATGGCGGTGCCGGCGCTCCACAGGACGGCGTCCAGCGCCACCGCCGCCGCGTCACCGATCCACACCCGACCGGCGAGAAGCGCCCCGGCACCCACCGTCATGATCGCCATCGGCAGCGCGCCGTTCCGGGTGTCCGCCTTTTTCGGATGTATCGCTAATAGCAGCATGAGTGCTGATGCTGCCGCCCAGACGACAGCCGCTGCCTGTCGCTGGCCGTCCAGCTGTACCGGCAGCGTCACGCCGGCGTTCGCGACGATCCCGGTACCCATGACCGCGGCGAACCGATTGGCTTTCACGCCGATCAGCCTTGATCGTCTCCCGGCGTCCCGGTAGCGGTCTCCACCTAATGCAGCCATAGGCTGCGGTTATGCCGCTGCCACCACAGGTCGCCGACCTCACCAGCTTCGACCTGCTGCTGTCCGTGGCCCGCCTCGGCAGCGTCGGCCGCGCGGCCCTGGAACACCGCGTCTCCCAACCGGCCGCCAGCGCCCGTCTCCGCCAGCTGGAGCGCCGGCTCGGCCTCACCCTCCTGCACCGCACCACCCGCGGCTCCACCCTCACGCCGACGGGTGCGCTCGTGGCGGACTGGGCCCGTACCGCCGTCGACGCCGCATCCGCGCTCGCCCTCGGCGTGGCAGCGCTGCGCGACACCCAGACCCGCCGCCTCGCGGTCGCCGCCAGCCAGACCGTCGCCGAATACCTGCTGCCCGCCTGGCTCGTCGCCCTGCGCGCCGCACACCCCGACCTCAGCGTCGTCCTGCAGGCCGCCAACTCCGCCGACGTCGCCGCCCGCGTCCTCGCCGGCGAGACTCCGCTCGGCTTCATCGAAGGCCCCGACCTGCCACCCGGCCTGCACGCCGCGACCGTCGCCACCGACAGCCTCACCGTCGTCGTCACCCCCGCCCACCCCTGGACCCGCCGCCGCCGCGGCATCACCGCCGCCGAACTCGCCACGACGCCGCTCGTCACCCGCGAGGCCGGCTCCGGCACCCGCCGCGCCCTGGAACAGGCCCTGGGCTCGTCGACCGCGCCGCTGCTGGAGCTCTCCTCGACAACGGCGATCAAGCACGCGGTGGCGTACGGCGACACCCCCGCGGTGCTCAGCTCGCTGGCGGTCACCGCCGACCTGGCCGCCGGCACCCTGACCGCGATCCCGGTCACGGGCGTCGACCTGCGCCGCGAACTTCGAGCCATCTGGCCGGCGGGCATGCAGCTCACCGGCCCGGAACGCGACCTCTTCACCATCGCCGCCCGCCATGGGCAATAGGCGAGGGGGTCAGGTGATGTGCATGGGGGCGGGGGTGTCTGTGTCGTGCAGGAGGTCGGTCAGCTCGGCCACGCAGGTTGCCACGTCGGCGAGGTGTGCGTTGCGGCCGAATGAGCGGGGGCGGGGGATGTCGACGGTGAGGACGTGACGGACGCGGCCCGGGCGCTCGCTGAGGACGGCGACGCGGTCGGCCAGGAGTACCGCTTCCTGGATGGAGTGGGTGACGAAGACGGTCGTGGGCCGCAGTTCCATGTGCACCTGTTGCAGCTGGCCCGCCAGTTCTTCGCGGGTCAGCGTGTCGAGGGCGGAGAACGGCTCGTCCATGAGCAGGACCTTCGGCTGCTGGATGAGGGCGCGGCACAGCGCGACGCGTTGTTGCATGCCGCCGGACAGTTCGTGGGGCAGCCGCTTGTGGAAGCCGGCCAGGCCGACCGCGTCGAGCAGCTGGCGGGCCCGCTCGCGGTGCGGCGCGCGCGAGCCGCCGTGCATCTCCACCGGCAGGAGCACGTTGGTGAGCACGGACCGCCACGGCAGCAGGGCCGGTCGCTGGAACATCAGGGCGACGTCGCGGCGGGGGCGGGTGACGGGGGCGCCGCCGATGAGGATCTTGCCGGCCGTCGGCGGCAGCAGGCCGGCCACCAGCCGCAGCAGGGTCGACTTGCCGCAGCCGGAGCGGCCGATGACGGCGAGGAACTCCCCCTCGGCGACCGTCAGGTCGATGCCGCGCAGCGCCTCGATGTCGCCGGAGCGGGTGCGGAAGGTCCGGGAGACCCCGGCAAGCTCGATCATGGCCCCTCCAGGGTTACGCGGAGATCGCCCGCGCCCACGGCAGCAGCAGCCGTTCCAGGGCGACGATGAGGTAGAACAGCACGATGCTCAGCAACGCCAGCAGGACGATGGCGGCGAACGCGAGCGGGGTGTCCAGGGAACTGCCCGACAGCACGATGACGGCGCCGAGCCCTTGGTTCGGGCTGCTGATCTCGGCCACCACCGCGCCGATGACGGCCAGCGAGATGCCCAGTTTCAGCCCCACGAAGACCTGCGGCAGCGCCCACGGCAGCCGGACCTTGACGTAGCCCTGCCACCAGGAGGCGGACAGGGACCGGGCCAGTTCGCCGAGGTCGGCCGGGGTGGAGGTCAGCCCGGCGACCGTCGACACGACGATCGGGAAGAAGCAGATCAGCACCACCAGCACGATCTTCGGCTTCGGCCCGTATCCCAGCCAGACGACCAGCAGCGGCGCGATCGCGACCTTCGGGATCGAGTTGAGGGCGACGAGGAGCGGGAACGTCGCCCGTTCGACCGCCTTCCATGCGGTGAGCATCATGGCGATGGCCAGGCCGGCGGCCACCCCGATCGCGAAGCCGAGCAGGGTCTCCGACAGCGTGGCCCAGGTCTCCCGGAGCAGGTAGGCGGGCTGCGCGCGGAACGAGGCGATGATGTCCGGCGGCGCCGGCAGGAAGAACGACCGGATGCCGAAGATCACGGTGGTGCCCCACCAGAGGCCGATCGCCGCCGTGGCACCGGCGGCCGGCAAGGCCACCACGTACCACGGCGACGACGTCCGTTCCTCAGGCACGGCGACCGATGGTCGAGTAGGTGAAGTGTCCCCGGACGACCAGGCGCGGGTCCTGTACCGCCGCATCGAGGCGCTCGATCCGCTCCGCGGTGAATCCGGCGGCGATGAACTCCTCGCGGAGCTGGGCCACGTTGACGGCGATGAGCAACGCGCCCGGGGTACCACCGGGCCAGGAGTCCGCGTGGATGGCCGTGTCGACGTCGACCAGCCCCTCGGCCAGCATCGTGTCGTGCACCCGTGCGGCCCAGGTCGGATCGTTGCCCCGGGCCGGTAGCACGTGGTTGACCAGGACGTCCTGGTAGTGGTCGATGAGCTCGGCGGTTTCGCGGTCCGGTGCCGACAGGCACAGGTTGCCGAACTCCGTCGCCCACTCCTCCAGCACGAGCGCGCCGCCCGGGGCGAGGGCCGCCGCCAGCCGCGCGAGAATCTCCGCGCGCTGGGGGATGTGCAGCAGCACCAGTCGTGCGTGGATGAGATCCCAGGCGCCTTCCGGCACGGGCTCGGTGACCAGGTCGTGCTGGAGCACGGTGTATCCGTCGCCGACCGGGATGTGCCGGACGTTGAGGTCGGTGGCCAGCACCCGGCCGTTCGGGCCGGTCCGGTCGGCGAGCCAGCGGGCGACGCTGCCGCCGCCGGCGCCGACCTCCAGGCAGCGCCGGCCGGTCAGGTCGCCAACCGTGCCGAGCCGGCTGAAGGTGAAGCCGTCGAGCATGGCGGACAGGTGGCTGTGCCGCCCCACCGACTCGGGGTCGTCGTTGTCGAACGAGTACCGGGACCTGCTGGGATCGATGGAGGTGGTCATGTCAGGCCTTCGGCGTGATGCCGAAGTCGACGACCGCGTCCGGGGTCAGCCCGGCCGGGATGAGACCGCCGGCCTGCAGGGTGGCGATGGCCCGGGCGACGCGCTCCTGGTCCATGGCGCCGATCGCCGCGCCGGAGCTGACGTACGGCGTCATCAGCGTGATCTCGCCGACGGCGGCGGTGATGTCGGCGGCGGGCTGCGCCTTCTTCAGGATCTGCGCTGCCTCGTCGGGATGGTCGATGCTGTACTTGACGGCCTTGAGCGAGGCGTCGCGGAACCGCCGGGCGAGGTCCGGGTTCTCCTTGGCGATCTTCGCGGTGGTGATGATGCCGTTGCCGTACAGGTCACCGAGGTACTTGCTGTAGGGCAGGATCACGGCCTTCTTGCCGCCGGCCGCCTTCTCGATGCCCTTGGAGCCGATGAGGAACGTGCTCAGCGCCTGGACCTGACCGCCGGCCAGCAGCGCGGGCAGCTGCGGGGGCTGGGCGTTGACCCACTGGACCTTGCTCGCGTCGATGCCGGCCAGCTTGGCGTAGGCCGGGAACAGCAGCTGGTTGACGGAGCCGGTCGCGGCGCCGACCTTCTTGCCCTCGAGGTCCTTGGGCGAGGTGATGCCCGATCCTTCCAGCGTCACGATCGACACCAGCGACTGCTGGTGGATCGCGGCGATGGTCCGGAAGTCCTTGTAGTCGCCCTTGCCGGCGAGGATCCAGGCCCCGATCAAGTCCAGGTTGGCGAACTGCGCCTGGCCGGCGGCGAGGCCTTTGAGGTTCTCGCCCGTGGCCGCGCCGAGCTGGATGGTGACGTCGAGCCCGGACTCCTTGAAGTAGCCCTTCTCCTGGGCCACCCAGGCGAAGGCGTCCCGACCGACGGCGCCGAACGCCGTCAGGTAGGTGACCTGGTCGAGCTTCTTCTCCGAGGCGGCGGGTTCGGCCTTCGGACTCGTGCAGCCCCCTGCCGCACCGATCAGTGCCGTGGCCAGCACCGCCACCAGCAATGCACGGTAACGCCTCATCGCGGATTCCCCAATTCTCTTGCCGTCACCTGTCAACGCAGGCATTTTCGAAAAGTCCGAACGAATGTGCTAACCGAGCAGGCGCCAGCGGCCGCCGCGCGCCTCGAGCATCGTCAGCGACTGCGGCATGAACCCGGAATGATTGCCGGGTGTCAATCTGATCTGTCCACTGAGACCGTCCAGCTGCGAGGTTTCCAGCACCGCGCGCAGCGTGTCTCCGTCGACCGAGCCGGATTTGACGACCGCATTCACGATGAGCTGCAGGGCGTCCGCGGCAAATGACGCGTGCCCGTGGTAGGTCCCGTAGCGGGACATGTAGTCCTGAAACCATTGCCGGCGGGCCGCCTTCGCGGGGGTGGTCGCGATGACGTCGTCGATGGCGAGCGTCTGGGTGAAGACGAGCGCCGTGCCGTCGGTGGTCGCGAACGGTCCGCCGAGGAAGAGCTCCCCGGCGGCGCCGGCGTCCAGGTACACCTGGCCGCGGTAGCCGGCGTCGCGGACGGCCCCGATGGCCGTCGCCGCCTGCGGTGGATAACCCCAGACCACGATCGCGTCGGGGTTGCCGGCGATCGCCGCGCGGGCCGCCCGGTTGAGATCGCTGTCGGTCGGCGCGTACTGCCCGTGGGCGACCACCTTGGCACCGATCTTGGTGACCTCGCGGGCCAGCGCCTCCGCGCCGCCCCGGCCGTAGGCGTCGTCGCTGGAGACGAAGGCGACCTTGCGCCGCCCGGCCCGGGCCAGCTCACCGGCCAGGACGCTGGCGTCGTCGTCGACGTTGGGCGCCAGCCGGAAGATGTACTTGCGATCGGCCAGCGGAGTGCTCACCTCGGCCACCGGCGACAGCGCGATCGTCGGCAGGCGCCCGTCGTTGATCACCTTCGCGGCTCCGGTCACGCACTCGGCGCAGGCGCCGGTGATGATCGCGGTGACGCCGGGATCGCCGGTGAACTCGGTGATCTGGGTCAGCGCGATCGCCGGGTCGCTGCGGTTGTCGCGGACCCGCAAGCTGATCCGGCGCCGGCCCAGCAGGCCGGCGGAGTTGATCTGGGCCACCCGCAGGTCCAAGGCGCGTTTGTACGCCGTGCCGAGGTCCGCCGCGCTGCCGGAAAGCTCCAGACTGGCCGCGACAACGACGTCGGTTTCGGTAGGAGAATTGACGTGCGTACATCCGGCCGTGGGTACCAGGGCCACCGCAAGCATCGCCGCAAAAGATCGCCAGCGTCGCAAGTCGATTCCCCTCGCTCGATGCCCCGGTCCGTCTGGACGGCGATGACCGCCAACACCTTGCCAACTCGTACCAGGACGGTCAAGAGGCTCGAAATACGCGTTCCGACACCATTACTGAAAGAATATTTGATCATACTCAATTGACATCCTCGCGAGTACTCAGCGACTTCCGTAAATACCCTGCGTACGAACGCCGGTGACCAGGAAATTCAGGACTGTAGATCTTGAAAAAGCCGACCGTCCGCCGCTGCATGGGGTTTCCTCAGGAATGTCGGACATGGTGGAATGCGCTGTCCTGCGCCCCCGGGCCCGCCGGGTCACCATCCTGCGCGACCGTCGATCCGCCGGACCGTCCTAGGCGACCACGAGCACGCGGAGACCTTGCATGCCCGCATCGAAGAAGCCTGCAGGTAGTAGGTTGCGCATCGGTCGGCCCCGACTGGCCAACACCAGGATCCGCGCCAAGCTCGGGCTCATCCTGCTGATCCCCATCGTGGCGATCATGACGCTGGCCGCGCTCCGGCTGAACAGCGCCGCCGGCCGCGCGGGCGACGCCAGCCGGGTGGGTGCCCTCACCCGGCTGTCGGCCGACGTGTCCGCCCTCTCCCAGCAGATCCACCTGGAACGCATGGCCGCCGCGGCGCTGCTCTCCTCCCCCGCGCCGGCGCTGGAGGCGTTCAACCGGCAGATCCTGCGCACCGACGAGGCCATCGCCGCCTACACCAAGCGCCGCGAGTCGCTCGGCGCCGTGCCCGCCGCGATCCGGGAGCGGCTGCAGCGCGTCAACGACCAGCTCGAGGCGGTCTCGGCGATCCGCGCGGAGGTCAGCAGCCGGCAGGGCGCGTCGGCCGCCGAGGTCCTGCTGCGGTACGGCGTGATCGTCGAGGACCTCGTCTCCTACCGCGAGGCCCTCGGGCAGGTGAGCACCGACCCGGACCTCGCCGACGCGCTGCGGGCGGCGGCGGCGTTCTCCAAGGCGAAGGCGCGCGTGGCGGAGCAGGAGGCGATCGTCTACACGGCGCTGAAGGCCGGCCCGCTCGACGCCCATCAGCTGTCCGCGCTGCTGGCCACGCTCACCGGCCAGCAGGAGGCGTTCGTCGCCTTCTCGCTCTCGGCGAACGTGGAGCAGCGCCGGGTCGTGGAGGCCACGATCGCCGGCGACGCGACCCAGATGGCCGACGACATGACCAGCACGCTGCAGCGGTCGGTCGGCCAGCCGCCCGGGATCTCCGCCGATGACGCCGTGTCCGTGTTCGGCGCGGTCAACGACCTCATGCGCTGGACCGAGGAGCAGCTCGACGACGGGCTCATCGCCGACGCCGCCGGGATCAGCGCCACCGTGCGCCGCCAGGTGGTCGTGGAGTCGGCCATCGTGGTGCTCGTCCTGGCGGTCGTGCTCGGCCTGGCCCTCGTCACGGCCCGCTCCATGGTCGTGTCGCTGCGCCGGCTGCGGCAGAGCGCACTCGCCGTGGCCGAGCACGACCTGCCCGCCGCGGTCAGCCAGTTCCGCGACGCCCAGACGCTGCAGGAACGATCACCTCAGGAACTCGCCGATCGGGTCCGCGACCCGATCGGGTTCCACAGCAAGGACGAGATCGGCGAGGTGGCGCGGGCCTTCAACATCGTGCACCGCGAAGCGGTCCGGGTCGCGGCCGAGCAGGCCGTGCTGCGCAACAGCGTCTCGGCCATGTTTCTCAACCTGGCGCGCCGCAGCCAGACCCTGGTCGACCGGATGATCGGCCAGCTCGACCGGATCGAGCGCGGCGAGGTGGACCCCAAGCGGCTGGCCGACCTCTTCCAGCTGGACCACCTCGCCACCCGGATGCGGCGCAACGACGAGAACGTGCTGGTGCTCGCCGGCGCCGACTCCACCCCGCCGCGCCGCCAGGACGCGCCGCTCATCGACGTGATGCGCGCCGCCCAGTCCGAGATCGAGCTGTACGAGCGGATCGAGTTCCCCGCGGTCGACGACGACGTGTTCGTGGCCGCCTCGGCCGTCAACGACACCGTCCGGCTGCTCGCCGAACTGCTGGACAACGCGACCCGGTTCTCGCCGCCGAACGCGCCGGTCGTGCTCACCGGCCGGCGCCTCGGCGACCGGGCGATCCTGCAGATCGAGGACCGCGGGCTCGGCATCGACCCGGAGTCGCTGGCCGCCTACAACGGCCGGCTCGCCCAGCCGCCACCGGTCGACATCGGCGCGTTCCGGCTGATGGGCATCGCGGTCGTCGGACGGCTCGCCTCCCGGCACAGGATCATCGTGCAGCTGCGCAACAACGCCGGCGGCGGCACCGTCGCGGAGATCGTGCTGCCGCACGGCGTCCTCGTCCTGCCACGCAACGGGCGGGCGCCGGCCGTGCCGACCCGGCGGCGGACCGCCGCGCTGCCGACCACCGCCGGCGCGCCGTACACCGGCAGCGGCGCGGCGGCGCCGGCCGGCACCACGACGATGGTGGATCCCGGTCGGGGGCAGCCACCCGAGTGGCCCGTGCCCGTGCCGGCGACCGACCCAGGGCGCAGCCGATGGGCCGACCTGGTGAGCCCGCCGCCCCAGCCGGTCTGGAACGCGGCCGTGGCCGCCGAGGACACCACGGAGCTGCCGATATTCCGCGAGATCGAAACGGCGTGGTTCCACGAGCGTGGCCACAGCGTGCTGCAGGGGCCACCGTCGGCCACCAGACCCGCATCGGCCGCACCGGCCGCGGCGCCGGCACCGCCGTCCGCGGCCCGGCGGCCGGCCGGCGCCGGGGCCGCCGCCCCGGGACGCGGCGACTGGCGCAGCGTGGCCGACGACGGCTGGCGCGCCGCGTCCGCGGCGCAGCATCCGCCGCTCGCCGGCAGCACCCGGTCCGGCCTGCCCAAACGCGCACCGCAGGCCCAGCTCGTGCCGGGCGGCGTGCCCGCCCGGCCGACCAAGCTCAACCGGCCCAGCGCCGAGGAACTGCGCGGTCTGCTCTCCTCGTACCAGCGGGGTGTCCAACGTGGACGGCAGGCGGGCGGGGCGAACCCGGACCATGCGGCACAGGCAACCGAGGAGAATCGCTGATGACCGGATCCGGCGCGTTGGAAAGCATGAGCTGGCTGCTCGACAGCTTCGCCCAGCAACTCAGCGGGATCGCCCACGTCATCGTGGTGTCCTCCGACGGGCTGTTACTGGCCGCCACGGGTGACCTCCCGCCGGAGCGGGCCGAGCAGCTCGCCTCGGTCACGGCCGGGCTGGTCAGCCTCACCTACGGCACGGCGCGGCACTTCGAGGGCGGCAACGTGCAGCAGACCATCGTCCACATGGAGGCCGGGTACCTGATCCTCATGTCGATCAGCGACGGCTCCTCGCTCGTGGTGCTCGCGGCCCGGCAGTGCGACGTGGGCCATGTCGGCTACGAGATGGCCCTGCTCGTCGAGCGCGTCGGCAAGTCACTGGTGTCACCTCCCCGCGAGGCGGCGGCCCGGTAAGGAAGGCAGGCGGGCGGGCGGCTGAGGGCGGAGGCGGCAATGGATCAGTACGGCGAGGAGGACCCGCGCGGGAATCTCGTTCGCCCGTACGCGGTGACCCGCGGCCGGACCGAGCCCACCCGGGAGATCGCCATCGAGGCGGTGATGCTGACCATGCAACGGGGCGTGGAGGAGAGCCGGTACGCCGGACGGGACCGGCATCTCATCGCCACCCTCTGCAACGGCCGCGCGCAGTCACTGGCCGAGATCGCCGTGCACCTGCGGGTGCCGCTCGGCATCGCCCGGGTACTCGTCGCCGACATGATCACCGAAGGGATCCTGACCCTCTACGAGCCGCTCGACGCGGGCGACACAGAGGAGCGGATCAACGTACTGGAAAGGGTTCTCGTTGGACTCCGCAGCCTCTGACCGGCTCCACCCGAACGCGAGCCGGGTCACCGCCGCGAAGATCGTCATCGCCGGCGGCTTCGGCGCCGGCAAGACCACCCTCGTCGGCGCGATCTCGGAGATCACCCCACTGACCACCGAGGCCGTCATGACCGCGGCCGGCGTGCACGTCGACGACACCAGCGCCGTGCCGGCGAAGAACACCACGACGGTCGCGATGGACTTCGGCCGCATCACGATCGCCCGCGACCTGATCCTGTACCTGTTCGGCACCCCCGGGCAGACCCGCTTCTGGTTCATGTGGGACGAGCTGATCCGTGGCGCGCTGGGCGCGGTGGTCATCGTTGACACCCGCCGGGTCCAGGACAGCTTCACCGCCATCGACTTCTTCGAGCACCGCGACCTGCCCTACCTGGCCGCGGTCAACTGCTTCGACGGCGCCCCGCAGTACGACGTCGACGAGGTCCGTGAGGCTCTGGCTATCGCTGATCACGTGCCGCTGGTCCTCATCGACGCCCGCTCCCGCGAATCGGTGAAACAGCTCCTGATCACCGTCGTCGAGCACGCATTGTCGGTGCTGACCGCCGGCTCACCCCGTACGACGGCGGACTCGGGCGGGGTATCAGCCGGCGTGTCGGCCGGCAGGAAATAGTCCGGTTTTCCCGCAGTGCCCACCGTGCTGGAGCATGCCGCACCGGCGCCCCTCGACGAGGCCCTCGCAGGGCATCAAGACATGCAGATCCTTCACGGCCCAGTCCTACGATGTCGTGATGTATCGACGGGCGAACGGATGGACGGCCTCGCTGGTCGGCGGGGTGCTGCTGGCCGCGACGGCGGGGAACGCAGCGCACGCGGCGCCGGTGGCGGTGCCGGCCGAGCTCATGCAGATTCAGGTCCGGCAGTCGCTGCTGGGCACACACACGTGGTATCAGCAGCTGTACCACGGCCTGCCGGTCCTCGGCGGCTTCTACGCCACGCACAGCGATGCCCGGACCGGCGAGGTCATCGTGCAGGACGGGCGGCTCGCGGTGACCGGGCTGAAGACCGAGGTGCCCGCGGTCACCGCCGACCGGGCGCGAACGGCGGTATCCGGGCGGCTCGCCGGGCCGGCGGCCCGCTCCGAGCTCGTCGTGGTGCCCGGCGCGACCGCGACGCTGGCCTGGACGGTCGTGACCAGGACCGACCATGGTTCCGTCCTCACGGTGCTCGATGCCGGCAGCGGCGCCACGCTGCAGGAGCAGAAGCTGGTCAAAGAGGCCGACGGCACCGGCCGGGTCTTCGATCCCAACCCGGTGGTCGCGCTGCAGAACGAGTCGCTGAAGGACCGCCAGGACGCCGACTACCCGGCCCTGCAAGCGGCGTACAAGACGGTGACGCTGACGCACCTCAACCCGCAGACCACCACCCTGCAGGGCGCCTACGCCTTCAACATCAGCACGAACCCGGTCGTCTCGCAGCAGCGGATCTTCATCTACAACCGCGCCCAGCGTGGCTTCGAGCAGGTCATGGGCTACCACGGCATCACGTCGGCCCAGGAGTACATCCACAACCTTGGCTTCAACGACGTCAACAACGAGCCACAGAAGTACGCCACCACGGGCCTGACCGACGACAACTCGTTCTACGATCCCGACACCGACGGCATCACCTTCGGCACCGGCGGCGTCGACGACGCCGAGGACAACGAGGTCATCTGGCACGAATACGGCCACGCGATCCAGGACGACCAGGTGCCGGGCTTCGGCGAGAAGCTCGAGGCCGGCTCGATCGGCGAGGGCTTCGGCGACTACTGGGCCTTCACCATGTCGCAGGCCACCAGCCCGGACACCGCGCGCACGCCGCTGGCCTGCATCGCCGACTGGGACGCGACCTCCTACACCGACGACGAGCCGCACTGCCTGCGCCGCGTCGACGGCTCGAAGATGTACCCGGCCGACCTCGAGGGCGAGGTGCACGCCGACGGCGAGATCTGGTCACGGGCGCTGTTCGACATCAACGCGGCGCTCGGCCGGACGAAGGCCAACAAGGTCATCCTCGAGGCCCAGTTCGGGTTCGCCCCCAACACGAAGATGCCGGCCGCGGCACGTGAGACGGTCCGGACGGCGAAGGCCCTCTACGGCACGGCGGCGGCGAACCAGGTCCGCGCGGCGTTCCAGGCGCGCGGGATTCTCTGAGGTCTGAGACTCCCGGACCCCGGCAGGCGTGCTGCCGGGGTCCGGGAGTGACGAGCTATGGGATGTTCGCCATGGCGTACGAACGGCCATGGGCGAGGCCCGGGGATGGTCTCGCCTACGGCGAGGTGGTCATCCTTTTCAGCTCAGCGTCGGGTACGCGTTGCGCATCAGTTCCTGGAACTGCGCCGGGAACCAGTTCCCGGAAAGCGGCGCCTTGGGCAGAGCACCGGTCAGGTTGTTGCCGTTGCCGGCGTTACCGGTGTACTTCGGGTCGCACATCTGGTCGAGGCCCTTGCCCTGCCCGTTCGGGGTCGCCTCGCTGGCACCGTCGGACTCGCCCGGCGGCTTGATCCAAACGTAGGCGTCGATGCCCTCGGCTGGGGCGGCCTTCGGACGCTCGCCGATGCCGGCGCCGCTCTGGTTGCACCAGTTGCCGGCTTGGATACGGCGGTCGACACGGGACTCGTTGACGAACGTGTTGACGTCGGTTGAGGTGCTGGGGCCGGTCGGCCGGTTGGGGCCGCCCCACCCGTTGCGGGACGTGTCAATGAGCATGCCGATGCTGGGGCTGAAGCCGTTCGCAATGAGCTTGTTCCGGAACGCCTGCGCGAACGTCAGCTCGTCGACGTAGTCGTTCCAGTCGACCCACTTGGACTGCCGGACCGAGGTCCCGTTGACGGTGGTGTCGATTTTGACGTATGGCTCGGTCAGCGCCGAGTAGTTCGCCGTGTCGGTGATGAAGCCGTCCACGGTGGCAAGGCCGCCCGTGGCGGACTTGGCCACGGTGGCGAAGAGGTCGGCAGCCCGTCCGAAGTTGCTCGAATGGCCGATCCAGCCGTGGTGCGCGGCGTCGATGTAGTTGTAGACGTTCGCGATCGGGTGGAACTTGCCCAGGGCGTACGAGACGCCCTTCTGGTAGTTGCCGTTCTGCTGCATCGTCTGGCACGTGGCGGTGGCACTGGCGCCACTGGTGTTGGTGACCATGTTCGGCAGCGAGTCGACCTCGATGATGTTGATGATCCGCAGGTTGCGGTACTTGGGGTCGGCCTGGATCGCCGCGATCGGGTCGATGTAATCGGTCTGGTAGCGGTCGATCTCCGCCGGACCCAGCTCACCGTTGGAGGCCAGCGCGGCGCAGTCACGGCCGGGCAGGTTGTAGATGACGAACTGGATGTAGCCCGCGCGCTGCGCCAGCGCGGCGTCGAGGTGCGCCCGCACGCCCATGCCGCCGTTGACGCCCTTGATCGCCGCGATCCGGTCCAGCCACACGCCGGTCGGGTTGTTGGAGATGCGGCTGCCACCGGGCTCGGCGTCGGCCTTCGCTTTCCACTCTGGGTTGACGTAGCCCTTGGCGCCCACGTACGGGTTGTCGACGTGCGTTCCGGGCGAAGGTGGACTGGTGGAAGGCGGGGTCGTCGGGGGTGCGGTTGCCTGGGGTGCAGTCGTGGAAGGTGCAGTCGTGGAAGGTGCAGTCGTGGAGGGTGCAGTCGTGGAGGGTGCGGTCGTGGAGGGTGCGGTCGTGGAGGGTGCGGTCGTGGGGGATGGAGGAGATACGGGTGGCGTCGAACCGCTGCCACCGCCACCGTTGACGCTGGCGGCAAATGAGTTGATGGCGAGACCCGTGCCGCCCACCCACGGCTCGAACCCGGCCTGAATGCTTGTCAGGTACCACGAGTCGGTGACCTTGCTACGGGTCTTCGTGTCGTTGACGAAGTCCAGGACGCTGAAGTCCCAGCTGTTGATCGGCGACGGCGCGACGTACGAGATCACGTCGTTGGAGCCGTTGTTGCCGGTCCAGACCTCCCACGCACGGCCGCCGACGGTTGCGGACGCGACCTTTGAGCCGACCGGGTGGACCGGGCCACTGTGGTTGAACCAGATCATGAGCTCCTGCTGGTTTGCCCCGTCTTTTTTGGGCGTCGGGTCCAGCCAGATGTCGTATGAGGCGTTGTAGACGCCGCTGTTCGGGTACGAGAAGTTGGCGCTGCTCGTCGCGCTGCTGATCTGGCTGACCTGCATGGGCAGGTTCGTGCCGGGGGAGCAGTTGTTGTAGTGGCAGCCGGAGTAGATCGCGGTGTACGACGCCGGCGCGCCATTCGTCTGCTTGTGGTGGTCTGCGGTGACCGCGAATCCGTGGTCAGTCACGTTGATGCATTGCGCGGTGTCGGCGCCCCAGCGGTTGTTCATGACGATGTACTGGTCATGGATGGTCGTCGAGCCGTACTTGTCACAGAGCTGGGTGTCCGCCTGAGCTGCCCCACCACCGGTGACGGCGACGGCGCCGAACGAGGTTGCGAGGATCACGCCGACGTTCGCCAGCATGCGGAGTGGACCTGCCAATTGCTCCTCCTTGGTGCGATGAGCTCTCGGGAGCGCTCCCATGGGCGGAGGTTATGGCAGTTTTTGCGGGTTTGGATAGTCAAAGATGCGGCTTCGTTACCTGATGCACAGGTTGGAGATAGTACGAGCGTCATAAAGGTATTCATATAAGGCAAATCGGACACGACTCGTTATGGACTCAGGACCGGCTCCGGCAACGGTGACCACGACGACCAGGTGATGGCGGATGCCCTGACAGGCGGCGACGCCGTGGCCGCATGAGCCGGGCACACTGGTGTCCATGTCGCCGTTGGCTTCTGGGGTACGCCTCCACGATCGGTTCACGCTGCGCGACCGTATCGGGGTAGGCGGTATGTCCCAGGTCTGGCGGGCCGAGGACGAGGTCCTGGGCCGCCAGGTGGCGGTGAAGGTGCTCACCACCCCGCTGGCCGCCGACCCGTTGCTGCGCGCCGCAACCTGGACCGAGGCGCGCGCCGCGGCCCGCCTGGCCCATCCTCACGTGACCCAGGTGTACGACTACGGTGAGGCGGCGCTGCCCAGCGGCGCAGTGGTGGCGTACCTGGTGATGGAACTCGTCGAGGGGCAGAGCCTCGCGGATCGGCTGCGGTTCGGGCCACTGCCTTGGCAGCAGGCGACCATCATGGCCGCTCAGGTCGCCGCGGCGCTGGCCGCCGCCCACCGCATCGGTGTAGTACATCGCGACATCAAGCCCGGCAACGTGATGCTGACCCACATGGGCGCCAAGATCCTCGACTTCGGCATCGCCGCGTTGAGCGGCGGCGAACCGGACGGCGACGGCGGCCGGCTGGTCGGCACCCCGACATACGCGGCACCCGAGCGGCTCCGGCCCGGCGCGGCATTGCCCGAGAGTGACGTCTACGCCTTGGGTGTACTGCTGTACGAGGCGCTGACCGGGCACCCGCCCGTCAGGATCGCCACCTGGCAGGAGGCGGCCGCGGCGCACCGGACCGGACCGCCGGTTCCGCCACCGCAGGTGCCGGGGCTGCCACACGAGGTGCGCCGGCTGTGTATGGACTGCATGTCCCCCGACCCCGCCCAACGGCCCAGCGCCGAAGCCGTGGCACAGGATCTGGCCGCGGCCGCCGGCCAGCCGCCGCAGGTCACGACCGCCCTGCCGATCCTCGTTGCCGATCCACCGCCGGCCACGCACACCGCACGCGCTGGATACGCCGTCGGATCGGCACCACTGCCACACCCACCTACCATGATCGAATCCCGATCGGCGGTACTTGCCGAGGAGCCGGACGTCCCCGCTGCGCGGCGCATGTCGCGGCCGCTGCTGGGCGGGCTGATCGGCACGGTGGTGGTGCTGGTGCTCGCGCTGACCGTCGTTACCACGATGCTGCTGTCCCGCCCCGCGGACAGGACCGCCCAGCCGGGCGCGCCGACCCAGACCAGCCCGCCGCCGTCCCTGTCCCCGTCCGCGGCCGCGTCACCCGCCCCTTCCGCCACCACCCCGCAGGCCATCGTGAACCGACTCGACGTTGTCATCGCCGACGCTCTCGCCGACGGCAGGATCGACTCCGACGCCGCGGACAAGCTGCGCGACAAGCTCAGAGACCTACGCCAGAACATCGGCCGCAGCAAGGAACGTAGGGCGGCCCAGGACCTGCAGCGGCGGATCAACGACATGCGCGACGACAGGGACCTCGACGAACAGACCGCCGACACCCTCACGGCCCTGCTGCGCCCGCTCCTGGACTGAGCACTCCGCTTCTCCTGGGCCTTCTCCTGGGCCGTCGCCGGCTCACCAGCCGTAGGGGGCGTCGCTCGCCGAGGTGCCGCGGCGCGAGGTTGCGTAAGGCTCAGGGCTCGTGGCGTACCGGACGGACAATTCGGGCTCGGTGTCCTGCTGTGGAGTGTTCAGGCCGAGCCCGTCGATGCCGACCGGACGGTCCTCAGCGGCTGTCTCGGGCGCCCCGTCGCGGGCGGGCCGTGGCCAGCGACGCCACCGCTGCATGCTGGTCGCCCCGACCAGCAGCAGCACGCCGAGCACCATCGCCGTGCCGGTCCGGATCGGCGCGGCCAGGTCGATGTGCCGACCCGCGACATGCAGGTCGTCGGTGAACACGCGCAGCACAGCCGACGGCGAGACGAGCAGCATCGTGTCGCTGAAGATGTACACGATGCCGATCGCCATTGCACCCAGCGGGGAGAACCGCAGGGTGCCGAGCACGCCCAGGAGCAGTCCGGCCGCCGCCAGTACCAGCAACGGCCGCGCGAACTCCGCGGGCTGCAGGTCTCCAGAGAACGCCGCGACGGACCGCTGCTGACCGATCGCCAACAGCACCCAGGCGAGCGGGGCGACGACGATCGCGGTGATCAGGGTTCCAAGATGCCGCACGGCAGATTCTCCTCAGGTCGACATACTTCGCATCCTTCAGAAGAGCGGATTACTGGCACAAGACGTCACACCCTTCGCCCTGGCACGGAGGCGAGATTGAGCACCCAGCACCTTGAATGTCTCGTGGCACAGCGGCCGGACGTGACGCAAATGACCAGGACGAGGCCATCGCTCGACTGAACCGGCGCCGGGGGCGGAGGCAGCTGACGCACCCCTCGATATCGCGACGAGTGCTCGGCGAAACGAGCCAGCCAGGGTCACGACGAACCAACCGGGCATACCGGACGGACCAAGCCGGTCACAACGCCGGTTGCGTGATCGGTCGACAGTCCCACCAGCCCGAACGCCCACGGCCACGCCGAGCGGGGATGTGCCGACGCAGGTCAACGTGGGCGTCGGTAGACCGCTCATCGCGCCCTCGTAGCCCAGGGATAGAGCAACGGTTTCCTAATTGGCCTCCGTGATGGTCCCGCAGGGCCGTGTCGTGCGCATTCGTGACCGTGGCGGCGGGTTTCGCCCTCGCGACCGACCGCTGTGCGATCGGCGGGGACGCATAGTTATGTACCGAATTGCGTTGAACTGCGCGAGGTCGAGGCCGAAGCGGCGCGGCTACGCGAGCAACTCGACGACCTCGAAAATGGGCGGTCGGAGCCGCGCCTCGGCTGAGCTCATCCGCAGTCAGTGAATGCCCTCCGAGCGACGGCGACGACAAGGAGCGGCGTTCACCGACGCGCAGTGTGGACGCTTACGGCGTTCCTCTGGCATCGGCTCACGGAATTCCTCCAGAGGACGACGAGCGGAGACCCGGGCGGGGCCGCCACTCGCGCGCTGGAGCGTCCGCTGTGACCTTGCTCCGCTGGCTCCTGGCGGCGTCTCAGGTCAACTGGCAGACGGCAAGGGATGTTGACACTGGGCACCCAGTCCTAAGGGTATGTTTACGCCACCGATGCTTTGTTAGCGATAGGAAGCTGGTCGAAGTACCTCCTCGGCTACCGCAAGCAGCGCATCGGGGGAGGCCACCGCCAGCGCCTCGAGCGCGACCGTCCAGGTCCCGACGGTGAGCGCCTCGGCAATGAGGCTCCGGCCTCGCTGGGTTCCAACTTTGGCGGCAAGCCCCACCAGCGCCTCCGCACGGACGTCGGTTAGTTCGACGCAACGAGCGATCGCTTCGGCCCGCCCGAGCCGCCCCGCCCGTGCCAAAGCGCCAGCCAAGGCCGCCAGCGCCTCCGAACGCTCCTCCGCAAAATCGATGTTGAGCGCACACATCAAGGCCGCATCCACGCGCGCGTTGTTGCCACTATCGGCCTCCGCGACGGCCGTCAGCCCGCCGGCGCGTTCCCACCCCGTCGGGATCTGGTGCGCGATCTGCTCAGCCACGTCGACATCGCCTGTGGCCACGGCCGCGCGCACGACTTGTCCCAGCGCCATGGACTGGTAGTTCCGGTCTGGGATCTGCTCGGCCAGCTTCCATGCGTGGTCGATACGGCCGCAATCCGCGACGACGCAGACCATGTCGACTAGCTCATCCTGCCGGTTCGAATAGTCGTCTTCAGCATCCGAGTCCATGTTCAGCGCCGCGCGGGCGGCGCTGAACATGTCGTCGACCTCGGCCGCATCGCTGGCGACGTGCCGCATTTGCTCGACCCACCATCCACGCGGACGTGCTCCCTGCAATGCGTCTGGGTCCTCGGAATGCACTTCCGGGATGGGATGCTCCTGGCCTGCGTCTGACTGCGCCGGGTCGGGTCGGGCGGTGGGATCGGGGACGTTCATAGCGCCTTCGTCAAGGCCCCCTCCCTCGGCGTCACGTCCGTCCGCGGAGCGTGCGCCCGCCAGCCGTTCGGCCTCGTCGGCCAACGCGGCAGCTCTGCCGGTGTTCCCGGCCGACAGCAGGTGCTCCGCAAGCGTATGCATCATCGCCACCCGCTCGTCGATGTCGTCGATAGACTGCACGACCTGCTCGGCCTGTTCATAGCGGTGGGCGTCGACAAGCCCGTCGACGAGTTGCCATCCTGCCGCCGCCTGGAATAGACCGGTCATTCCTTTGAGCAGGGCTTCCGCGTCATCGAACCGGGCCTGTGCGATCAGTGATGCGATGAGCCGTCCTAGCGGCAGCGGTTCGGTGTCGGCCTCAGTGCCAGGGCTGTGGTCGGCAAGCATCCGTCGGATGGTCGCGACTGCGGTCATTGCCCTCTCAGGGTGACCGGCCTTGAAGAGCACCCAAGCGAGGGTCGCGATCGCGTCGACTTGGGGCTCGGCGGGGCGGCCGTGGGCGGCGTGGGCGACGGCCAGCGTGACCCGGCTGGCTCGGTCATGCTCGCCGGCGGCCGTCATCGTCCGCGCGAGCGTGGTTAGGGATGCGAGCTGCTGTTGTTCGCTGGGGGCGCCGCGGGCCAGCGCCTCAGCATGCTCGAAGTCTCCCGTGCGGGCAACAGCCTCGACCAGAGCGTTCCACGCACGCTCGCCGGACCGAAGGAACTGCATCGTACGACGCAGAACCGGCTCGGCCCGCGCAACCTCACCGACAAGGGCCAGGTGGATCCCGAGTGCTAGCAGAGCTTGATGGCGCGGTCTCTCGTCGCTGATCTGCCTTACTGCTGCTTCAGCCTCGTTGAATTGCCTCGCCCGTGCCAGCGCCCCAACCACTTCCGGCATCGTCCAATCGCGGTGCGGCTGGTCGATCATCCCCGCACACGTTTCTGCCCCTCGTGCATGGTCGGCCGCACGCTGGTCGTCGCCAGCGTCACAGGCGGCATCCACCAGCCCGATAAATGCTTTCGTGCGGTGGTACGGATCTGTCACGTCGTGCAAAAACACTTCAGCCCGGCTCAGGTCGCCACCTGCTGCAGCAATCCGGACCAACATCATCCGCGCCCACTGACGCAGCTCATCGTCAGAGCGTTCGGCGATCGCCGTGCAATGGTCGACCAGCGCCGCGACCCAGTCGGCATCGCCGGCACGGGCAGAGACGCTCGCCAGCCTTGGCAGCAGTTCCGTGTAGGCCCGCATTGACAACCGAACCTCATCGGCGACGGTCATGGCCTGCTCGTAGTCACCGGATTCAGCTACCGCTACCGCAACGTCAGCTAGTGCGAGCCTTCGCAATTCCCCGTTGGGAATGGCTTCCGCAGCGTTCCGCGCGTCGGCGATCCAGGAGTTCGCCTGGGCGGACTCCTCAGCGTCGGCGGCGACCTGAGCGAGGTCGAGGAAGGCCCGAGCGCGGACGAACGGGTTGGTGATGTCAGCAGCGACCCGATGAGACTCATCGTAGTCGCCGTCCTCCGCGACGGCTTCTGCCAGCAGGCTCAGCGCCTCGGAGCGATGGCCAGCCAGCTCGCCAATACCACGGGCAAGGGCCTCTGCACGGTCACGGCGGCCCAGGTATACCCAGACGGCCGGCAGCATCGGCGGGATCGTCTCGTTACGGATCGCCAGCCGGTGCCGATGCACAGCGAGTCGCCCCAGCGCTGCAAGATCCACGGGATCGAGCCGGAGGGCGAGTTCCTGCCCGGCGGTAATCTCCGCGAGCGCTGGTCCGTCGCCGCCGCTGAGGGCGGCGATCCGGAGATGACGTTGCTGGTCCGTGGCGCAGGCCAGCACGCGGCGAAGGTCACCGGTCGCGCTGACCATCCGGAAATAGCCGTCCAGCACGTACTCAGGGGTGGTATCCGGCCAACCCGCCTGCCGGTACGTCTCGGTCCAGGCGTGCAGTTGGTCACGACACTCGGATACCCGCCATTCGCCGAGGAACAGTTCTGCCTGCCGTTGCAGCTCCTTGTGGCCCAGGGCGTACACGTCGACGTCACGTCGCCATCGACCGTCGTACCGGAGGAATACTCTGGAGGTCACCGACCGCAGGTGCTCCTCGATGACCCACATGTCTGTGTCAGTCAGATCGGCAAGGTCCGCGGCGCTGAGTCCGCCTCCGGCCACGGTGATCAGACCGAGGAGGTGCTGTTGCACCGAGCTGCCTTTGAGCCATTTCTTCAGGTCACGTTCGGCGTCATGGCGGATGGCCTGGGCCGCTGGTGACGGTGGAAGGTCACGCACGACGCCGACATCGCGGAGCGGATGATGGTCGGGCACGTCCGCGGGCAGCGGTGGATGAGGGCGCCCGGTGACGATGATCCGCATTCCTGCCGCCGGCCGGGCCGGTAGGAGTCCGGCGATGCTGTATACCTCCGGGTCGGTGGTGACGCCGCTGTCCTCGTCGAGGCCGTCGACGACCAGGATCAGTCGCTCACCTCGGCGCTGGCAGTCTTCAGCTGTGTCGGCGAGCATCCGCTGCAGGTAGTGCTCCCGGTTCGCCGCGCGAAGGTCCGTGCGCAGTGGCACCCGCAGTAGGGCGGACAGTTGCTCCAGCAGGACGTCGACGAACGCGCTCCGGTCGCTCTGCCCGGGCTCGCGGCCGGTGACGAAGAACGAGACCAGTTGCACCCCGGCCGGTGGCTGCAGCACGAACCGCATCATTAGCGCGGACTTGCCGGCCCACGCCGGCGCACGTAACCACCGATATGGCGCTTCGTCGGCGGCAGTGCAGTACGCGGCGAGGTCGGCGAGGTCCGCATCTCGGTCCACCAATGTTGGCGGTGCGACCTGACGTAGCCGTTCGAGGTACGCCGAGCGCGCTACGGTGCGGCGTGGGCGGGCGCCGGGGGTCTGACCTCGATTGGCGTGTTTGTACGCACTCGCCCGCTGGTGCAGCTCGAGCCACCAGCCGATCCCACGTCGGGGATGGACGCTGGGATCTACCCGCCGCTCCAGATGTTCGACGAGGAATTTGACGACCTTCGGGTCCTTGGGCACGGTCTTGCCGCTCATCCAGTCAGACCAGCTCTGGTGGGTCAGCTTGACCGGTGGTTGCTGCTGGCGGCCCAGACTGATCAGCGAGGCGGGCTTGGGTGCGCCGGCCGCCCGGTGCAGCTGCCCCAGATGCAGCGCGAACTGCCGATCCGGTGGGTTGTCGGTCACTGTGGCGCCCGCTGGCGGCCGGACCCGGTTCCGGTCCGGATGCCATCCGGAACAGTCGACACCCGCCGCGAACTGCGCATTTGCGTACCGTAGCGGCTCGGGGCATCGCCGGAAAGCCGCCTGAGGAGGACAACTGGAGGCCGGCCCACGCGGCCGGTCCACCATTCCTTACGAGGCAGGAGAACTAATGTCGACCCCCGAGCCGGACAAAATCAGTGTCAGGTTGCGTGTCGTGCTGGCCGCCGTTCAGGGTGCGGTTGCCGGCGCCATACGGGCCGCCATGGCCTGGGCTCTTGATCACGTTCGCTAGTTCACGGTCGTCGTCTGCCCGTTGACCTGCGGCACCATCCTGGCCCTGATCTGCGGCAGCTCAAATTGGTTGGCAGAGACCGGGTGAACGATCTGCCACGGAATCTCAGGGCAGATTGCGGCGTTGCCGGAGGCGAAGAGGCTTGCATTGCCGCCCGGCGCCGCGGATACGGCCCGAGCCATGCACGGCGTCACGTGCGACCGGCCGATGATCAGCTTCGTCGTTGGATCGAGGACGGATGGTCCGTCGCGGCGATCGCACAGCAGTGCGGTGTGGTTGAGTCCACGGCGCACCGGTGGCTGGGCCGCGCCGGTATCACTCGCCCGACCGACCGCTCTCGCGTCAGCGATGCGAAGAGGCCGGCAGACGCTGAGCTGTGGCAGATGTACCGCGTCGAACGGCTAAATCTGGCACAAATCGCGGCGCGATGCAGGGTGAGTAAGGTGACGGTGCACCGTTGGGTCAATGAGGCGCAGATCCCGATGCGCGGCCCAAGCAAGAAGGGCCGCCCGCCGCGTCCATCGGTTGCACTGCTGAGGAGAATGTATGTTACGGATGGCCTGGCGATCGAGGACGTCGCAGTCGCGGCCAGGGTGAGCGCGAGGACCGCGCGACGCTGGCTCGTCGAGGCGGGTATCGACATCCGACCGCCAGCACCCCAGCCGGGCCACGGCGGGCTTGCGCGGCCACCCGCGGCCCGGCTGTGCCGGTGGTACGTCGAGGAGTTGATGACGACGGACGAGATCGCGAGCCGTTGCGGTCTCGCGTCGACGTCCACCATTGTGCGATGGCTTCGGGAAGCGGGTGTGACGCTTCGCCCACCCGGACGCAGCGTGCAGGCACGTGGGCTGCGAACGCCCACCGCCGAGGAGCTCAGACGGCTCGTGTGGCAGGAGCATCGGCCCTACCGGGAGATCGCTCTCATGTACAGGTGCGACCCGAGCGCTGTCACCTACTGGCTGAACAAGTACGGCATTCCACGGCCCACGACATGGGAGACGATCCGCGCTGGCGCAACGCCCGATATGCCGACACCGGACATACTTCGAGCCCGCTACGCGGCAGGAGAATCACTCAGGGCGATCGCCGACGACTACACGGTCAGCTGGCAAACCATCCGCGAACTCACCATCGCCTCTGGTATCGAGCTACGACCTACCGGCTGGTACTTCGGCCCGCCGATCAACTGCGCCGACGGCCACACGGTTCGGTCCACCTATGAGAAACGCGTTGACGACTGGCTGTCAGCCCGCGGTCTCGCCCACGAGATCGAGCCGGCCGTACCGTTCGCGAGCAGGTGGCGTGCCGACTTCAAAGTAGGCGAGACCTACATCGAGGTATGGGGCATGGCCGGTTCGGCAACGTACGACGAAAGAAAGCGTGCGAAGATCAACTGGTATCGAGAGCACGGTGTTGCACTTCTGGAGATCCCACGATGGCTGTTTGACCGGCGCAGTCGACACCAGCTCGAACGGCGCCTCACGACCCTCATCACCCCGGAGTCCTCAACACCGTCTCCTTGAGTCGACCATCCGTCGAACGTCGTTGTGGGTCGAGACCGGTATCGCGGGCGCGCGAGAGATGGCTTGCGGTGTCGACCTCGTGTCCGCGCGGTCATTCGAACCGGTACCGCAGGCGCAGGCCCTGGCCGACGAACGTGTAGAGGCCGCGGGATTGCTCGTGGAAGGGGTTGCGCAGCACGTACAGCCGGCGGTGTTCGTTGAGCACGTTTGTGATGACGATGAGGCGCCACTGCTCGTTCTTGGCGTTGCGCTGCGCGGCCCGCACCTGGGTCTCGCCGAGCTCGATCTGCCCGCCGTCGAGACGGCTCGTCTTGATCTCGTAGAGGTAGGTAAGCCTCTGGGCCGGCACCGCGAAGTCCCAGCCCAGGCTGTCGTCGCCGGGTTCGGTGAACATCTCCTGGCGGTACTCGGAGACCCAGCACGCTGGCGTGAAATCCGTGCCGTGGACGTGCTGGAGCCATTGGTAGGCGAGCCACTCGCCGGCGAAGCCGACGGCGGTCCGCTGCTGGTCGGTCATTCCCCGATCGCCTGGGCCGCTGGCCGAGCCACCGCCCCCGGACCCGCCTCCGGGGCGGTCGGCAACGGGAATGAGTGTCGTGTGCCGGCGCGGCGCGTCGAGGAACGCCGGCGTCCGGCCCAGCGAGGCATCGAGCGCGGCGGCGAACTGGGCGAGCCCGTCGTCGAGGTCGAACGGCTGGTCGTCCACGACGACCGTGCGTCGCTGGCGGGCCGCCTCCGCCCGGCGGCGTTGCTCCTCGGACCGCTGGGCGTCCAGGTCCGCGGGCGACAGGTCCAGGGCCGCCGGGTCGTCCGTGGCCGGCATGTCCGCGGGCCATAGGCCAAGCTTTCCCAGCCAGGCGAGCGCATCGGCCAGCGACAGCGGGGCGAAGTCCAGGGCGCCGCAGCCGTCGAGGGCCTCGAGCACGGCTCGCCCAGCCGACTCGGGGTCGGCCCAGGGCGTGGCGATCGATCGCCCGCGGGCGGTCAGCCAGGCCCGCACCAGCTGGGTCAGCCGCCCGACGTTCGATACGACGAGATCCTTGTTGTGTTTGGCGCACTCGTCGACGCCGCGCAGCGGGTCGCCAGCCGTCGGCGGCGGTGCGCCGAGCAGGCGGGCGAGTTCGGCCTCGATGCGCCGCTCCACGAGGTCCGCCGACAGCTCATCCAGGGTGGTGCCCCAGACGGGGTCCGGCGTCAACGCCTTGGTGTCCCGGGTGACCGTCCAGTCCTGCTGGGGCTTGAAGCCCGCGAACAAGTGCCAGCGGGCCCAGCGGATCCGGTCGAGTATCCGGCCCCGCCCGGCCCGCACATGATCGGCGAAGTCGTCGGCGTGCTGCGGGCTGTAGTCGATCGCCGGGTACCGACCGCCTAGCGTCGCAAGGGTCTCATTCATGGCTTTGAGTGGTATCCGCAGTGCCCGGCGGAGCTGGTCGACGGAGGACGCGTTCAGCCCCGCGTCGAGGAGTTCGCCAGGCGGGCACGGCAGGCGGTCGGCCAGGCGCGCGACGGCGTCGCGGGCCTCTGCTTCGCTGGTGATCGTGGTCGATTCGGGGTCGAACACCGCCGCCGCTCCCGCTCCGGCGTAGTGCGCGACGACCGGATGGAGCCGGGTCAGCAGCGGCGTGAGGGCCGTCTCTATGCGGCGGGCGGTCGTGCGCACGTCCACGGGGCTGACGCCGCAGGCGATTGCGAGATCGTCGTCGTCGAGCGCGCCGAGCGGCACGCCGGCGGCCCGTAGCCGGGCGGCGGCGAGGCGCAGCGCGTCGGTGGAGTGTGGCCGCCCGACCAGGTAGAGCAGGGGCTCGGCGAGAAGCTCGACCGCCTGCCAGGTAAGCGGCCCGGCGGGGCCTTCGATGACGAGGCTCGGCCGGTCGGGGTGCGGGATAGGCAGGACGCCGTACAGCCTTTCGGGCAGCGGGCGGATGTCGTCGCCGATGCGGACCTCGACGCGGCCGGCGTGGATCACGCGTACGCGGCCGAGGGCGTCGAGGGTCTCGTCGAAGGCGCGCTGGCCACCGCGGTCGAACGAGCCCCGGCGGAACTCGAGCAGGGTCGCGACCAGGACGGGCAGTTGCGGAACAAGGTCGACGAGCGTCTCCGAGGGATACGCCGCGCCGCTGTCGAACGGCGCGCCGTCGACCAGGACGGCCGGCGCCACGTCGGCCGCGGCGACGACCTGTGCGCCGAGCCGCTGGCGCAGCAGCGCGACGACCTTCTCGACGTTCGCGTCGATCGTGAGTAGGGGCCGACGGAAGTCGGCGAGCAGCCGGAGGAGGCTCCTGTCGTCCACGGCGGAGGCGACGACGAGTGGCAGCGGCTCCGCACCGCCGCCCGCGGGTTCGACGATCAGCGGCGTGGCGACTCCGCCGACGTCGGCGACCAGGTAGGAACGCGTTGCGGCCGGGAACGGCATCTGCCCGGAGGTCGTGCACGCCACCCAGGCCGCGCGGTACATCGCCTGGAACTGCGGACCGTGCACGTCGGCGACGACGTCGCTGGCCGCCAGGTGACCGAGGTGGCGGACGAGCCGTGCCGCGTCGGGATCGGAGCCCCACACACCTACGCCCAGGCCGCGCAGCTGCGCGACGCCGACGGGATGGTCGTCGAGCAGTTCCCGCATATTCCTGGTGAGCAGTGGGGCGAAGCGCGGCGGGCCGTTCTCGCTGCGGTCGGTGCGCACCGGGAAGGTCCAGCACTGACCGGGTCGCACAAGCTCGCTGCCCGACAGCCCCGGCCGCTGAACGGGCAGCCACGCCGTATCGGTCAGAAAGGCGTGCAGCGGCGTCGGCACGGCGACGTAATCCTTGTTGTACTGGCGGTCCTTCTCCCAGACCGTGGCGAGCGTGTCCTTTCCCCATGGTCCCTTGAGGGCGATGAGGATCTGCCGGGCCAGTGCGCCGCGCACGCGGCCGGTCAGGCGTTCCCAGTCACCCTGGCCGGGCAGCCAGAACAGCGGCGACCGCGCCCTGTATGGCGTGTAGGGGGCCGTCGCCGCAGACCCCGTCGGCAGGCTGCGCAGCCACGCAGTGTTTACGGCCTCCGGCAGGCCGACCTGGCCGAGCCGCCACCGGATCAGCTCCTGTCCCATGACCAGCCGCTCGTCCCTGACGCTGGCAAGCGCAATGACGTCGCGGACGCCGATCTCACGCAGGAAACGGGTCCACAACTTGCGGTCGCCCGATGTCCCCATCACCGCATCGGGCGGCGCGAGGAGCCGCCCACCGAGGGCGTGCAGCTCGGGCGAGCGGTCCTCAGGCGTGCCGCCAATCGTGGACAGGTCGTCGCCGTTGGTGTCGGGCGGCCACCCGGCGGAGAAGTAGCACGACCTGGCTGCGGTCCAGCCGCCGCCGGCCGTCGGCACGCGCAGGCCGAGACCCTTGAGGTCGACCTTGCCGAACCCGCCGGCGCGGGTCAGGTTGAACGCCAGATGCAATGCGTCGCGGGCAACCCCAACCGAACGGGTCCGGCCGAGTTCGCCACGCACATGGTCGAGGATGCTGCGCATGTCGAAGCGGCGCACCAGGTTGTTGCTCTGCAAGAAGCGCCTGGCCGGCGTCTGTTGGCGGTTGACGTACCACGTGAGGTCACGGTGTACGTAGAACACCCGGCGGGACAGGCTCCGGGGAAGGTCGAGGTCGGCGTCGGGGTCGATCTCGTCCTCGTCGTCGACGCGCTGCCTCGCCGGCAGGAAAAACGGCGTCGCCGCAGCAGCGGCGGCCGGGTCATTCATGCGCGGCGCCGCAGCGCACGGCCGGAGCTCCCACTCGTCGGTCAGCAGGAGATTCCGCCCGCGAAGGGCGTCGGCGGTCCGGGCGAACAGGATCGCGAGGTCGGTGTAGGCCGCCTCCCAGTCGCGGATCGGCCGCTGTTCGGCGGCCATCGCCGCCATCATGGCCTCCACCCAGTCGGCGAGCCGTTCAGGCCCTGGGTCCGGATCGAGGTCCAGGGCGGTCATCAGCGCGGCGAGCCGGTCCCACCGCCCGAGTGGCAACGCCGGAAGGAACCGCACGCCGCACGCGGCCCGGGCACGCTCCGAGGTGAGCACGGTGGTGTCGGCCGACGGCCACTGCCACACATCCTGCAGCGTCGTCCAGACCTGCAGGTCCTGGGTCGGCACGACTGGCCGCTCGGCGAGGGTGGCGCCGGTGCTCACGGCTTCGGCGGCGAGGACCGGCAGGTAGCCCTCGGCCCAGGTCAGCAGGTCGAGCACGTCGGCCGCCGCCGACGGGTCATCTGAGCGCGTCAGCGCCGCCGCAGCGTCGAGGCACAGTTGGGCGACCTCGCACAGCAGTAGGGCGTTCAGCGGGTGGTCGAGCGGGATGTCCGTACGCGCGAAGTTGGTGAAGAACGGGGCGTTGAGGTGTCCCGCGAGCGGCGACGGCGCTTTGGCCCCCATCGGCAGGTAGGTGTAGCAGCGGCCGGTGTCGGCGTCGGCGGTCCCGCGGGGCAGAGCGACGGACACCGACACCGGCGCCGTCCAGTCTCCCCAGCGCTTGTCGAGCCGGTCCGTGGCGATCGCGTCGCGCACGACATCCTGCACCGCGTTAGGGTCGACGTGCCGCTCGAACACCAGGAACCGGCCCTCACCGCCCAGATCCACGACGTGGCCGTCGAACCCCTCGCCGAGTCCCAGGGAAGGGCCGCGGTCCCGCGCAAGGACGAGCACGGTGCTCACGCCGCCGGACTCCTTGCGGACCTCGACCCGCCGCAGACGGTCCAGGAACAGCATCACCGGTACGTCCGACGACTCGATGTCGGCGATGCCCGCCCGTACGACGTCCGCCGCGTCGGCCCGGTGCAGTGGCAGCCGCACCACCGTCGCGGCGCCCTCCGCCCAGAGCCCGGCCACGCGCGCCGGGACACGCTCGACCGGCACCGTGACGTTGTACAGCGACAGCTCGTCGAGCACCTGCGCCTCGCGCACCGGGTCGCCGTCAACGAGCGCCGGGATGTCCTGCGGGGTGGCAAAGCGGAAGCAGAAGCCGGGCGAGCCGTCGGGCAGCGTGCTGTAGATCTCCGGGGCGGTGCAGACCTGGAGCACGCTTTTGAAGCCGACGCCCTTGTTGCCGATGCCCTCGCCGACTCGCTTGTCGCTCAGCCCGAGGCTGCCGATGCGGCGGACGTCGAGGGCGTCGAAGCCCCGGCCGGTGTTCGCGGCGTAGAGCGTGCCGTGGTCGCCCTCGTCCTCGGCCAGGACGATGGTGACCCGCCCGGGTTCGCCGTCCCGCGGCTCGCGGTCGTAGGCGTTCTGGATGAGCTCGAACAGGAACCGGCCGCTGTACTCGCGCTGGGTCTGCTCGATCATGCTCTTGACGCTCGGGGCGAAGTCAGCGAACTCGCGTATGTCGAGGTGCGCCCACACGATCCCCCGGGCACGCGCACACAGCCAGGCGTCCGCTTCCTGACGCGAGGACACCTCGGCCATCCCTCACCCCTCCGCCGCCGTTCCAACGCCCCAAGCAGTATTTCGAGGCGCGGGTCCGGCTGATACTCCGGGGGCACCTCAGCGGCGCCCTTCGAGATCTAGATCATCTTCTTGGACAGCGACTTCTCGCGCGTCACCAGGTCCAGGATCAGGGCCACGGCCATGCCCAAAGGCCAGCTGACGTTGCTGTCGACGTCCAATTTGACCCCAACTGCCGACAGCCTTCATGTATGCGGGTCCGGCGGGTCGGCGCGCCCCGGCGGTCGATGCCACTCGTTGGTGCAAGCTGTGCGTGCGGCTTCGTCGACACGGCGTTGGAAGGGTGGACGGCGCGCATAGGCCCTATGGTCGTCACGACGGGTCTACGTCGAGGTGATCCCACCGGCGTGGCCGCACAGTGTGCACGGCGCGCCGCACCGCGGCTGGCAGCTGGTGCGTGCAGCTTTCGCGCGGCGGGTGTTGTCGTGGTTGCAACAATGGCGAGGCCAGGGTGAGGTCGAACTGCCAGTGGTTGAACCGGCCGGCCAGTGCCGCTGTGGCCGGCATGTCGGCGAGCGCGGCGGCCAGAAGGAGTCCGGCGGCTGCGGACAGGAACGGCAGGGCGGCGTCCGGGCTGTCCGGCTGGTCGGGGACCGCCGGGCCGGTGGAGCACGCCATCTGCGGTGTGGTGCTGTCCGGTAGCCGGCAGGCGGGGCAGTCGTCACGGTCGGGCAGGTGGCGGTGCAGCTCTGCGGTCCAGTTCGCCGAGGTCGTGGCGTGCAGCAGGAGCGGCTCCCCGCGTTGGGTGACTACCGCGCGGACGCCTCGACCGTTGGCCAGGGTCAGCACGACATCGTGGCGTTGTTCGTCGTGGTCCGGTTGCCACTGGTCGTACCACTGGTCGTGGGCGTGCCCGTTGACTGCCCAGGCCGTGGCGTGGGCCTTGGTCTGCGGCGTGTTGGTCGGCTCGCCGTCGGGCCAGCCGGCGTGCGCAGCGGTCATGGTCATGCACCGGTTGGTGTTGTGCAGCTCGACGATGTCGGCGTCGACGAAGTCCCATCCGGCGCCGACGGTGCCGACATGCCGGGCCCAGTACGCGAGGGCGGAGGCGACGGCGCCGGCTCCGATGACCAGCACGGCGCCGACGTCGATCGGGCCCGTGTGGTCGCGGGTACCTGCCTGATCGTCGGCGGCGAGTTCGACTGGGTTGAACCGGGTGCCGCGGATCGGCTGATCGTGGGCGGCGCGAAACAGGGCGGTGGCACCGAGTACGGCTGCGGTGGCCGCTCCGAACACGGATGTCGGGTCCCAGATACCGGCGGTGTAGGAGGTGGTGAGCTGTCCGCGTCCGCCCGCCCAGCCGAGGTGGAGTTCAAGATCCTCTGGTACCTCACGGCCAAGGCCGATGGTGATGGCGCCGTCCCTGTCCGTCGCCCCGGGGTCGGTGGTGAGGTCGATGACCGGGTTGATGGCCCGGGCGGTAGCCGCGGCGGCGGTGCCCAGGTCGGCGGCTGGCACGAGACCCGGCGCCAGGAGGGCTGCCGTCGGGACGCGCAGGTGGACGCGGCGATGGACTCGGGTGGCGAGGTTGACTAGGGCGAGGAGTGCCGTCTGCCCCGCCCGGGTGCTGGCGACGTCGGAACCGACGATGATGCACACCGGGCGTTCCAGCGCGTCGTCGTGCCCGCCGTACTGGCGGGTGCGTCGATCCCGCTCGGTGTAGAAGGTGTCGCGGCGGCCGGTCACCGCAGTGCTCCGATCCCGACAACGGCCGGCACCACCACGAGGGTATCGCTGGTGATGTGCACCCAGCGGTGCTGCTGGTACTGATGCAGTCCGGCTCCGTGTGCCGGCAGGATGCTGCCCTGGCCGTAGTCGGCGACAACGAGGGAGAACATGCCGTCGTAGGGCATCAGTACGAGCTGGTCGTCGCCGTCGGAGTGGCGGGTGTCGGTGCCGGGATGGCTGTGGACCTGCGCGACGAGTCCGAGACCGGCGGCCCGGGCCGCGCGGGAGGTGGCCGCGACCGCCTGCTCGGCGACGAACACGCCGGCGCGGCGGTGCTCGGTCGGCGGGGCCACGACGGCGACGACGACGGTGTCGGCGCCGATGTTGCGGCCGAGCCAGAAGACCAGGCCCTCGTGGGAGCGATGCTCACCACTGCTGGCCTGCAACGCCGCCCGGGTGGGGGCGAGGACCTGCTCGGCGACAAGCAGCCGCCCCATGGCCGGTCCGGTCGGCAGCGTCGTACGGCGGTAGACGGTCATCAACTCATCCCCGGGCTCATCGACAGGTGCAGGTAGATCTGGCTGAGCATGTCGGCGATCGTGTCGGCCTTGGTGTAGCCCTCGCCGGCGGACTTCCAGTTCGTCAGGGCACCCCAGTCGCCGTGCGGGCCGCTGTGCTCGGCGTACGCGAGCCGGTTCCACGGCGCGCAGATGACCCGGTTCGAGTGGAAGATCGAACCGGTCACCACGCCACTGCTGCCGGCCTGCGGGAACGGCGCCGACGGCCCGCCGGCGGGGTCGGCGAAGCGCCACGCAGGCGGCACCGCCGGATATCCGGACAGGTCCGCGGTGATCCGCACCGACTTACCGGTGACCGGATGTACCGCGTCGAGGACGAGCATCGGCTGGGCGTCCTCGATGCAGACGGTCCAGCCTGGGCGGCGAGCCGCCCAGGCATGCACTGCCGGCAGTTCGGCGGTGATCACGGCGGACGTGACGACCGTGGGGATCACGTCAGACCCCGCCGCCGACGTCGACCAGGTGCAGCACGTCCCCGTCACGCACATGCGCGCCGGCGAGAGTCTTGGCCCGGTCGAGCACCACCTGCTCGTCGGTCGCCAGCGACGGATTGCCGCCCTGGTAGCCGAACGCGGCGGCGACCTGCTGCGCGGCCTCGCCGACGGTGTCGTTGCGCCGGAACGTGAACGACTTCGGGTCCGGCGAACGCGGCGCGAACACCGTCACCGTGATGTGCGGGCCGCCCGGGTGCGGCTTGTCGGTCTCGACCTCAGCGGTCATCGGCTTCTCCTCGTGTCACAGTTGGTTGGCGCCCTGAGGGGCGTGTGCGCTGGTGATGCCCCGGTTCGGGCACTCCGGCGCCGGTGCTTCGCCCTGGTGTGACGGCGCACCGCACCGACTTGTCCGGCCCTGTTCCGAAATCGGCTCTCTCTCCCGCGCCGCTGCCCTGCGTCGGGGCGACGACGCGAGAGAGCCAGGCGCACCACGGCATGGGGCAGCCATGGTGAAACCCGTTCGGGATCGTGCCGCCTCGACGCGAGGTCCGGAGTGGCGCCGCGACCCGGCCGGACGGGTCCGTATGCTGTATGGCGCCGTTCGCCGACGCCTGTCCGGCGGCAGGTAGGAGAAGTCCACAATGACGTGGCCCGGGCAGAAGCTGTGGCAGCCGTACATCGGCTTGGTGGCGGTGCTGCCCCGCGACTACTACGACGAGCACGACGAGCATGCGCGCCGTCCGACGGTCGTCGTCCGGGTCCTGCCCGTGGAACGCGTCTGTATCGTCGTGACTCGGACCAGCCAGCTCCTCGTGCCGCACCGCCATGACATCTGGCACGACAAAGACCTGGAGCTGCTCTGCGACCGGCAGGGCTGGTGGCAGCCGCGGCGCTCGTACCGGGTCAACTTCGCCGCCTACGACGACGAGGAGGTCGGACAGCACGCCAAGATGGGCGGCGCACTGCTCGACCGGATCATCCGCGCCTATGAGGAGCGTTCATGACCGCGTGGGAGGAACTGCAGCGCGACGGCGTGTTCGGCACAGAGGCCACCGTCGAGCTGTACCGGTGCGTGCGCGCCGTCGCGCGGGCGAGCAACTTCCCACCGCCCGACGGGCATCCGTCATGGACGCTCGACGCCATCCAGGAGACCGCCCACGACGTGTTCGCCGACGCCCGTGGACCACAGCGACTCGTCGAGCTCGCCGTAAAGGCGCACGACGACGGCAGCTTCCGCCGTCTGCTCGAGCAGGTGGTCCGCAACTTCCTGCGCGACCGTGCCCGAGCCACGACGAAAGGCCGGCTGATCCGGCGGCTGCGTGAGGTCCTCAACGACGATCCGCGGTTCGCGGTGGTGCCGGCGGGACAACCGGGCGCGGGCCAGAACATCGAGCTGGCCGACGGGACGACCCCCGGGGTGTGGAACGGCCGGCTGAACGACCTGGTGACTGCGGCGTACAAGGTCACTGAGGTGTCGATCGTGCGGTGGCGTGCGGACGCGCGGCGGGAGTCGCCGGTGGCCGAGGCCACCAGCCTGGCGGCTGTCTGCGAGGCAGTCCTGCGGGCGGCGGGCGCGTCGCTGACCATCGGGGACCTCGCCGATGTCATCGCCGCCCGCTTCGCGGTCAGCCCGACCCCCGTCATCACTCCGGTCGACGACGTCGATCCATGGCTGCCTGGGGTGGATACGGTCGATCACGCGCAGACCGAAGCAGAGGTCCTCGCCGGGGCCGAACGGCTGCTCGCGCAGCTGACGCCGCGTGAGCGCCTCGTGCTCGCATACCTGGACGAGCCGGTCCGTCGGATCGCGGACCGCACCGGATTGGGCAAGAGCGCCGCAGCGCAGATCGCCGCCCGGGTGCGCGAGATCGCAGGTCATGTCCTCGGCGCCGAAGCTCACCGAGACGACATGCTCAGCACGGCCCAAGGGCTAGCAGCGCCGCGACCACACGACACGTAGCAGTCCCGATAATTCCGATAAAACTCCACGGCATGCCAAGAGGTCACCTGCGGGTGCCGGACAGTTCGCGACGGTGCGCCGTCTTAACTACGTACACAGCTAATGGAGCAGGAATGAAAGTTCGGGACGTTCACTGCGGGAGGACAGACGCATGGTGAGCTATCGACACGCGAATCCACCACTCCGACAGGCCGGGATTCGCCCGGCCGGTGTACAGCGATGACCGGCGCCCCAGCGCCCGAGCACCGTCGGTCTCGAGCGGCAGTCCAGCCCTTCACCCAAACGGGGTTCCACGACGTCGACGTAAACCCGCCGGCAGCGGTCGCCGACGCGCATCTCCTCGATGTCGACCTGCTGTCCCCGGCAGCGTCGGGGTTGAAGCACCTGGCCGAGTGTGGCTGGTGCCAGCAGCGTCAGCAGACAGCCGAACGCCACCGTGACGATTTCGACGATGACGACTTCCTGCATGCAGCCCGGCAACGGGCCGAGACGGGCGGCGTTGCCGCGTTGGCCCACCTCACCCGCCTCACACCGCAGCTACAGGCGCTGACCGGTGATGCCATCGCGCGTGAAGACGTCTCCGCCGGACAGCTGTGGCGACTGCGATGGGGACAGGTCACCGAACTCGCCGTTGTCGTCGGGATCGACCGGTGGTGGGTGACGGTCGCACCGGTGACGACGGACGTCAACGCCGCTGACGAGTACAGCGTGCTACTCCCACCAACGGCCAGCGCACTCGACACAGCCATCGCGGTCTGTTTCAGCCTGGAGTGCACCGTTCCGCTGTTCGTTTTCGACCGACTAATCGCGCCAGCGAGCCGCCCGACGCTCGACAATGAGCAGGCTGCGGCGCAGCTTCCACCGCCGGACGCCGCCCGTGACGTATGGCGAGCATGGCGCCGAGGTAGCGGTGTCCCACCGAACCTGACCTACGGCTGCGCGCTGGACGACGGCGATCTGGATCGACGGGAACTCCGCTCGGTGATTGCCGCGTCGTTCACCGTGCTGGTCGGTGCGTCCGCCTGCATTCCCGGCAGTCCGCGAGGGGAGGTCGTGCCGCTCGCCCAGCGGGTTCGGGATCTCGGCCTGCGACCCAGCGCACTGGCAGAACAGACCGGAATCGGCATGGAGGTATTCATGCGGATCAACCGGGGCGGCCGTGTCACGCGGGCCGAAGCGGAGAAGCTAGCACCGTACCTGGACACCGATGCGCAAACCGTGCTGGACGCGAATCCTGCTCTCGACGACGAGTTAGTCGTCGAAGTGAGCAGCCCCCACCGTCGACTGGCCCTACGGCGGCTGGCACAGGCGGATGGCACCGAGGACACACAACGGTGGGCGGCGGCAGAATCTGTCTCGACGCACGCCGCCCGCACCGTGTCCAGCCGGCCGGCATCCGCCTCAACCACCTCAGCGCAGGCGAGCTGGGCAGCAAAAGTCGACATCTATCTCCAGCACCGCCTCGCGGAGCTGGGAGAATCCTCGTAGGACGACGATGACCACAGGCACGTCCGGCAGTCGGTCGAAGCTGGTCGACGAACTGGTTCCGCTGATGCTCGCGCATCTAGCCGGGATCGGCGTCGACCTTCGCGAGTTGGCCGACAATCCAGCCGCCGTCATCCCCACCGTCGACGACATCGTGCTCACCTGGGTCGAGCCAGCCGCTATCGGCTCCGACTGCTCGGTCGCGGCACTCTACAACGGCAGGGACAACCCTCCGCGTATCACCGTGGCCAGGGACGCATCACCGGGTCGGTGCGCCTTCTCAGCGTTGCACGAGTTCGGGCATCACCTCTGCACGCGCGTCACCGCGATAACGGACGCATTCTGGGACCTGCCCGACAGCGGCGCGTCCATCGAGGAGGACCTCGTCGATGCGTTCGCCGCAGCGATCTTACTGCCGCTCGACATGGTCACCACCACCTTCGTCAACGGGGTGAACGCGGCGTCGGTGGTCGACCTGTGGCAGGCGACATCAGCCTCCCGCGAGGCATGCTGTGTTGCCGCGGCGCAACGACTGTCGGCACCGGGCTACGTCATGCTGCTCGATACGAACGGGCGTTGCCAGTTCGCCGCCCGACACGGCGACCTTTTCAGTATCGCTCGCGGTAGCGTCCAGACCGGTGTCAAGCTGCAGCAGGCGCTGCGGGGTGGCACCGCCCGAGGTGTCGAACGACCGGACTTCCTCAGCGGTGTGCGGTCCAGTGAGATGCACTTCGAGGCGGTCGCAGCCGGCAGCTACATTTTCGCGGTGTGGGTGACCGATTCACCCGCATGGGATGCGCTTCCAGTGCCGCTGGACAGCGGCCCGGTCGGCCACAGCGGCTACTGCGAAGCGTGCGACAAAGAGTTCACCGCGTGGAAGCCGCCCTGCGACCATTGCGGTGAACCGCAGTGCCCTACGTGCGGCCGCTGTGACTGCGAACCCGCCAGCGACCGGAAGGTGACAACGCGCCGCTGCACTCGTTGCTACCTGGACCTGCCGCTGTGGGCATTCGAAGGCAGTTCGACGACCTGCAACGAACACTGAAGTCATCCGGCTCAACACCCACCAACCAGGCGGTGGCTGCGACCTTGGCACCGCGCGTATCGATGTCCGCGGCAAACACTCTACCGTTGCTACAGGTGGGGAAGGCTTCCGGGCTGGGTGGAGGCGAGGTTGTTCTGTAAGAGGCGGACCTGGGCCACTTTGCGCCACGCCATGTTTATCGGCCAGCTGCTGGACCGGACATCGAACGGCCCGGGCCGATGACCGCCGGGGACGCCGCAGCGGATGTCCCGACCGACGCCCAGACGCAGGGACTACGACGTGACGTCCTGCAGTTTGCGCCGGAGCTTGAAATACCGCGTCAAAGTTCTGCTGCAGATGGCTGAGCCGACCGGCCACGATGCCCGGCGACACACCGATCGCCTTTGGCGATCGCTTCGGCCTGGCGGGCGACGGTCTTGTCGGTGAGCTGTTCGGAGTATTCGTCAGGGATGAGCGTCGAAGCGGCGTTGGCGTTTGCTGCGCCCTCCTAGCCAGAGGTACGAATGCGCCGCGGTCATAAGTATCGGTGGAGATCCGGCACCGGACATTCCACCACGCCTGGTTCGCAAGCCGGTGACAAGTCAGCGCGCCTCCGTGGTCGTGGTGGCGGCGGCTCGCGCAGGCGGCCGAGCACGAGGAACCTTCATCGCCCACCGACGATCGTCCCCCGCCCAGCCGCCGACTGACTGCCGCCACCCGGCATGACTTCTTACACCCTTGCCCGGGCAGTCCCAAGGGGGTCTGTCAAATGCGCCGAGGTCGCGAAGTCTGCGCGTGGGGGCCGGACATGGCGCTTGAGTTGATATTGCGGTCGGGGTGGTCGTTGAGGATTTGGACGGCAAGATGGACCGGGGCAGGTAGGGAGGTTCGACCGTCCCAGGAGAGTGGGTGGCCGCACAGGCGGGCGCTGAGCGCAGCGAGCTGTTCGCGGCTGAAGCTTCCGTGTTCGAGCACGACGAATTCGGTGCAGGTCATGGCATGCCATGGGGTTCTCAGGGCGTTTTCGTCCGAGGTCACTTCGAACCTGGTCATGCGGTGGCCAGGCCGTACGCCGAAGTCTTTGGCCTGGTCACTGCGGGATCGATTGACGAGGTAGTAGACGTCTGCGGTGCTGCCGGGCAGGTGGTACAGCTTGGTGCTGCCGGGGACCAGGGCCGGGTCGGTGCCTTGTCGTGCGACGAGGTCTCGTACGGGTTGAGGGAGTTTCCGGCCGGTTGAGGTGCCGACGCGGATGACTGCGATGTTGTGTCGGTTGGGCAGGGCCAGGTGGGGAAGGCGTCCTGGCTCGGTGGATGCGAGGTTGTTGTTGGGCAGGCCGGGCCAGACGGGGAACCGTTCGGAGGTGTCCAGGTAGATGACGATGGGCAGGTCGTCGAAGCGGGCGCGGAGTTGGTGCAGTGCCCGTTCGGCGTAGTCGCGGGCGTGGCTGGCGCGGGCCTCGGCGTCGCGGTGGTCGAATCGGGTCAGGACGGTCGCGTGGTGGGCGGCGATGGCGTTGGGCAGTTCGTTCCATCCGTGTGCGTCGGGGTGGTAGCCGAGCAGTTGCCAGGGGGCGGTGCTGCCGTCGGTGACGAGTGCGGCCAGGCTGACCGTCCGCCGGGCGGGGCGTTGCCGTTCGTGGCTGGAGATGCCGACGACGATGCACGGCTGGTGTGCGGTGAAGGGCTTGGCAAACGCACGTGTGGGTGTGGTGGCGGTGAGGCCGGCTGCCCGAAGCAGGTCGCGGAGGGCGGCTCGAGCCGGGTGGTCGGTCTTGTCGGGTGCTGGGGCGGAGGCGGTGTCGAGGAATTGGCTGACGGTGCCTCGCGCGGCGAGTGCTTGTCGGATCTGGTGCTTGGGATCGTCGGTGTCGGGTCCTTTCGCCGCTTGCTGCCTGCTGGTGTCGAGCAGGGCGATGTGGCGCGCGTCGGGTGCGACGTGCTGACAGATATCTGCGATGAGGTCGGTGCGGCGGTCTGCCGGTCCCGGGTCGATCAGGGCGGCTGCCGGGGCGCTCGTGAACGTGACGGTGAGCGAGCCGTTGAGCAGGGTTGCAGTGCTGGTGGTGAGGGTTCCGGAGGCGATGTCGAGGAGGTCGGTGATGGCGGTGGCGGCTCTGGCTCGTTGGATGTCGTCGGTGTAGACGACCGACAGTTGCAACGGATGCGCGGCGGCGAGTATGGCCGTGCTGAGGGTGTCGGCGGGGTCGTTGCCGGTCGCTGAGGGCGCGTCGAGGTTGCGGATCTTCGAATCGTCGAGCGTCAGGGATTCGGTGCCGAGCCGGGCGGTGGCGTGTTCGAGCAGCGTTTCCAGGAACTTGCGTCCAGGTCCTGCGGCGATCGGGTGGCGGTCGGGTGTGGTGGCGTGCCGTGCTCGGATGCGAGGTTTCGCGTCGCGCAGGTCGGCGGCGGTGAACTCGGTGGGTACTCCGTCGATGGCGAAGGAGTCGGTGAGTTCGGGCAGCATGCCGGTGACGAGGTTGATGTTGCGGACGCGGTCGTAGGTCTGGCTCGAGGTGAGGAGCAGGCCGGCGTCGTCCGGAGCGATCCACAGACTGCGGGCATTGCCGGGCCAGCCGGTGGTGGCGCTGATGTGTGCGTCGAGGTTGAGCAGGATCCCGGGGTAGCCGGGGAGGGTCATCGGGGTGCAGCTGATGTAGTGGATGCCCTGTTCGCCTCGGGGATGCTGTTCGGGCAGCGGGTGGTCGAAGGCTACGAGGTTGCCGTCAGTGTCCGGCCTCAACACGATGTGCTCGCCGTTGGGGAGTTTGAACTTGCCCTTGAGCAGTTCGATCGCGTGCCAGGTGGCGACGTCGTAGACCCAGGCGGGTGCATTCCCGCCGGCTTGCAGATGGTTGGCGATCTTCACGGTCCGTGGGCGCAGATCGCGCAGTTGGGTGGCGAGGATGTCGTCGAACGGCTTGCCGTAGCGGGCGGCGAGCGCGCGTTCAAACGCGGCGAACAGCCGGCTGAGAATGTCTGGGTCGAGTTTCTTGCGGGTCAGCAGCAGCGAGCCGGCGCTGCCGGGGTCTTTGCGGATGGTGGCGTAGTCGCGGGACACGTAGCGCAGGGCGAGGGTGAGGTCCCGGTAGGGCAACTGTTTGGGTTCGCGGGTGTACCGACGGGTGAGGTCCTGCCAGCTGTCGTTGAGGTCGCTGGTGAACGTGTAGCAGCAGACGGGGCGCGCCATGGCGTCGGTGTAGGGGAAGGCGAGGGTTCGCATGGCTAGCGGGTCCTGTCGGTTAGTCCGGCGAAGTCGAGGAATGCGTCCAGCGTGGTGCCATAGATGGCTTTGACCTGGTCGAGTGCGACGGTGTCCTGCCAGTGGCGGTGTAGCGCGCGTACGAGGGAGACGAAGTCGCTGCCGGGGGCGGCGCCGCCGCGGTGGAAGGCGTTGTCGACGAGGTAGAGCGTGGTGTCGGTGCCACCGCGGCGGGCTCGGCCGGCGAGTTGGATCAGGTCGGCGAGGACGTCGGCGAAGATGGCCGTGCGGACGTCGGCGGGTAGCCGGCCGAATGCCGGGTTCGAGCGGTTGATCTTTTCGAGGTGTTTGCCGGCGAGGTCGTGGCGGGCATCGAGTTCGCGGCGTGGGTCGACGGCGGGGTGGCGGTTGCGGCGGGCGTGGGCGCCGGAGTGTGCGACGAGCGCGGCCGGTTCGTCGATGAGTTTGATCGGGCGGACGCAGACCCAGATCGAGTCGAGCGCTGAGCGACGCCCCACGACGATGTTGAGTCCGCGGGCGACCCGGGCGAACGGGGAGATGAGCACGTCGCGGCCGGTGTCGGGGAAGGTGCTGAGCCGGGTGGCGGGCAGCGCCAGCACATCGTCGGGGATCTGCAGGTCACGTGGCCCGTCCGTGGGCACGGCGACAGCGATGCGGGCACGGTGGGCGCCGCCACGGATCAGGCCTCGGCACAGCTCAACGCCCTGCTCGTAGGAGTTCGTGACGAGCAGGACCCGGGCCCGGTCGCGGCGCTGCGGGTGCTGTCGGAGGTTGGTGAGCCGGGGCTCGAGCATCTGCTCCCAGAGCGCGGCGCCGATGTCGGCGAGCAGTTGCGCTTTGCGGTTGCGGGCGGCGCCGGAGACCGTGATGCCGCGGTTGGTGGCGTCGTTGACGGCGGCGTTACTGACTGCCAGTTTGCCTGTACCGGCGGTGGCATCGTCGGGGTAGTAGCAGGCGACGTCGGTATGTACGTGGATGGTGGGCGCGCCGGGGAGGTAGGCCGTTGCGGACATGCCCAGCACGATGCGCGGCGCCCCGGTCAGGGCGGGCGCGGTCGTCATACCCAGTTCGGCGGTGTAGGCGTGCGGGTCGCCGGAGATGATTTCGGCGTTGAGCTGCCGTTCGCTCGGATCGTTCTGGTCTCCGGTGACAGCGAACCCGAAGACCGCCCGCCCGATCGGGCCTTCGGGCGTGGCCTGCCATGCGGAGCCCCGGTCGAGTGCGGCTTCGACGTCGTCAGCGAGCCGCATCCCGCTGTCACGCATGAGCGGCAGGAGCCGCTCCAGCTCGGCCAGACCTTGTTGCAGTTCGCCGAGGAACGCCCGGCGCAGCAGCAGGTGCGCCGTCTGCAGCGGGTCGGCGACGGTAACGTCGGGCAGTTTGCCCAGCGCGTCGATGACGTCCTGCCGGCGTTGGTCGATCCGGTCGGCGTCGGGATGGTCGGACACGACCAGCCGCAACTGTTGGCGCAGCGCCGTCCACCCGTCGGGCAGGGTTGCGGGGTCGACAACGGTGAACAGGCTGCTGAAATGGTCGAGCTGTTCGTCGCTGGGGCGTTCCTCCAGCTCGTCGAGGCCGCAGAGCCGGCACGCGAGCAGGTTGTCCCAGCGGCGGGGCAGGTGCAGGCGTGCCTGACGTGGACCGAGCGGGTCGCGAGGGTCGATGAACTCGTTGACGACCGCGGCCAGGTAGCGTTCGGAGAGGAACTCCAGCCGGTGGATCACACGCTGGAAGTCCAGCTCGAGGTCACGGGGCACGTTGCGGGAGAAGACCTGCTCCTGGCGCTGTTCGTCGAGTTTGGCGAGCAGGAGCCGCTGGGTATCACGCCGGGCCAGCACGAGCGTGCGGCCGGACCGGCTGACCGCATGGGCTTGGAAGGCGTCGATTTCGTCGATCATGATGATGCTCGCGCGGCGCAGCAGGAGTTCCTGGGCGCTGATACGACCGTTGGTCTGGCCGTTGACCATGACCGGCGCCGGTAGGGAGCCCTGCTGGAAGTAGGCGTGGTTGGTGACGATGATGCGGGCCGGGCCGGCGGCCTGCCGCCACGGTGCCCACTTCTGGCAGACCCCGATCATCGGGCAGCGGTGCCGCCCTTCCTCACCCGGTTCCTGCAGGTCGGTGCAGGGTTCCTGCCCGGGTTGCCAGGCCGCGCCGTCATCGGCGGGCAGTAGGCATGAGTATCCGATCTCTTCCCAGGTCCAGCGGGCACGGCCGATGTCGCCGGGAGCGTCGTCGCTGCGGCGAACTGCGACGTCGATCAGACGACGTGACGACATCAACGCGGTGACGGGTAGGTCCAGATGCAGCGCGGCCAGGTCGCTGCGGATGTCGGCGACGAGGGCTAGGGTGCTTTCGATGTCGGGGGTCAACAGCACCGGTATGTGGCCCTGCTCGGCCAGGTGGGTGGCGGCGACCCGCATCAGGATGCTCTTGCCCGAGCCGGTCGGCGCGACCGCAAGCGTGAGGGGACCTGCCACCAGCTCCAGCCGCTGCAGAGGCTGCCCGTCGGGGCCGCGCAGCTCGGTGGTGAACGACTGCAGCGCCTCGAAGAGGCTGAACGACGCCCCTGCGCGGGCCTCGTCGATCCGTCGCGCGGTGTCGCGCAGCTGGATCATGTCGAGGACGAGCTGCTGCGGGGCCGGCGTGTCGATGACCGGGATCGGCGACGGTTGTGCTGCGGCCGGTGGAACCTCGGGAATCTGGTAGGTGTTGCGCCGGTACTCTTCACGGCCGGCTCCGGTGAGGAAGACCGAGGAATTGTAGGTCCGGCCTGGCTGTGCCACCGGCGGTGCTGCCGGCGGGGACGCGGCAGCTTCGAGATCGGCCAGGGCAGTGGTCAGGAGCTGCGCAACCGGGATGCCGTCGGTGACCTGCAGCAGGTCTCCGAGCGGATCGTAGCGGGGTGAGCGACCGTTGCGGAGATGGACCTCGAGGCTCACCCGGAAGCCGCCTTCGGTCGCCAAACGGCGTGGGCGAAGCGCCAGCAGCCGGTCGATCATGTGCCGATGCTCCGGGGACAGCCCGTCACGCCACCGGTCCCAGACACCCAACTGCCCGGACAGGATGAACCGGGCATCACGCGGGTCGACGGCGGGGATACCGTCGTACGTGGTGGTCGGCAGCAGGCACTCGGCGAGGCCGAGCGCGAGACGAAGCGACGGGCCGGTCAGATGCTGTGCCGGCGCGCTGTGGTGTCGGGGTCGGCCGGTCACGCGCCTACCGCCTTCGCCACCGTCTTGAGGAATACGGCCGAGGTCATCGCAACGGTCCGTCGAGTGCCGAGCTGCTGGCGCAGCCGCTCGTTGAGCACACCCACCTGGCTGCTTCGGTAGTCGGGCACGACGATCACGACGGACGTGTCCCGCACGGCATCCTTCTTGAGTAGTTCCGTGACGAGCCTCGCCGGGTCGGCGTAGTCCTTCACGTCCACCCGCCACGGCGCCCGCCGACCACCCGCCTCCACATGCAGGTCGTAGCGGTCGGTATAGGGCCAGAGCGTCACCGACACGTCCGGCATCGCGGTCAGCAGCTTGTACAACCGGATCTCCTCGCAACCGGGAATTACGGAGTACCGCCACGCCGGCCGGACCAGGCACACATGCCCCTCCACGGTGGCCGCCTGGATGACGCCGATGCCGCCCAGGTCGGCGACCCGCTGTTGATTCCACGCGCCGACATTGGGCGGACGTCTCTTCGGGGTGCGCACGGTGACAGGTCCGCCGATGGCCTTGTCGTGCGGCGGGTACAGGCATGTGACCCGGCCGAGCTGGGCCTTCATCGGATAGCGACACACCGGACAGCCGAACCAGTAGCGCTCACCCTCGTGGAAGACCCAGGCCCAGGCCGGGATCTGCTCCACCAGCCCGTCCCTGGGAAGCCCGGCGGCTTTGATCGCGTCGAGCACGACGTGCATCACACCGGCAGCGTTGCCGATGACGGTCTCGCGGGCCCGGCGGTAGCCGTCCTCGCTACCGGTGTCGAGCAGCTGCCCGTACAGCCAGCCCTGCACCTTCTCCGCACCCAGCTGGGGGATCGACCATCCGGCGACGTCGTGCGGTGCGAGTGACGGTGCCAGGTTCTCCATCAACAGGTCGGCCGCCGCCGGGGACAGTTGGTCTTGCTCGATGAGCAGGACGTCGTCGCAGGCTTGGCGCACTGCCGCGGGCAACAACGGTGCGAGCGGTCCGGTCAGCCCGTCAACGAACTGCACCAGTGACGGCATCGGCTCGCCCCGGATGAGATGAGCGATGCCGACCAGGCCGTGCAGCTCCGCGACCCGCCGCCACCGCTGCCCGATCGGATCCGCTGACGTCCAAACGTTCGCGGCGTGCGTCACCGCGGTCACGGTCGCGTCGCGACCGAACCGCTGTATGCCCAGTACCATGCATAACCCCCCAGTCCGGCGCTGCACGCTGCCGTCTACCGCAGCGGCGCAGCCGGACATGTTGTGCGATCGGTGACCGCGACTCCGTCAGCGTGGTGCTGACAGTAACCCCCACGACACCGAAGTGCCGTACTTCTGCGAAAAACTAAAGCACGAGTGCTAGGGTTCTGCATAGGGGTAAAGCGTGGAGGTGACCCGATGGGACGTCAGACCAGGCCGGCCGCGTGGGCGGCATCGATGTTCGGCACCGAACTCGCCACCGCGCTGATGACCTCGATCCCGGCGGCGATCCACGCCGCGGTGAGACGGCAGATGGACGGCCACGACGTCGTCGGCCTGTCCTCCCGCCATGCCTTCGGTGGCGGCTGGCCCGCCCGCTACGAAGAACTGGCCACTCACCTGGGAGAGATCCCCGACGCGCACGTGGTGCGCCCGTTCGGGAAGAGCTACCACGTCGTGCTGGTCAACAACGTCGTGATCCTGCCCGTCGAGTACGCCAAGGACCTCGCCACTGCCTATGACAGCCCGCAAGCGCTGAGGAAGATCAACAAGACGACGCTTGAGCTGGCCCGACAGTTCGGACCCGAACCTTCGCATACGCAGCCCGTCCTGGACGGGTTCGACCTCGGCAGCGACGTCATCGACACAGCACCTGACCTCCTGCGCGGTATCCAGCCGACCGGTATCGTGATCGTCTACTACGCCGCCCACGAGCGGCAGGGACTGCTTAACATCGGATGGGGTCAAGTCAGCGTGAGCACCGACGCCACGGCGCAGTGGGTCACCGCACAGCCATTGCCCCTGCCGTCCGCTACCCCCATTCCCGGACTGCGGGTCGTCACCAGCGTGCGCGCCGAGACGCCCACGCACCGGTTCGACCAAGCGGAAATGGGTGCTCCGCTGGTCAAGCCGCGTACAGCGGCCGAGCGGGCAGGGCTTATCCCGCCGGGCAATCAGCCGGATCAGCAGCGCGGCGATGTCCAGGACTGACGAACCCGACGACCTCTTCTCCGTAGCCGATGCCAAGGAGGTGCTGCCGGCCGGGTCCGCCGTTACCATCGCCCGCTCGTTCGACCCGGCTCGGCTCACGCAGGCCCGCCAACTCGCCGGACTGACGAAGAAAGAACTCGCCGAACAGGCCGGTGTCAGCGCAGCCGCAGTCGGACAGTACGAGGCCGGCACACGGCCCGGTCCGGAGATCCTCACGGCACTCGCCGATCGTCTCGGCTACCCAGTGGCGTTCTTCCAGATCGGCAGGCCCTACGCCAGGCTCGACGCATCCGCCGCCCACTTCCGGCACCTGCGCGAGACACGTGCCTATCAACGCGCTAAAGCAGTCTCCTTCACCGAACAAGTGTGGGAGCTCATCTACGCCCTCGAACGCCGGGTCGAACTCCCGCATGTCGACCTACCAGGTTTCGCCGGCGGGGAGATCACTCCCGGCGCCAGCCTGTCGACCGACCCGGTCGAGGCGGCTCGCGGCTTGCGGCACCTGTGGGCCCTGGGTACCGGCCCGGTCCCGCATCTGGTCAGAACACTTGAGATCCACGGCATCGTCGTGGTCCACGCCCCAGCCGACGGCGACTTTCGCACCGTCGACGCGTTCTCCACCTCACGCCTACCTCGGCCGTTCATCGTGATCAGCCGTGACCGCACCGCCGACGTCTATCGACACCGGTTCACCACAGCACACGAACTCGGCCACCTGGTCCTGCACGCGGACGCAATCCCTGGAGACCCTGGCCACGAGCGCGACGCAAACGCGTTCGCCGCCGAGTTCCTCACCCCACGCGACACCGTCGTACCGCAGCTGCCAATACGCGTCAACTTCCCTGCACTCGCCGACCTACAGCGAACCTGGGGAGTCTCCATCAGCAGCCTGATCTACCGCTGCCGAGAAATCGGCCTCTACACCGACACCACCGCCCAACGCGCATACCAACGCCTCAACCAGATGAAACCGGAACCGGAACCGATCGAAGGGTTCCCCGGCGAACAGCCCAGCCTGCTCCGCAAAGCACTCGAGCTGGCAAGCGACCACGGCCTTACCATGCCCGAACTGGCCGGCGAACTGCGGTGGCCGCTACCCCGCGTTCGCCAACTGCTCGGTACCCCAGATCAACGCCCCACGTTGAACCTCGTTTCCGGCGGCCGAGTGGACAGCGCCCCGCCTCGGTCCGATGCGGCCTTACCGCGGCATCTGCGTTCGATTTCGTCAGACCTGGACCCGCATTCACGCACACGGTGAAATTGCGTACAGTCGTGCCGCTGCGACCGACGGTTGTTGCAGCGACTACATGAGTCTCCCGGTTATCGGAGAGTTCAATGTGCGTGCGACTTGACTCGAAATTACGCATGGGGTCAGATCGCGTGAGGACGGAATCGCATCGCAGACAAACCGAAACCTGGGTGGTGCAAAGTTACAATCATGAGTTCTTTTCGATGTGCCGGCGTGCCGAACCCCGCCTCCGGCCACTTCCAGGCACTACAACGAACCAGCCGCCATATGACCAATCGTGATGCGGGGACTACGAACCGGAGCCGCATCCGGCGAGCCAGGGTCCCGCGTTCGGCGAAGATTCGCCACACCGGAGGCCTGGCGAGGGGAGGTACAGGGTGAGCGGCCCTAGAATGCCGGACATGACCGCTGAGCTAGTCGCCAACGCGCCCCAGCCGCCCCGCGACGTCGTCGCAGAGGTATGGCAGGGTGACGCCTACGACCTGCTCGCCAAACTGCCCAACGAGTCGGTCGACTTGATCATCACCTCGCCGCCCTACTGGGGGCTGAGGACCTACGGTCAAGACCACAACGAAGAGATCCTGGCGGAGTGGGTAGCTGAAGGCAACCACTCCTCGGATACGCCCAGTTACGACTGGTACCGCCTGCACGGCGGCCTCCTTGGTATGGAACCTCTGCCCGAATGGTTCGTGGACCATCTCGTCGAGGTATTCCAACGTGGGGCTTCCGCGCTTAAGCCCGGCGGCAGCATGTGGGTGAACATCGGCGACACCTACTTTGCCCGCTGGTCCAGCATCCGCATGGACGGCAGGCAAGGCATGGGCGGCAATCCTCGCATGCGCAGGAAAACTCCAATGGGCGGACACCGTCAGGAGAAGCAGCTTCTCATGGTGCCTGCACGCTTCGCGATCGCCATGCAGCAACACCGCTGGATCCTCCGAAACGACCTCATCTGGCACAAACCGAACGTGCCCCCACGCCCGGAGAAGGACCGTCTCCGCCTGGCGCACGAGCACTTCTTCCACTTCGTAAAGAGACCGAAGGAAGGGCGTGCCAGCTACTACTACGACGTCACTGCCGTGGAGGACGGCGCGCGCGACGTGGTGACGGTCAACGTCCGAGCGGGGTCAGACGGACACTCTGCAACGTTCCCACCTGAGCTGATCCGGCCCCGGATCATCAGTTCGTGCCCGCCGGGCGGCCTGGTCGTTGACCCGTTCTGCGGCACGGGGCGCGCCCTCAGCGTGGCCGTCGCATCGGGCCGGCGGGCGTTGGGCTTCGAGCTCACCGACGAGTTCTCCCAGGCTGCGAGGTCCAACACGAGTATGGTTCAGGGTCAACTCCTGGATTGAGGCGTGCCGAAGTCTGCAAGGTCGACGCCTTCACGACTTTCTTGTCAGAGGTGCCGGGCACACTGTAGGGCGTGACTGAGCCGAGCATCGAACAAGACCGCAGTGACGAGGCAGCGACGCCACGGAAGCTCAAGCCCTTCCGTGGCAACTATGTCGCTGAGTGGTTTGGGCACCGGCTGTTCCCCCGCGTTGCCAGCGGACCCGCCGTCCTGCGTACGCAGCAGGGGCGTACCTGCCCCTTCCTCTCGACGATGACTGGCATCGAGCGCGAGTGCACGAAGCCCGCGGATGCCTCCCGGGGCGTCTGCACGATCAACACCAACACCCCTGCTGGGCGACGGGACTGGCCGGTGTGCCCCCACCGAGTACTCGACCGCCCCCTGCTGGCAGACGCTGCCAAGCGGTTGTTCGGACACGATCCATCCGCGGACATCGCATTGGTTCCCGCGACAGCGATCGGCGACGCGCAGGAACGCCAGCAACTCCATGCGAACATCCTTTCCGGCACCCCAACAGTAGTATTCTTCCACGAAAAGTTCGGCGGCGAAATCGACCTGGGTCGAGGGGCGGATTCTCTCAGCTTCAGCTTCGACATCACGCTCGTCGAGCTGGTCACCGATGGCCCCGGGATCAAGTTCGGGCGCTACGGCATCGTCGAAATCCAGACTGCCGATTTTCATGGCAGCTATGGCCATGCCACATATGGCTTACTGGAGACTTTGAAGACGGAGGGCGTCGACTTTCATGCCGAAGTCGCGCGAGACCCGACGGTGGCAGGGAAGGGAATTGAGACACCCAATCTGTCCAACATCTTCAAGCGAACGTTCTATCAAATGATGTTCAAATTTCAGATCGGCCTCCACGGGCAATCCGCAGGATGTATTCTAATCCTTCCCAAGCCGGTCTGGGAATCGTGGCAGGCCCATCTTGGACGGCCGACGCTCGACGCCCGACCGGACGGTACCTGGCAACTGCGTGAGTCAGATCCCGAGGTCACGGAATCCGAATTCCCACCTGCCTGGATTTATGTCATCGAACTGGTTGACGCTCCCGACCCGCAGCCAAACAAAATAGCGCTGTGGAAGGTCATTGCCACTGATTCCAAGTCATTCTCCCACTATGCCCTCGATGTCGCCCCGAAGATGATGCTTTCCACCGGCGGTCCGGCCGACCGCATCATGCAGACCATCGAAGAACGGACCTCAAGGTACTGGCCCCTCGTCGAGCGCAGAGGGGGCCACGATTCCCTCTTCTGATCAACTTTTCACCGACGATCCGCGGTGCGCACAGCGCCCCGTCGGGGTCGCCGGGCACGGCAGGGGCGGCAACCCACCTCTTGGGGCCCACGCATGCCCGGTTGGTCGCTCACCGAGGGCGTAGCCGCTACCAGTGCTGCTGCTCCGCCTATTGGTGGTCCGGTGGTATATCAACTGAGCCAGCCGGGTGAGCGGCAGTTCGGGAACCTGTGCCGGGCCCTGGCTGTCCATGTTTCTCGGACCTGGGCCAGGACAGGGACGGATGATCATCCGGAGGCGGGGACTTCAGCGCGTGGTGTGATAAGGGTTCATATGTCAAGCACGACGAGTTACTGCAAGCGCAAGTCGACATGCATCGGCCTCACTGCCGCCATCACCACAGCCGAGGCCAACATGCCGGCCGCCCTGCGTCGCGCCGCCGCTCGAGACCTCGATGGACTCTCCGCCATCGCCAACACCGCCGTTCGAACGATGTCATCGGCGACCGGATCCCGGAGGAACGTGCCGGCGGTAGCCCTTTGACCAACGACGACGGTTTCCAAGATCGGTACATCGAACACCGGACACGCGTCGATCAAGGGCAGGTCCGTGCAACGACGCTCGCGCTGGTAGACACGGGTGCTGAGGAAGTATTGTGGTGCGGGACACGGTCTGAACCGAGCAGTGGATCACGGTCCGTGTAAACGACCTACAGAAGTGCTGGTCAGACGCCTCGCCACAACGGTAGAGTTCAGATGAACTGAAAGCCCGCAGGGCATAGAAACGGGTTGAAGTAGGTCACGCCAGCGGCCTCGAGGGCCGGGTTCAGATGAACTGAAAGCCCGCAGGGCATAGAAACACTAACATGTACCCATGCTCCACTTTAATGTATGTTCAGATGAACTGAAAGCCCGCAGGGCATAGAAACGTACAGCGCAAAGTCACTGTAGGCGTCTGCTGCATAGTAGTTCAGATGAACTGAAAGCCCGCAGGGCATAGAAACAGGGAGCTTCCGGGGTCAGCTACTGCTTCCGCGAGCCGTTCAGATGAACTGAAAGCCCGCAGGGCATAGAAACGGTCGTTGACGTCGAAGATCGTCTCCTGCTTGCCCTGTTCAGATGAACTGAAAGCCTGCAGGGCATAGAAACTTCAGCTGCGCCGCCGGGCTCAGCGTGAACTCGAACGCGTTAGGACGAACTGAAAGCCCGCTGGGCATAGAATGTGCGTCCCGGCCCGACGCCCGGGAAGACCACCTACTCCGCGACGGCCGCGCGGGCACGGTCCTTTCTCACCCATAAATGCGAGGGCATGGCCGGTCGCTTGAAAGATCTTCGCCGGCTATCCGTCGTGGCGTCCGCGGGCAGCCCGTGGCCGACGACGCCGTTCATGTTCGCCCACAATCCATTGGTCGCAGCCCGAGCGCTGCAGCAAGAAGCGGTATCGTCGCCGCCGGCCACGAGGGCGGCCTCTGTCTGGGCAGATCCACGTATGGACACCGTGGCTCGCAAATGGGTCAGCTACACCATCGTCGCCGTTTCTATGCCCTGCGGGCTCTCGCTGCGCGTGAACAACCGGCAAGGATATCCACATCCAGTGGTGGCCTGGGTTTCTATGCCCTGCGGGCTTTCGCTGCGAGTGAACCCTATCGTTCTGGCCGGCCTGCTGACCAGGGCGTCTGCAGGTCGTTTGCATAGACCGTGATCAAGTTGCCAGATCCGAACATGCGCTCCGTCACATTATTTCCTCAACACTCGCGTTGACCAGGAGAAATGTCGTTACACGGACCTGCCCATGATCAGCGTCCGCTTGGTGTCCGATGTACCGATCATGGATCGAACCCAAAATGCGCTGTTGTGGAGTCGGCTCGGAAGGGTGTTGAGCTGCCATGTTGCCGGCCCGATATCAGTTGGCGGTGATGCGATGTGACGGCGGCCGCAGGCCTCATACCGTTTGTCATGGACGGCCGATCCATCGAAACCAGGCGGCCAGGGTGTCGTCGACTGTGTCTTGGGTGGGGATGGGCACGCCCGTGGATGGGTGGCGGGTGTGCGTTCGCAGGTCCTCGCTGGTGGTGTCGCGGATGCGGAGGCTCGCGCCGGCTGGGAGCCATTCGGCGTAGAGGGCGAGGGAACGGATCTTCCACCGGTTTCCGCTGTGGTGGACCCGAAGCCAGAGGGGTGAGGCGCGGCGGAGCGCCGCAGTGGGGGGTGCCGGGCGGTGTGCTCGTGCCGCGGCCATTGCTGCAGGGTTCGGCGGCCCGGGGCGCGGCGCCATGGTTGCCTGGGCGTTGGGGTTTGATTGTGTTGGGGGTAGGGGCTCGATCACCGCTGAGCGGCGCTGGGCGGTCCCCCCGCCGGGTGCGGGATCGCTGTAGTTGATCGGTAGGCCGAGCGCGGCGTTGATCGGAATGGTGTGGCCGGGGCGGCCGGTGTTGAGGTAGGGCTTCGTGATCTCGCGGTAGTCGACGCTGTTGCGGGGTCCTTCGCCTGGTCGGGGGCGGTCGGTGTCGTCGTGGTCGTCGTCGCGGTCCGATGTGGTGGCGAGCCGGAAGGACCGCAGTGCCCAGCCGGTCTCGGCCAGGGCGGTGCCGGGGGTGTTCGCGTTGAGCTGGTCGTCGACGGTGCCGTACCAGTCCGGGGGGTCGCCGAGGTCGAAGTGGGGATAGCGGGGCCGTTGTGCGGGGTCCGGTCCGGGATCGGCGGTGATGGCGAGTGCGGTGAGTGCTTCACCGACGTCGTGGAGTACCTGGGGCAGGTCCTGGTCGTCGTCTCTGGTGATCCATTGTGGTGCGCGGTGCAGGGTGTGACTGTCGGGCAGGGTGATGGTGCCGAAGCCGCGGCGGGAGCGGGCGCCGATGCCGCCGAAGGTGCGTAGTGCCCACAGCGCGGCGAGGAACAGGGTCCATTGTTCATCGCCGGCGAGGTTCTTCACGCGTAGTGGTATGTCGGTGTCGGGTGCGAGGAACGGACGGAGGAGTTGTCTGGTTCGGGCGTCGTAGAGCCCTTGGCCGAGCAGGTAGCCGGTTGGTGCGGACGCTGTGGTGCCGGGGAGCCACGTGTGGGCGGCGCTCGGGGCCTGGTATGTGACGGCTTTGGCGGGTCGGAGCAGGATCGGTGAGGGCTGGCCGGTGTCGTTGGCGGCGCCGAGGACCGCGGTCTCGGCGCGGGCGAGGGTGCTGAGGTTGTCGCCGATGTGGGCGCCGGCCAGGGCGCGTAGCCAGTAGCGCAGCACACCGCGGATGCTGGAGACGGGGAACATCTGCGGGCCGGGGGTGGGTGGTTGGCCAACGAAAGCGGGGGTGACGAGGTGGAGGTGCAGCGGCGTCCAGCGCGGCATAAGGTCACCTTCCCTTTCGCCAGCCGAGGTGGGCCAGCGGGGCTGTGTACGGTTGGTCGTCCCACAGGATCTGGCTGAACACGCCGGCCGCGAAGCACCAGGCCGCGGCGAGCGCGAACACGGGGCCGGGCGGGAGGGTGGGGGCCGGGCAGCCGTGCGGTGACCACAGGCAGGTCATGTCGGCTCCGCCCTCGGACAGGGCCGGGGCGAGCCAGCGCAGCGCGATCGTGCTGATCAGCACCGCGTGGATCGCGCCGAGCCCGGCGACGGCCGTGACCCGGCGTAGCAGCGGCCAGCCGCGGGACACGCCGTGGTTGCCGGCCTCGATCGTGAGGTATCCGGTTGCGAGCGCGACCAGGATTCCGGCTGCGATCACGGCGGTGCGTGGTTGGCTGGCCTGCCACCAGTCCGGTTGCAACGCGAGCAGCGCGACGACGCCAAGCATTGCGCTGGCCGGTTGGCGCAGCAGCCAGGGCCAGGACGCGGCGCGTTCGCTGATCCCGGCGACGGTGACGGCGGTGTAGCCCACGCCTGCGGCCAGGGTGGCTATGGTGAGCATCCAGGCGGTGTCGTGTGGCCAGTGCCGTCCCAGACCGAGGCCCAGCAGCGTCAGCGCGGTGAGGAAGGCCAACGCTGCGGTTACCAGCGCGCCGCGGCCCAGTCCGCCGGTGAGCCGCCAGGCCAACTGCCAGGCGGCGCCGACCGCGAAGCGGGGCAGCAGGTGCAGCCGGACGGTGTGACGCCAGACCGCTTTGTCGACCGGGTCGCCGACGGCCGGGGCGCGTGGGGCGTTCAGCGCCGGCACGTTGATCGGGTGGGAGAGCAGCCGCCGGATGTCGTTCTCCGGGGTGATGTCGGCGAGTAGGAGGGAGTGGTCCTCGACCGTGTCGAGGACCGTCAGCCAGTCCTCGCGGGCCTGGCGGGCCCGGGTGACGAGTGTTGCCCGTGAGCCGTCAAGTGCGATGAGGTCCTCGGCGGTCAGGCCGCTGTCGCCGGGTCCGGCGTGGAACGGCCAGGTGTAGAGCAGCCAGCGGGTGCGGGCGAGGTAACCGGCTGCGGCCTGCTGTCCGCGGGGTTCGACGGTGCTCAGCCGGCCGGTGGCCGCGAGCCGCCACCACGCCTCATACAGGCACACCGTGACCGCCCAGGTGGACTCCACCCGGATCTGGGGCACGACGTCGCGGAGCACGGTGTCGGGGTGGTAGGCGAACAGCAGGAACAGGTCCCGGCCGGCCGGTTGCGGTTCGGTGAGGTGACGTTCCAGTGCACCGACCCGCTCGCCGGCGCGGCCGGCGGCGATGTCGCGGAACACGGTGGAGGTCAGCAGTTCGTCGGCGGCCCGGGCGTCGGCGGGTTCCCGTGCGGTGGCGTTGTTGAGGGTGACGGCGTCGACGGCGAGTGTCTGCCAGGCGTCGGGCATGTCAGCCGCCTTCGTCGCTGCGGTCCGGGGTGGTGGTGCCGAGCACGGCCAGGTAGCCGGCGCCGAAGCCGTTCAGGGTCGGTCTGCCGGCCACGTGGGTCCACGCCGCCTCGCGCAGGGTGAAGTCGTCCCAGCTCGGCGGCTCCCGACCGGCCGCGACGTTGGACAGTTCCTCGCCGAGTCGCTGGAGGTAGCGGGCGCTGAATCTGCGGAGCCCGATCTGCACGGTTCGGGCCTGGTCCGGGTTGTCGGTGTCGTCGTGGAGGTACCACGCGGTGACCGTGGTGCCGCCGGCCGAGTGCAGCAGTTCGGTCATCGACAGCAGGTGCAGGAGGCTGGCCTTGAACCCGCCGGTCAGGTGGACCTCGAGTTCCTCGCCGGTCGCGGCGGTGCCGGCGGCGCGTAGGGCCGCGCCGAGTCCGGCGGCACCCTGGATCAGGCCGTCACGGGTGTCCGGGGCGAGGCCGGCGACGCGCACGACGGTGACGGTGCACGGCGGGAACGCGGGCAGGGCCTCGTCCGTGGCGGCGTACCGCAGCCGGGACAGGTCACCGCCGGCCAGCCGGGAGGCGACCAGTAGCGCGGCGGCCAGTCCTCGGGAGGTGTCGGAGGCCAGCACCGCCACCCGGTGCCCCGCGCTCAGCAGCCGGGCCAGGTCGATCGTGCCGCGTCGGGCCAGGGTGGATGTCTCGGCGGACACCTCGGGTCGCCAGTCGGCGAGGTCGGCGTCGTCCAGCGCTGTCGCCAGTTCCGCCCGCCAGTGTGGTGCCACCTCGGTGGCCGTCAGCGTCCGGTGATGGACCCGGCCGGCCAAGGCCACCACGTCGGCGACGACGGCGGTCGCGTCTGCGGTGCCGGCGCGGCCGCGTGCGAGTCCGTCCAGGATCGACACGCCGCAGGGCAGCACGTACACGGTCATGTCGTCTCCTCGGCGTCCAGGTAGCCGTAGCCGGCGGCGGTCTTCGCGCCGACCCCGAGGTCGTCGACCGCGGCCGTCAGCAGTTCCTGGGCCTTGTCCACGGCGTCTGCGGGACCGATCAGGGTGGCGAGGAAGGTCGCGGCGGTCACCGCCAGGTAGGACACCGGCACCGGGTTGTTGTACTCGGCGGGTGGCACGGTGCCGCTGCGGTCGGCGTAGTAGCCGCCGAAATGCGGGGTGAGCACGTGGACGGCGACCGCGCAGTCGGTGCCGTGCCAGACTGCGTCGAGGAATGTGACCGTGCCCGGTTCGTGGTCGGCGGCATCCGGTCTGGTACCGAAGATCTCCTGTCGTAGTGGGCGCGGCATCTGCTTCACGTCGCGCGCGTAGGCGTGTGTCACGCCTTTGAGGGTGCTGCCACGCAGGACCGGCCATCCGTAGGTGCCGTGCAACGCGAGCCCGACGTTGCGGATGCCCGCCTCTCCGGTGCCGGTCAGCAGCGCGGTCTGTGGTCGTAGCGCCAGGTGCCGGACCTGCAGCGCTGCCGGCTGCCGGTCGTGCTGCCCGGCGAGGGACCGGGCGGCGGCGTGCCGGCGCCGGTGTGCCGCGTCGGCGAGTGGTGCGGCGTGGCCGAGTCCGGTTCGGACGGCCCAGGCCAGCTGTGCGGACTCGTCCAGCCGCTGGTCGTCGCCGCGTACCGCGCACCGGTTGAGCACCAGCAGCGCGTTGGCGCCGGGCATGCCTTGCTGCAGCCCGGTGATGGTGACCGCCCGGCCGAGCGGTCCGAGTACCTCAGCCACCGGTCGGCCCTGTTGGAGCGGGTGCGGTGGGTTGTTCGGTCTGCGCCTGTTCGGTCTGTGCCTGTTCGGTGGCTTCGGCCAGTCGGCGCAGCCACCCGGCGTATGCCTCCAGCCTACGGTAGGCGCGGGCCAGATCGGCGGCGGGGAGCGCGGCCAACTGTCCGTAGATGTCGGTCGGTGGTTGCGCCCAGCCCAGTTCGACGGTGAGCTGCTCCACGAGCGCGTGCCGGACCTTGCGATAGGCCGAGGCGAGTTGCTGCGCTCCGGGATCCGACCCGGATGCCTGGGCGGATATCGGTGCGGATGTCGCCGGTCCGGCCTTGGCCCCGAAGAAGGCGAGCACGGCCGGCACGCCGCTGGCCCGCAGCAGCGCCGGCAGACCTTTGAGCCTGGTGAGGATCTCACCAGGGACCGGCTTGCCGCCGGCGATCGCGGCCAGCGCCCGTTCGGCGTCGGCGGCGGCGGTCAGGTCGAACCGCCGGGGGCTCACGGGGAGTCTCCCGGCCCGGTCAACCGGCACCACAGCAGTCCCTTGCCGATGCTCTCGTCGCCACCGACCCGCAGCACCCGCCCGGCCAGGAGACTGCTCAGGTCGTTCAGCGCCGTCCCGCCGTCCGGGGCTTCGATCAGGGCCGCCAGGATCGTTTCGGCCGGCAGATACTCGGAGTGGAACGGGCCGTGCCGGACCGCCTTGCGGTCCTCGTGCAGTTGGATCCGGGGGGTCAGTTCGGCGCATTCGCGGCTCAGCGCGGTGAGGACCCCATCGCCGACCACGATCAGGTCGCGGCGGACCTTGGCACGGAAGTAGTCGAAGTCGCCGCCGTCCGGCAATGCGGTCGCGGCGAGCCAGCGCGCCCATTGTGTTGCGGCGTCGTCGGTCTCGCAGGGCAGTACGTACGGCCCCAGGACGGTGCGGTCGCCGATCCAGCTGTCGCTGGCGGCCAGGGCCGTGTCGTCGGTGGCCGTAGGGCTCACCGACGGCGCGGCACCGGCGAGCTCGACGAGACCCGCGCGGCGACGCAGCCGCCCCAGCGCAAGCGGGCTCGTCGCCCAGGCGAACGTCTCTCGCAGGGTCGGCACCGGAAACGCGGCCAGCTGCGCGTCGCCGACGGACAGGGTGCCGGGCTTCACCTCGGCCGTGTCCGGGCCTGACGGGGGTGGGTCGCCGAAGAGTGCGACGATCCGCGGATCCGTCGGACCCCAGGTGCTGCGGGCGTGGGCCCGCAGCGCGCCTTTGAGGCTCTGCCCCCAGATCACCGGAAGCCCCGTTCCGGTCTCCCGCTGCATCGGCAGGTCCAGCCCACCCACACTGGTGTCCCCCCCGGCGTGCACCGGCGACTCCGCGTACAGGAACAACAGGGTCCGGATGACTACCACCTCCCGATCAACGCGAGCCCGAAGCCCGCTGTCGCCAATGCCCCGCCGTGCTGCGGGGTGAACGCACTGCCGTGCCAGGCCGCGGCGGCCAGCATCGCCGCCGCGACGTCCCTACCGAAGTCGAGGAAGTACACACTGCCCGCCGGCGCCGCCCACAACAGCCGGCGGGCGGTCAACGCGCCCGTGCGCCGGTCCGGGCGACCCAGGGCAATCTCCTGCGGCGCGCCGACAGCCGCGGCGACCAGCCGACCGCCGCGCAGGTCGGCGTCGGCGGGCCGCCACCCGCCGGTGAACAACGCCGGTGTCGCCAGGTACAGCAGGACTCGGCCGTCGCCGAAGTCCACCGGCGGGTCAGGCAGCGGCCCGCTGGCACCGGCCGAGGTCCAGTCGTGGACTTGCGCCCGGCGGCCCTCACCGCCCAGGAACACCATGTCTGCCGGCGCACGGTCCGGCGGGTCGACGCAGCCGACCGCGAACCCCGCGCCGTGGACCCGGCCACCGACGGCCGGCCGCAGATGCTCAGCGGAGTAGAGCATGCCGTCGCGGGCGGTACGGTCGTCGTTGCGGGCCAGCCCGACCCTGCGCTCGGTCACCCAGGGTGCCGCACCGGCCCGTGCCACGGCGTGGGGGTCGGTCAGGAACCGGCCGAGCGCGGCGCCGTCGACCCAGCCGCCGGTCTCGCCCACCGGCCCGGGCAGCAACGCGGCACCGTCGAGGTCGCTGGACACCCCGTCCCAGTCCCGGTCACCGGGCGGCGCGAGCCGATGCCAGACCTCGCCGTCACGGACCATCACCCGCGGCTGCGGGAACCGTGCCCGCCACCGGCCGGTGTCCAACCGCTGCACCACCACCGGGCCGTGCAACGCCGCGGGCACGCTACGACCGTGCTCGGCCCGGTCCGCCCCAGCGCCAGGCCGGGCACCGTACGCGGCGCCGACCGCACCCCCCACCGCGCCGGGATGCGGCAGGACCACCCGCGCCACCGAGTTGCTGCCGGCGTCGAACGCCCGACCGTCGCGGACCGCGACCGTGTCGACGGGCTCGAACACCAACCAGCGTCGAGGGGTCGACACCCTTTCGGCGGTGCCGGCCGGACCGGTCCCGGTCACCGGCCCTCCGCCGCGACGAACCGGGCGACCGCCGCCCACCGCGCCGCCGACGTCAGCACCGCCCCGCCGGCCCCGACCTGGTCCGTGTCGGCGAGCGCGAGCACCGCGTCCACCACACGGTCGACGTCGACGGCAGCCGCCGCGGTGGTGTGCCGGCGGACCAGCCGGCGAAGCTCACCGGCACGCCCGGCGCCGCTCAGCGAGGCGATCGCCTCACCGTCACGTTCCAGGTCCGCGACCAGCCGCCCCGACAACCCACCCCGCATCGCATCGACCAGCACCGTCAACGCTGCGGGCGCCCCGGTGCCGGCGGGCATGCTCGGCCCCACCTGCCACGGCCGGACCGCACGGACCCGCTCCCCGCCACGACGCCAGACCGCCACCCCGAAACCCGGACGACACACCGTCTTCGTCTCCTCTAACAGTTCACGGGCCGCGGCGAGGACCGACTGCAGCGGCGCGGACACGTGACAGAACACCACCGCGGTGCTCGCGGTCGCGTCCGCCACCACCCCGGGCCGCTCCACCGTGCCGGCCACCCCGTCGCGGAATGCTGCATTGAGCGACCCGGCCGCCGCGATCGCGGTCCTCGCCGGCACGAATCCCAGCGCGTCGTCACCACCGGCATACACCAACCGGCCCAACGGCTCCTCACCGTCCCCACCGGCATCCGGGCCCCGCTCCAGACAGGACCGCTGCGCATCGGCCGCCCGCACCAGCGCCGCGGACACAGCACCGTGCCAACCACGAAGATCGGCATGGCCACCGGTCTCATCCGCCAACCGCCGGCCCATCGAGTCGGCGTCCTGCACCACGACCGCAAGATACGACGCCGGGACACCCAGGCCCGCCAACTTCAGCAGCTCCGCCAACCGCGCCCCGCAGACACCGACCGCCGCGGCGAACCCGGACGAGTCAGCCGGCGTGAGGTCCTGCTCCGCCGTCAAAGCCCGCACCGACCAGGTCTCCGGCAGCAGACACGCACCCTCCACCTCGGCGACCCACGCCGCCTCCCCACCACCCGACGCGGGCAGCCCGGGGAGCCGACCCGAACCGAACCGCACACCCGCCGCACCAACCGTGTCCACCGCGGCGCGCAACTCCACCACCGCCGCCCGCACCGCACCGTCCGTACCCGCCAGACGGGCGAGGTCACGCCGGAATGGGCCGGTCGCCACCGACGCCGTCGACGGGAACCGCTCGCTGCGATCGGCCCGCTTCACCACCGCCGGAACCGAGAGCGCCTCACCACGCCGACGTCGCACACCCCGCGGCACCTGCTCCACCGCCGGCCACCGCCCGCTCAACGAACACAGCCGCCGCACCGACGGCGAATCGTACGCGGCGAACGTCCGGGTGCGTTTCCGCGCGGCCAGGGCTTCCGCGGCGCGTCGCCACTGCTCCCGATAACCACCCGGCCGCGCCGCGACGACAACCCACTGCACATCCGGACAACCCACCACGTCCGGCAGGTCAACCCTCATGCCCTGCCAGAGTGCCGCGACCCGGTCCGCCCACCACCGGGACACCCGCTCGGCCATCCGGCGGGCGAGCTCGCGCCCCTGACCGGACGCCGTCAACACCACCACCCGATTCGGCAGCCCGGTGCCCCCGACAGCGTCGATCCCGTCGCGGCCAGCCGCCGGCAGTACCACCTCCGCAGGCGCCGACACCTCCAAAAGCATCGCGCCGGTCAACTCCGAAACGATCCTGCTGGCCGTGGCGACATCGGCCGTGGAACGCGCCTCACCAACAAACCGCTGCACCCCCGGGATCGTCACCACCACAAGGTCCCGGTCGACGGTTTCCACACCCGGGACAGCCACAGTCATCGTTCCTACCGGGACGCCCGAACATGCACAAGAGGGCCTTTCGGATGGCCTGATTCCGGCGAATCCTCTGATAGGTCAAGGTCACTTCACGAAACAACACGCCGACCACTCCAAACGAGCGACTCACCATTGTGTACGAATGCATGGGAAGTCACCGGAACGCGATCGCCGTTCCGGTGGCGGTCCTCGCCACGACGGCTAGCCGGGCATCGGACCAACGGAGGTTCCATATCGCGGACCACCGCTGCAATGATCGACGTCATTCAACGTCTTGATCGAGGTGTCCATGGACCGCTCCACCGGTACGAGGCACTGACGTGCCCGCCGAACGGGTCCTGACCCTCACCGCCACCAAGTCCGGCCGGCAAGCTACGGTCCCCGCCTGGAATCAGGTGCATCGGCTTGCGTGTGCGTTGGCCGGTGAACGCGCAGGTGAGCACGTCAGCACCACCCCCAAGAGGTGGAGCGTCGCGCTGCACGAGGTCGACGGCGGGCTACGGATCGGGCTCCGAATGCTGGACGATGCCCGTCTGCTGCCGGCTCCGCCGGCCGACGTCAAGCTCGGCGACCACCGGTACCAGGTGGTCGGCATCGAGGACCGGAGCGTCACGTTCGGGGAACTCCTGCAAGGCGGCGCCGCCACCGCGGTGCGGATGGAGCACCGGTCACCGGCCACGCTCAGCGTCCCCACCGCACAGTACCCCGACGGCACGCGTGGACCGAAGCGGTACCTGCCGCTACCCGAGCCGGTCATCATCTACCGCGGCCTGGCCCGTCGCTGGAACACCCATGCCCCCGCGGCCCTGCGTCTGCCCGATACGGTGCTGACCGAGATCAGCGCCCGGGTCGCGCTCGCCGAGCACGACATCCGCACCGTCGTCGCCGACCTCGGCGACGGCAAGCGGCCCGGGTTCGTGGGCCGGGCCACGTACGTGCTCGCCGGCGCCGACCGTGACGACCATGCCCGGACGGCGTTCACGGCGTTGAGTGGCTTCGCCGGGCTGTGCGGCGTCGGCAGCCAGACCAGCCACGGCCTGGGCGCGGTCACTGTCACCCTCACCCGCACCACGGCAGCGAGGCAAGCGGATGGGTGAATTGCTCGCCGCGGTCGCCCGTCACCGGAACCTTCTGGACGCCTGGCAGGAGGTCGCCGACACCGACGATCCGAGCCCAGCGGTCCACGCCTTCGAGAAGGGCGTCCTGGACCGGCTCGCCGACCTCGCCGACCAGGTCCGTGCCGGCACCTGGCGACCCGGCCCGGTCCACCTGGTCGACATTCCCAAGACCAGCGGCGGCGTCCGGCAGCTCCGCATCGGCACCGTCGCGGACCGGATCGTCGAACGTGCCGTCCTCAACATCCTCGACCCGGTCATCGACCCGCTGCTGCAACCCTGCGCCCATGCCTACCGCCGCGGCCTCGGCGCCCGCACTGCCGTCGACGCACTGACCACCGCCCGCGACGCCGGCCAGCACTGGGTCGCCCGCGGCGACATCACCGACTGTTTCGACACCATCCCCCGTTGGCCGCTACTACAACAACTGCGTCGCTGCGTCCCCGACCCGGAGTTGTGCGAGGTCACCCGGCTGCTGATCTGCCGGCCCGTCGCCGGGCAACGCGGCGACCCACCAGGCCACGGCCTCCATCAAGGCTCCGCACTCTCACCGCTGCTGTGCAACCTGTACCTCGACACGTTCGACCGCGCGATGCTCATCCGAGGCTGGACACCCGTCCGTTACGCCGATGACCTCGCCATCCCCGCGGCTACCCGCCTCGACGCGGCCGCCGCCCTCGAAGCCGCCGCCGGCATCCTCACCGACCTGCAACTACAGCTCAACCCCGCCAAGACCAGCGTCGCATCATTCGACACCGGCGTCGCGTTCGTCGGCCATACGGTGACCGCCGGTACCCGCACCCCCACCGACCGGTTCGAGCACCCCCTCGAAGCCACCGTCTACGTCACCACCGAGGACGCCCTGATCCGCCGCCGCGGCGAACGTCTCCAAGTCGACAAGGGCGGGGAGAAACTCCTCGGCGTCGGCCTGCATCGTGTCCGGCAGATCGTCTGCGTCGGCCGGGTCGGGATGACTAGCGGCATGATCGAAGCGGCGAGCCGCCGCGCGATCGACGTAACCTGGCTCCACGACGACGGCGCCTTCTGCAGCCGCCTGCACCACACCTACGACGGTGACGTCACCCTCCGCCGCGCCCAGTACCGCCACACCGCCGAACCCGGCGCCACACTCCGTCTCGCCCGCGACATCGTCACCGGAAAGATCAACAACATGCAGGCGCACCTGCGGCGCGCCGCGGCCCGCGGCCGAGCCGACCTTGCCGGGATCGCCGACCGGCTCGGCGAGGCACGCACCGAACTGCCACAGATGCAGACCCTCGACCAACTCCGCGGCAGCGAAGGCCGGACCACCCGCGACTACTTCACCGGACTCGCCGCGATCCTCGGCGACAACTGGCCGTTCCCCGCCAGACAGCGCCGACCTCCACCCGACCCGGTCAACGCCATGCTCTCCTTCGGATACACCCTGCTCGTCAACGAAGCCATCGCCGCCTGCGAACTCGCCGGCCTCGACCCCTACGCCGGCGCCCTGCACGCCGACCGCGCCGGCCGGCCCAGCCTGGCCCTCGACCTGATGGAGGAATGCCGCCCGATGATCGTCGACACCATGATCGTGCGACTCACCGCCACCGGTCAGATCACCCCCGCCGACTTCGTCACCGACGAGACCGCCGGCACCTGCAGGCTCACCTACGAAGGCCGACGAACCTTCATCACCGGCTACGAACGACGGATGCTCACCCTGTTCCGGCACATCACCGCCGCCCGGACAGTCTCCTACCGGGTCGGCCTGCACCTGCAAGCCCGAACCATCGCCAAGGTCTTCCTCGGTACCGAAGACCACTACCAGCCGATGACCTGGCGATGACCACACCCCGAGGTCGGCAGGTCTGCGTCGTCGTCTACGACATCGCCGACGACGACCGCCGCGACGACCTCTACCGTCTCCTTTCCGGCATCGGCACCCACGTTCAACTCAGCGTCTTCGAAGTCGAACTCGCCACCACGACCGACGTCACCGCCCTCCGCGACCAGGTCGCCGGACTCATCGACCAGATGGACGACCAGGTCCGCATCTACGCCCTCCCCGGCAGCATGGCCGACCAGGCACTGATCATCGGCAACCGCACCCTGGCAGAACGCGCAGACTTCTGGCTCGTCTAACCCACCACCGACCCAACCTCATGATCGGTACAGCAGACACCGAAACCACCCCGGCGAGGTCCGTGCAACCCGTTTGCCCAGCTAGCGACGCTGCCGGAAGAAGAATGTGACATACAGCACGAGGCTTGCACACCAGTTGGATCACGGTCCATGCAACCGGCCTCCGAACGCCCTGGTCAACAGCTATGCCAGAACGGTAGGGTTCCGCCGAACCGAAAGCCCGCAGGGCATAGAAACCTCCGGCCAGGAGCACGATCAAGGGCACGGCCAAGAAAGTTCCGCCGAACCGAAAGCCCGCAGGGCATAGAAAACACGAAGTTGCGGCCCTCGGCGATGAACACCATGTAGGCGTATTCCGCCGAACCGAAAGCCCGCAGGGCATTTTCGCACGCGGCGGCGACGCCGTCGATGAGCAGTTGCGTCGCCATCGGCAGGTCGACCCGGAACCCGATCCTCGCAACGGGCGCGCGTTCCGCGAGCAGGAGCGGCGTGCCCTTCGGACCCCGGTGTGCAGTCCCGAACCGGCTTTGGATGACGGCGCGGCCCTCGCTCTGGCTCGATACCGCATCGACGCAGATCACCATCTGACCGGCTGTGGGCCACGCCGGCCGGAACGTACACCATAAGGGACGTCATGGTGGCGTTATGGTGCGCCGACGCGGCGCCCGGCCCGGCGACCGCCAGTGCCGCTGCCATGACCTGGCTCTGCCGAGGCGCGGAGCAACAGTCCGACGCATCCATGCCCTGGGGGCTTCCGGTTCGCCTGAACGCCACCAAGATCTATGTCGAGGTGGATGCCCACCCGTTTCTATGCCCTGCGGGCTTTCGGTTCGGTTGAACCCTATCGTTCTGGCGGGCCTTCCGACCAGGGCTTCTTCGGCCGTTTACACGGACCGTGATCCACGGTCGGGTTCGGATGATGTTCCAAACCACAAAGCTTCCTTACCACCCGACGCCACCAGCACGAATGTCGTTGCATGGACCTCGCCTTGATCGGCGCGTTTCCGCCGTTCGATGTACCGATCATCAAGCAGACCGCAGACGGGGCCGCACGTCGTGCGCGTACCTGGAGGTACGCCTCGGAATAGCGCTCCTTCTCACGCTGGTCGTCGTAGTGGAGAAGGTCTTCGGGAGGGTCACCTACCAAATGGACGAACGGAGGACCGTGGTGTCAGGAACTGTCCCTCGTCCTCGTCAAATATCAGGTAGGCGGACACGTCCGTGTGCGCGCTCCAGGCCAGACCGCACCGCAAACTCCGCCACGGTGAGACCCGCGGCAGGCACTCAAGCGTCGTGACACGCTTGAGCGACGCCAACCTCGACACCACGGTGTTCACCGCTTCCTGGCAGATCAATCGGATCGGCCGGACCTCTGACGGCCGGCACGCCGGCGGAGCGGAACCGTTGCTGGCTCCACCTGCTTGCTAGCTCGGGAGGCCGCAGTACCGCGACTGCATTTCGATGGTGGCTCCGCATCCCCAAGATCGTTACGGAGGTCACGCGCAAGGTTGATCAACAATGGGCCGACAGCAGGTCCGTGTCGGTCCACCATCCTCGCCGCCCATGCGAACCGCCGATGCTCGCTCCGTGCACGAACTCGTGCTTTGAGAAAGTCCCAAAGTCCAGTCGCGCCCAGTGCCCGAGAGGTCAGCCAACCACAGATCGCCATCACCAGTTCAGACTTCATGGGACCTCCCCCAACTCACCGGCCGTCATCGACGGCGTGGCAATCGAACCAGCCGCTCAGGCGCCACGCCCGGAGGAAGTCGCGGGGTTCCAACCATGAGGCGGTACCGTCGACCGATGCCGCGAGGAAGTATCAGCTCGGCCGACGCAGCGCTACTCGCTGCGGTGCAAGCGCAGGGTGTCACCGCGACTCCGACCCAGTTGGAGCGCTGGCGGTCCGCCGGCCTGTTGCAGCGCAATGTGCGATCTTCGCTCGGGCGTGGACGCGGCAGCGTTTCCATGGCACCGGCTGACGCAGTCGCGAGTGTGGTATGGCTGGCACAACACGGCCGCCAAGGGGCTCGGCCCTGGCATCTCGCGCTCGAGGCGTTCGCTCACGGATTGCCACTGTCGGAGCAGACGATCCGCTCGGCATGGCGCAACGTCGTGAAACGAGGCGAGCTCCCCGTTGAACGCGATCTCCCGAAGCCGAGCGACGGCGCCGACCTCAGCGAATGGGCATGGGCCGTTGCCGAGCGAAGCACCGACCAGAGCGTCAAAGCCTTGCTACCACAACGGATCCGCCAGATCGACGCGATGATCACTGCGGCCGGCGTCCCGTGGTCATCTGCCGAGTTGGCCACCTACGACCGCAGCATCGGTAACGATGAGCCGGTAACGAGGCGAGACGTTGCCGCCTATACCGTGGCGGCCGTTCTGGCGGGCGCGCCCGAACTCGTCGGACCAGCGATCGCGCCTCACGTCCGGGCGCTGATACCAGCTGGCGCCGCCAATCCGATGGCGTCCATGCTCGAGTTTTCCGAACCATCGATCCCCGATGCGACCGACCTGTACGACGCCGACGGCATCGCGCTCATCCCGAACGGAGACCTACGCAACCTGTACCGACAGCTCGTCGACGACGCCCCACTGCCGTTACTGCTGGCAAGCTGGCAGGCTGCAGCACGCCTGCAAACCTGGGCCCACGACGAGTGCAACGCAGTCGAGGCTGAGCTCCAGACCCAGACCGCCGACGGGTCAACGCTTCGATGGATGCTCGGCACAGCATTCGGACTGCACCGGTTGATGCTCTGCCTCGCCCTACGCGACCGACAGTTCGGCACACCCGAACGCGCAGAAACAGCTGTGACGCTCTTGGGCATGCACGTCGGGTTCCAACGGCTTCGAACGATCCTGCCCGACAGTGATTATCAGGTGCTGGCGCAACTGCTGCCCGACTTCCTACTCACGTTCTTCGGCTTCGCTGTTGATACCGCCGAATCACCCACGTTGAGCGCAACCGACGGCCGACCCATCCAAACCGACACACCATAACCAGGACCATGGTGGCGTTATGGTGCGCCGCTGGCTGTCTGCGCCGAGTGCCAGACACTGGGCTGCTGCGACCGATCGCCAGATGGTCTCAGCGACGGTGATGATCCCTCCACCTGCCAGAACGCCTCCCAGGCGCTGGTACAACGGCGCGATCACCGCCCACGCCGCTTCCCGTCAATCCGTCACGACGAGCCACCATACATCGATACCATCCCGACCTACATGATCGGCAGAACATACCCAAGCCTCACACGCCACCGTCTAGGCGCTCGAAGGCTGACGCCAGCGTCCGGTAGTCCTCACTTGCCGGGTGCTGCTCGCTGAGTTGCCGAGCGATGTCCAGGGCGCGGCTGCGGTGTGCTCGCGCCTCCTCCTCGTTACCGCTCAGAGCGAGCGCTTGTCCGAGGTTTGCATACGAGATGGCTAGGTCGCGTCGCAGCAGGAGGCTATCTGGCTGTGCTGCGGCGATCCGTTCGGCGATGTCGAGGCTGCGCGTCAAATGCTCCTGTGCGGCATTGACTTCGCCAAGTTGGCCGAAGAGTCCGCCGAGGCCGTCGTGGGCGATGGAGAGCTGCCGGGCGACCGACACATCATCGGGCTGGGCTGCCGCAAGTCGCTCGCTAACCGCCAGCGCCGACTCATAGTGACGACGGGCCGATTCGAGGTCGCCAATAGCCCTGTAGGTCTCCGCCAGGCGTTGATGCGAAGCCGCCAGGTCCTCCTGCAAGATTTCCTCGCCCGATCGAGCCGCCAGTCGCTCCGCTGTTGCCAGGCTGTCGTTGAAACGGCTAACGGCCTCCTGCCGATCCCCTAGGCTCGAGGCGAGGTCGCCGAGCCTCAGCTGCACGGCGATGACGGCGCGTTGCACGGCCGGGTCCCATGGATCACCGGCTACGGCCTGCTTCGCGTACGACAGCGCCCGCCGATAGGCCCGGGTCGCCTCGGTCGCGTCCCCGCCCAGACGCGCGACATCGCCGAGCCGTGTCAGCACGTAAGTCAACGCCCGGTGCGCCTGCAGGTCGTCTACGCCCCTCTTGAGATTGAGGTCGATCACCCGATCAAACGCCATACGGGCTTCGTTTAGCCGGCCCTCGGTTACCGCAACATCGCCGAGATGGGTGTGCACGATCTCGATCTCGCGGAGCACAGCGGGATCGGCGCCGGCGTGCGCGAGTCGGCGCTGACCAATGTCGAGAGCGCTTCGGAGGTAGTTCTCGGCCGCACGCAGATCACCGATCTGTACTGCCTGTTCGCCGAGCAGCCGGTACAGGCTGATTCTTACGTCTAGATCCTCTGGCCGCGCGCCGTCCGCTCGCCGGGCGACGGCAAGGGCCAGCTCAAGGTCCCGCATTGCTGCACCCGCCTCACCGGCCGCGGCCGAGAGGTCGGCTCGGGCCTGATGCGCCGCGATCAATACGTCGCGCACCTCGGCGGTGCCTGGCCGGTCATGGTCGGCGGCGTCCGCTAGGGCAATAAGTTGGTCAAGACGGATCCGGGCGCCACGCCGGTCACGGGTACGGAGTGCGGCTACGGCCGCCTGCCAGTGCAGTCGTAGCAGCGACGCATTGCCCGCTTCCCCGTCCTTCAGCTGTTCGACTAGGGTGAGCAAGTCACGGCCGACCGCCGCGCTGTCGCCGTCCTGTGCCAGGGCGCGAGGAACGGCCTCCAGTACCGCCTCGGTCGCGTCCCGCCAGTGGCCCATGGCCATCGCGAGGTGACGGACCCGCGACCGTGCCCAGTCGGCGTCGTCGGACCGACCGGCGATGTCGTACACCTTGGCCAGCAGCCCTAGGCCGAGCAGCTCGTTCGGCTGGTCGTGTGCATCCCGCGACCCGGCCACCACCCGTTCTAGCAGGTCGATCGCCGCTTCGGCGGAGCCGGCGGCAATGAGCAGGTCGGCCAAGTCGCGGCCGACTGCAGCGACTTGGGAGCCGGCACCGAGCGACTCGAGCAGCTGGTGGGCCTCCTCAAGGCTCTTGCTGGCTGCGCTGAGCGCTCCGACACGAGCCAGGAGCCGGCCCCGGCCAGCCAGCGCGTCGGCCACCGTCCGGAGGTCGCCCAGCTGCTGGGCCGTGCCGATGGCCGCGTCGAGAGCGTCGAGGGCATTCTGCTCATCGCCAGCGGCCGCGTAGGCGATGCCCAGCTCGTACCGAATGCGAACCTGGTGTCGGAGGTCCCCCGTCCGCTTGGCCAGGGCTAGCGCCCGGTGCAGGTGGGCCACCGCACGGCCTGGATTCTCGTCTTGGGTGAGCCGCGCAAGACCGACCAACGAGCGGCCCTCGCCGGCCGGGTCGTCGCTCGCCCGGTACGCGTCGACCGCGCGGGTCAGTGCTTGCGCAGCCAGGGCAGGCTCGCCGGCCCGCCGAAGTGACTCGCCGATCAACTCAAGGGCGACGGCGGTATCGGAGTCTCCCCCCTCAGAGCCCCGGACCAGCGGGGCCAGAGTCGCGACGGCCTCCTCAGGCCGGTCGAGGTCAAGGTAGGCGCGGGTCAGGCGGGCCCACGGGCCGGGGTCCTCTCCCACGGATGGCTGGCCCTCAAGCAGGTGGCGGACCCGGCTCAGCGCGCCGATGGCGTCATCAACGTTGCGAACATGCCTATAACACTCGGCGGCGGCCAGTAGCCCATCGATCTCGACGTCGGCGTCGCCGCCGCTGCGGGCGAGGCGAACAGACTCTTCGAGCCCCGAGATGGCGCGGTCGAAGCGGCGCTGAGCCAGGCTGAGCTTCGCAGCCACGATGAGCTGGCCAGCCAGCAGGACAGGATCGCCAACGGCGCGGGCCTGCAGCACTGCCTCCGCCGCCGTGGCGTCAGCCTCGTCGATCGCGCCCCGCCGGAAATGGTCCATCGCCAGCTGGCCGAGTGCCCTGGCCTGGGCGGACCGGTCGCCGCGGCGCTGTGCGGCGGCGTGGGCAATCTCGTCAAGGGTGCGCAGGTCCTCCCACCGGTTGAGGATCTCCGCGCAACGGCGGAGGTGCTCGATGGGCGCGAGGACACCGCTAGTTGCGATGTGGGCGAACCGGCGCGCCGCCTCGCGGACTAGCGGCCAGTGCCGGTCGAGCCAGACAAGGTCGGCTGGCGTCGCTCCGTCGCTACTGGCTCGCCGGCCGACGAGGGCAACTAGCGAGGCTAGGTGCTCCTCCCCGGCCGGTGCACGGAATCTCGCGCCCGCGGCCTGTGCGACCGCCGGACGCAGAACCAACTCACCGGAGGCCGCGTGATCTAGCACCCCGGCCGCCTCCCATGCGGCAAGGCAGTCCCGCATCGGCGCCCCGTCTAGGCCCCATACGGCGGCCGCGATGGCCGGATCGGCAGAGCCGCCGACGTCGGCCAGGAGCCGGAGCTGCTCCAGCAGCGTCGCCTGGGAACGGCCGGTGTCGGTGCCGACCCGCTGCAGCGCGATGTCCAGCCCGAACTGCACCGGTTCCCGATGATTGCTCAAGTCGGTGTGCGTCAAGCCTCGCGCCGCCAAGTGCAGGGCCAGGGGAACGCCCGCGCACCGCGCCAGCACCTTGTCAGCGACCTCCATGGGCCCAAACCGGGCCAGCATCTTCCGGCCGTCGTCCGGGTGGAGCCGACTCGCCTGCACCATCGATCGGACCCGCCGCAGGCGCTCAGCCGCAATGACGCAGCGGGCGCCGGCGAGGTGGGTCGCCGCTTCCTCGACGGCGTCGGTGCGGCCGGCGACGTCAAGGACGATAATGTCGTCCGGCGTCGTGACGGCTCGCAAATGCTTGATTTGCTCGTCGAGCGTCGGCGGCAGCGAGTCGAATGCGACCCCGAAGGCGACCAGCAGCTCCCGGATGACGTCATGGAGCTGCCAGCGCTCGTCAAGGTCGTCGACCACCACGAGACGGCCGCCCGGATGTGCCTCGGCCCACCTCCGAGCGATCAGCCCTGCGAGCGTGGACTTGCCTGCTCCGGGCTCGCCGACCACCCCCAGGGGTCGCGGCGACGACTCAAGCGTCCGGAGTGCCTTTGTCACCTCGTCCTTCCTGCCCAGCACCTCGCCGAGGTCGAGGACGGCGGGACCGCGCCGGTCCGCGCGCATGGCCATGCGGACCTCCGGGGCGGCGCGGAGGCGGGGCTCGCCGAGAGCATCCGGTCGTGGGTAGGTCATGACTCGAGGTCCAGCGGGTCGTTGGCCGCCAGGTCGTTGGTCGGGTCGAAGTCGGTGGCGAGCCAGGGCCACTCGGTTCCGCTGAAGCGGCGATAGAACAGGAACGACTGGTCGACCACAAACAGTCGCCGGCTGGCCCTGTTGTACATGAGCACCACGGGCTTGACGCCGATCTTGCTCTGCAGTCGGTCGATGCGGTGTAGCGCCTGGGTGAGGTCGGCGGAGCGGATCGGCGCCGGGGCCGTGCTGTTGACCCGGTCCAGCAGATCGGCCTGCGCGAGCCCGGGACGCAGGTCGGCGTCGTCCGCTTCGGAGACCGCCCGCAGCACATGCTTGTAGATCTCGAGTCCTTGGTTGAGCCGGCGCAGTCCGCGCACGAAGCTGTCGATGAACAGCTCAAAGCGTCCACCCATCGACTCAGCAACGGCGAGCCGGGCCCGGTCCAGGCTCGCGCCCGGCGTCAGGAAGGGCGCGTCCGAGCGTTTACCGAAAATGCCCTCCTCCCGACAGAGGCTCTCAGCCAGTCGCTGCAATAGCCCGACGTTGTTGTACGCGTCGAGCACCAGCGTTCGGCGCAGCGACTCGGTCATCGAGATGGCGAGCTCCCGGTTGCCAACCTTGAGCACCTGGTCGAGATCGGCATCACTCCAAGTCAGATGGATGTCCTCGACTCGGCCCTCGAGGTCGCCGTTGTAATAGGCAAGCAGATGGTCGGTGGGCCAGACGCCGATGACCACGGGGAACACGCCGTAGTCTCCGAGCGCCTTGAATAGGTAGGCAGCCTCGCGCCGGTTCTCCTCTGACACGTAGTGGAAGTCCTCGACCACGAGCGTCTTCTCGGACGCGAGCAGTACCCGGGAGACCCAGCCGAGGTCGGCCGGCGTCTGGCCCAGCGGTTGCGACTCAAGTTCGTTCTGTCGCGCGGCTTTGCCAGCGATTTTGGCGGCGATACCGAGCTTGGTCAGGATCTTCACGCCGAGGTCGCCTGAGCCGGAGAATTCCATCGTGCCCTCGTAAGTGCCGACTGTCTTGCGCTTAATCTCGCAGCGGATGTTCAGTGCGCCGAGCGCCTGCCGGATGATCTGCTCTGGGTCGGTGCCGGGCTGGCATTGCACGACGATGACGTCGTCGGTGTTGAGCAGCCGGGCCCGGAGCCACGACTTGCCCTGCTTGGAGTCGCCGTGGACGACGACGTGCCGACCGGCCCCCAGCAAATACCGCAGCTTCTCGTCGAGCCCGCCCCGGTCGACGTAGGAGCGCGGGTTCACATTTGGCCGGATGCCGAACACGTCCGACAGACGGGTCTGGCCGAACATTGGGCCTCCTTCGAACGCGCGCCACGGCACTCCGAACCATAACGGCTCCGCGCACATCTCCGAACGCTGCGTAACGTGTCGCCTCACGTATCGCGCGGAGCGCAGGCGGGCTAACACAGTTCGACGTGGGCGAGATCGGGGGGATAGACGATCACTTGCAGGTCCCAGTGAGCGTGGAACGCAGTGACCGCGACGAACGACAGCAGCACGAGGTCGACGAGGTTAACCAACCCAAGCATTCAAGCATCTACACCAGAATGCCGCTTATGATGCTGTCGCCCATCGACGGCTGGGCGAGCCGATCGCAGTGTTGGAGCAGCAGGAAGATCGCTGCCGAGAATTTGACTGCGACCGAGGGATCAAAACAAACGTCGATGGTTCATGTAGCGCGGCATCCGGCACAATCACCTTCGCCACAAATCGCTCAGATGCAGGGCAATCTGGCCAGCGCACTGAGTTCAGCTACTCGTGTATACACTGGACCCAGAAGTGCGGCTGGAGTATTAGGACGTATCGTCTTGAAAAAGCAGATGCGCCACCGGGAAGGGCTCCCAGCGACGCATCTGCTACGAGGTTCCCATTGCGTGACCTAGTTTTGGCGACAGATTCATACCGGTGACCTGGCTAGTGACTTCCGAAGCTTATAGTCAGGATTGCGACCACTCTGTGCTCGTCCCCGCCGGCAGCCGCAGTGTACGCATTGTTGTATTGGTAATCGGCTCGTGCCTTGCTGGTTAGCTCGTAATGATGCGTTCTGGACCAACGAGGACCCCTAGGGTTGCCAGCCTTACCCTTGAGGATCGTGATGTTTGCTATCCCGGATGGTTCGCCTGGGGTCACGGCCAGATGATCCCAGAACTGCTGCGCCTGTTGGATTCCGACGCGCTGGATCAGGTCGTCGTAATGGCTCTTGAAACTCTTGTGGACCAGCACCCTGTACAGCGGCGCCATGTTCGGCTTCGCCAGTGGCCGCTTCGCCGGCTGTAAGGGATCGTAGGCACTGCCAGTCAATTGTCTCGACCATCGCTTACACTCCCAGCATCTGACCCTTCAACGGGATCGATGAAGACGCCGTCCGGCCGCGATACTTCGGTGAATGCCTCCGCATCATGCGAGCCCAGGAGAACCTTACGGCGTAGAGGGTCTTCGAGCTGACGCGCAGTGGTCCGCCATGCTTGGACGCAAGCATCCAAGCTGTCGGTACTACGGTCAGCATGAGCAGTAACGAGAACCTCGTGCAACTCATCCACGAACAACTGAAGGTCTTCGAGGTCGAACGTTCGCAGCCATGCGAGTTCTCCCAGGTCACTAACCGTTGGCACTACACCTCGCCGCAGTAGTTCAGTGAGCCGAAGCTGCGCGGTCGACCACTTCGCCATCACTTCAAGCCATTCGAGATCACTCTCAGGCAACATCACAAGACTGGTGCCGTCCTTGTCGCGCAGGCGGGCGCGGCCAGACCGGGCGGCCTGCAGGAACTCCACGCGACGGTTCCCTGCTAGATCACTGCTCTGGAAGATCGTATCCATGGTTGTGGCCTCCTGATGCATACGATACTATACAGGATCTTACGATTTCGCTAGCCCTTCACCATCACGGCCACCCCGACAGTGGCCCATCGCTTCAGGGAGCGGCATGTCCAGCGAGCCAGGGCACGCGTTTGATGCCCGCAAGATCTGGATGTCCGAATCAGGCAAAGCACTGGACCAATGGCGCCTGGTAAGTCTTGTGACCGCTCTGCGCGCCGTACTGCAGGAAGGCCCACAGGGCGACGGGGGCGGTCCCGTCTCCCAGGCATGTCCGGATGCGGGGCAACGCTTGACGTTCCTGCGGTCGGTGATGGAGGAGCTTACGGACCGGGGCCTCGATGCCGACTCCCTCATTCGATATGGGCTCTTGCCGGAGGTGCTAGCTCCGCCGCTAGGCGAGCTGATCATCGGTGAGCTGCTCGGGTCAGAGCCAGGAAGGCCCGGGCGAGCCGACCTCAGTGGCTGGCGTCACGCGTTCGGCCTTGAAGGTAGCCGCGGGGAGGCATTCAGCCAGGCGCTCCACACGCCTGCCGACTTCGAGGAAATGATCAAGCACGCCATCGGGAATGCGCTCAATGATGCATCCTCCGCTCTGGGCCTTGTCGCCCAGTGGATCTTCACGGCAAACATCGAACGCATCCTTTCCCTAGACGCACCAACACCTCTGGAGTTGCAGACGGCACTGGCCGATGCCTACGGCATGGACATGAGCCTCCACGCCGAATACAGATGGATCGTCGACCGATTCTCCACAACGTTTTTCGGACAATGGTCCACGGAATCGCTACATCTGGAGTACCGATGGATACAGGGCATGGGAACGCCTCCCTGCCGCGTACTTCTAATGCAGGAACGCACGATCGTGCTGACCGAAATTGCCTTGGAGATTGCGCAGCGTGCCGTCCACGAGCCTTCACGGAGTGAGGCCGCGAACCGCCTGACGGCCCAGGTTCAGAGGCATGCCAGGTCGTTCCTGCGAGAAGGCCGACGTCAAGAGGCAGCCGCCCTGTTCGAATTTGTGTGCCGCGAACAGCCCGAAAATGCCGACGCGCTCAATAACCTTGGCTTCTGCCTGCTCCCGCAGAACCCGAAGGTCGCCCTGGAGCATCTGGAGAAAGCAAGCCGTCTCGCCTACACGCCACGCATCGTCAACATCTACAACAAGATGTGCTGCCATATCAGCCTCGGTCGGCCTCATCTGGCAATCCAGGAAGCGGAGCGCTATTGGCAGGACGCCACTGAACAGGCGCCTGTGGCTGCCACCCTCTGGGTGCCGGACACCTCGGGCGAGTGGGCGATCCACGAGGTGTGGGACACTCGCGAAGAACTCGCCGCTCTCACGAAGCACGCGCACCATCTCAACGCCGATACCTGACGGCGGTTGCCTCGCATACACCATAGGAGGCGTCCCGGTGGCGTTATGGTGCGCCGCAGCGTATCGCTTGCCCGGCGACCACCGGCATTGCTGCTCTGTGGACCTGAGCTCCGCCGGCGCGCCGAGAAGTCATTCGGCGCATCCTTTGTCCCAGCAGCTTGTCGGGTCACCTGAACCCGACGCTGAGTCGGCCAAGATCTACAGCACACTCAGTTTGTTTCTATGCCCTGCGGGCTTTCGGTTCGCCTGAAACCTACCGTTCCGGCAAGGCGTCTGAACAGCGCATCTTCGGGCTGTATACATGAACCGTGATCGACTGCTGGGCTTGAGTCGCGCTCCAGATCCTAAGGTTCCTTACCAACCGGTGCTACCAGCACGAACGCGTTGCATGGTCCTGGCCTTGATCGAGGCGTTCGCGGCGTTCGATGTACCGATCATGACGCCTTCGCCGGCGTGACCGGCCGCCGAGCGGCTGTCCCCTCTGCCGGGCGGCGCTGCGGAACGCGTCGTCCCTTGCCACGTCGAGCGTGGGCCCGGTGACGGGTTGATGGTGCGGCGCCTCGTGGCACGCCGTGATGTGACGTACCCACATGTACGGCTGTACCGACACCTGCAGGGGTGCGTCGTATGCGATGGTCGCACAGCAAGATAGCCGCCTGTGCGCCGTGTTTGGGTACGGTGCAGGGCAGCTGGTGGTATCACAGGGCACCGGTCATGCGGTGTGCGGACGCCACGGTAGATGAGTGGTGATCATTGGGTCGCCTTCCAGGAACCCGACGAAGGCCCGCACCACGTCCTCGATGTGTGTGAAGTCGGTGGTGAAATGCTGATCGGGTGCGCCGTCGCGCCGTTCGACTGCGTACCAGCCCGCTCGCGTGCCGGCCTGTTCGCCTAAGGTGACCTTGACAGACCATTCGTCGGCTCTGGTGAGCACCGCGTATCGGTTACCCGGCGACAGATGCACCAGAACTCTGCGGACCAGGTCGGCGTCCGGGTCCCGGAACGGACGCCCGTGCTCGGAGGTCAGCTCGAAGCTCCACGACTCGCGAAACGGCGTCCGCAGCTGGTTCCACTGTGGGTCGTAGCAGATCAAGCCGTGTTCTTCCGCCAACCGGGCAGCGAACTCCGACGTCTCCTCGCAGCGGCTCCACACCATCCCGAAGTAGATCAGCGGTCCCCGCGCCTCGTTGATGAGGGGCCCGGCCGCCCAGGGACTGTCACGCCCGACATCGGCGCCGAGATCCGGGTATCTGTCCAGCAACGCGTCCACGTATGCGGCGACCCGGGTCACCGGTGCCACGGGACTGTCCGACCCCATGTAGAGGTCGTACAAGCGGTTGAACTCCGCGCGCGCCGTGAAGTCGTTGGAGGGCGGGTCACCCTCCCAGACGGCAAGGTCGTATGACACGCGGCGATCCTACGCAGCTGGCCCGGCGGCATCCGCGCCGTACCCGAAATGCGCCGCGAAGGCCTCAACGAATGAACGCGTCCGGTCACGCAACACCCCAGGCGGCATCCGAGCGACGAACGCCACGTAGTCATGCAACGTCTGTGCCGCTTCCTCGCTCGCTCCCGATACCGCCAGGGCAACAGCCAAGTTGCCGACAAGTATCTGGTATCCCTTGTCGGCGCGCATCCATGAGATCAGGTCCTCCAGATCCCGGAACCTGTTCAGATACGCCATGCCGTGAATTTTGATGTTCCCGAACATGGCGTCGACAGCTGGTTCGACGTCGGACCGGGACTCGATCGTCCATCCCACAGCGGACTGTTTGAGGTCCCCTCCCGCTCTGACCAACGTCGCCAGGGTCGTGCCGAACAAGGACGTATCTCCTGCGCCGCTCCAAGACCGGCCAGCGAAGGCAGCAGCAAGCCGGCTCACGTCCACATGGGCAACCTCCAACGACGGGCTGAACCGGACTCCGCCGAAGGAGAGCGGCAGCGACGTCAGTGCGATGCTGTGGATGACGTCGTTGGGCCGGCTCAACGTCAACGTCGGCGTTTCCCGGCCGGCCTCATCCCACAACTGCCAGCCACGCTCGACGAATGCCGCTCCTATGCGGTCCACCACTTCATCCCTCAAGGCCTGCATACTGGGCACCATCGCCGTTCCGAAGTAACGTCCATCTGAATGAAATCACCCGGCTTGAGACCTGGAACTTTATCCGTGCGGATCTCCGCACCAAAGTAGTCGAGCTGGGGATAGCCAATTTCCTGATTATCAGTGTACTTGCCAGCGTTGCCTTTGGATTCGAACGCTTCCCATCTCCCGCCTGGCTTCCTGGCAACGAAGTCCGCCCTGAAAGGCGTACCGTCGATGGTAACAAATGACACTTCCTCGATGATGTCGACGTAACCTTCAGCCAGCTTATCGTCGATCATCTGCATCTTAGCCAGCATGCCGTGGTCGATTGTAGGGTCTACCGGGCATTTGCCGATGGGCGCGTTGTGCACCAGCACGAACGCGGATCCGGCCAGGACGTAATAGGTGTGGCTGATGTCGACTGTGAGGTTGTACATCGTGGCGGTGCCCGTGAAATTGGCGACCGCGACGACGAGCTCGGCGGCATCGTCATCTGTGAGCAGCGCCTCACCCGGCTGTAGTTCGCCCGCGTCCACCCAGTCGTGCCGCGTGTCGCTCCAGAACGGGTGGTTCTGCGTGGTGTGCACGACGGCGACTACACCGCCGGAGTCGAGGACGGTCAGGTCCGCGAGGTCGGTGTCCCGGTTCTCGTGCAGCTGGGTGACGCTGCGGGACGGGTGCTCGCCGGTGCTCGGCTCCCCAGCGGCGACGACGTCACCGACGGCGATCTCCACAATGGGCTTCGATGTGCCGTCCGCCATCAGCACGGGCGTGTCGGGTGTGAACGACGAGCACCTCGAGGCCCTTGCCGCCGCGGCGGCCCGAGCCCGGGCGCGGGCCGCTGCGGCTGCCTCCTCCTCCCCTGCGATGACCGCGACCTCGGCGTAGTCCGCAGCCGCCTCGGCCGGTGGGGCGATGAGCAGGGCGATGTCGATCGGGACGAAGATGACGACCTCGAACAGCACCAGGAACTGCATGCCCGCGTCGATCGCGCAGGCGAGCTTGTCCGCGGAGCAGTCGATGGTCGATGCGGCTGGATGGCAGCAGAGCCCGCCCGCGGGGTTGTGCAGCGGTGACTTGTTGTCGGCACTGCACGGGAATCCGACGAGGCAGATGTGCGTTTTGGCCTTCGGCTTGCAGCTGACGGACTTTCCGCACCCGGTCACGGTCGTCGCGGTGTACCAGCCGACGTAGCACGACTTGTGCTTCGGGTTGTCGTTGCAGTTCGGGTGGTAGGCGGGACTGTCCTCGGCCGCGTGGTCGGTCCACAGACCGGTCGGGTCGCTGTGCGTGATCGGGTTGTTCGAGGCGTACGCATACCCGCCGAGCTGTTGCGGATCGGAGGTGTCCAGCGCCTCGTCGACGCTCACGAAGCTCCCGATGACGGGGTCGTAGTGACGTGCCCCGACAGCGATCAATCCGGTGGACACGTCGGTCGGCCGGTTGAGGAAGCCGTGGTTGTCGGGTGCTGCGGCGGCCGTGCCGCGTGGGCCGCCGTACGGCGTGCTCTGACGCCAGGATGGGGTCTGCGCGGTGTAGTTGAGGTAGACGGTCGGGGTGCCGTGCATGTCGCTGAACTGGAACGTGACCGCGGTGCTGGTGGTGCCGGTGCGGACCGCCGTACCACCGCCGGGGAGCGCATAGTAGCGGGTGCCACTGACGATGCCCGTCGCGGTGTCCAGGGTCAGCTGCTGCCCCGGCAGGTACAGGACGGTCGAGCCGGGGTCCTTTTGCAGGAGCAGGTCGCCGTCCGGGCCGTACACATACTTGCTCGCCCCGGCGGTCCCGCCGGTGACGTCGGTCAGTTTTCCGGCGTCGTTCCAGATCAGGGTCTGGTTTCCCTGGGCGGCGTTGCGGGCGACGGTATTACCGGCCAGGTCGTAACCGTAGGAGGTGCTCCCGGTCGTGGCGCCGGTGGTCGTGGTACCCCTCAGCGTGTGCGGCTGGCTGGCGACGTAGGTGTAGTCCGTGTCGATGTCACCGGCTGCCACGGCGCCGTACTGCGTCTGGTGGGCGCGACGGCCGATGGTGTCGACGGTCCAGGCGGTCCAGTAGCTGCTGGACGTGCCGAGACTGTCGCCGACCATGCTGCGGTCCGTCGGGGTCGGCGTGGTGGCGCAGTTGTCAGTGGCGGTCCACGCGTTCGTAAGCCGGTCGAGGTTGTCGTAGGTGAAGCACTGGGTTTCCGTGGGCGTGCTGGCGCCGAGCCGGGTGCTGGCCTGCCTGGTGAGGTTGCCGGCCAGGTCGTAGGTGTAGGCCTCGTTGTCGATGTTGGCCGGTGTACCGGCCTGCCTGCTGATCAGCTGGTTGGTGATCCTGCCGGAGTGCTCGTCGTAGGTGTTGGTGAGGTACGACAGGTTCGGGCTGGCGCCGAGGACTCCCTGGGTGGGCCGGCCCCACGCGTCGTACGTGGTGCTGACGGCGTAACCGGTCAGCCCGCCGAGCCCGTTCGGCAGACCTCCGGCGGTGTAGGTGTGCAGCACGGTCTCGGCGGGCAGACCGTTGCGCCCCGGGTAGATGTCCTTGAGCGGCAGGCCGAGGTTGGTCGTGTAGACGTGGCCGTAGACGTAGTCGCCGCCGAGCACGCCTTCGCTGCTGGAGACGGAGACGGTGAGACCCGTCGACTCGCCGAAGACGTTGAAGTCCTTCTCCTGCGAGGTGATGTACGCGACGCCGTTCACGTAGCCGATGGACGTCGTGAGCTTGCCGATCGCGTGCGTGACACCGGCGACACTGTTGGAGTTGTCGTAGTACCAGGCAGCCGTCTTGTTCGCTGCGGTCTGGCCGGCGGACGGCGCGTTGTACTGGAAGGTCTTCCGGTTGAGCGCGTCGTAGGTGTACGAGATCGTCTTCGTGCGTCCGTCGGTGATCTGCGTCAGGTTGCTGTTCTTGTCGTACGCCATGCTCTGCGACCCGGCGTCGGGGTCGGTGCTGCTGACGCGCTGGCCGAGGAGGTTGAAGGTCGACGTCCACGTGTTGCCCGCAGCGTCCTTGGTGCTGTTCTGGTGGTTGCGGTTGTCATAGCCGTACGTGACCGCGTTGGTAGTGCCGCCGGTGACCGTCCAGATGCCGGTGAACGGGTTAGCCGGGGTGTGCAGGGTCGGCGCGGCGGCGTACTGGTCGATCTCGACGTTGCGGCCGGCCTTGTCGGTGATGGTCCGCTGGACGACGCCGCCGGTGGGTGGGATGACGGTGGTCTGGTCGCCGTTGCGGACCGTAGTGGTGCTGGAGACGACGACGCCCTTGTTGAGCTTGGTGCCGACGACGACCCGGCCCAGCCCGTCATAGGTGTACTGGTCCTGGTCGGTGACCATGACGTTCAGGTCGGTGGCCGAGGCGATGGCGGTGCCGGGGATGTTCGCCGGGTCCCACCAGTTGTTGTAGGTCGCCCGGGTCCAGCCGCGGGAGTCGTAGAAGGTGTCGGTGATGACGCGGCCGGTGCCGAACGCGGCGCTGGTCTGGGTCTGGCGCGTACGCAACTGCGCGTCGTAGATGACCACGGACGGCAGATAGCCGCTGCCGCCGCCTTCGAGGAGTTGGTTGGTCGTGGCCGCGGTGGTGCCGGTGTTGGACACCACGTAGCTGAAGGTGTAGTTCGCCGGCAGGCTGGTGGAGCGGGAGTTGGTCCATACGGCGCTGGCCCGGCCGAGCGCGTCGAAGGTCTGGGTGGTCACCACCGCGTTCGGGTCGGTGACGGTCAGCGTCGCACCGCGGGCCGGGTCGAAGGTGGACGTGACGGCCTGGTTGAGGGCGTTGGTGGTCGTCGAGCCCACCATCAGACCGGCCGACATCGTGTATGTGGTCGTGGTCTTGTTGTCGTTGGCGTCCCAGGCGGTGAGCGGCCGGCCGTAGTTGTCGAACGCGCCCCGGGCCCTCGTCTGGTAGTTGGTGGCGTCGATCGCCTGCCGCACCATAGTGACGTCGCCCTTGGTGGGCACGCCGGCCTGCGGGAACGTGGTGGTGTAGTTGGTCTGGTCGTCGAAGAACGTCTGGGTGTCGCTGACGACCTGAGCCGGTCGGCTCACCGACGCGGGCGCGGTGAGGGCGTTGACGGAGGCAGGCACCGACGCCGGGGTGCCCTGGGTGAAGTGATTGCAGGCGACGCTGTCGGTCTCGACGCGCGCAGTCAGACCCACGAGGTTCTTGGTGGTGTTCGCTGCCGCGTAGGTAGTGGTGGTGCAGTTGTCGTACGCCGCATCGGCCGGGACCGTGTGGCTGTAGCTCGCGGTAGGGAGGCCGAAGTTCGCGTCCGTGATGGTCGCGTCGTAGGTGGTGTCTTCCTCGGTGTATCGCCAGACGGTGCTGCCGGTCGACGTCAGTGCCTGCCGGGTGAACGTCTCCACGGGTGCGACCCAGTTGGCGGTCAGCGGTTGCAGCCCGGTGCGGCTGCGGGTGGCGGTCGCCGCGGAGATCCAGTACGAGGTGATGGTGGAGGAGTCGACGCCACCGTTCTCACCGAGGTAGCTGGTGGTCTCCAGGACGTTGCCGGCCAGGGCGTTGGCATCGTCGTGCTGGCCACCGGCGGAGTCGGTCAGGGTCACCGCCGTGGTGTTGTTGTTGTTCGACATGCCGCGGTAGTAAGTGTTCTCCGTCTGCGTACGCGGATCGTTGGTGAGGTCGCCGACGAAGGTCTTGACGGAGCCGTAGCCACGGAACTGGCCGTAGGTGCGGTACTTCTGCTGCACGACCTCGTTGTCGTCGTAGTGCCACCCGGCCCCACCGGAGAACTGGTAGCTCGTGGTGGTCGCTGGCGCCCCGCCAGTCGGGTCGGTGACCGTGACCTTGTCGACGACGTACTTGTTGAACCAGTCCCGGTACGGATCGGCGTACCCCTGCGGCGTCCAGTACACCGGGTAGCACGAGGAGGTGTTGGTGGCCGGGTCGATGGTCACCGGGGCCGTGCACGGGTTAACCAGGGTGTAGGAGGCGGTGATCACCGCACCGGTCTCGGTGGTGACGCTGCTGATCCGGAACCGGTCGAGCTCGGGGAAGTCCGCGGAGCTGACCCGGTTCGGCATCGACTGCGTCGGAGTGAACGTGACCGCGGGCAGGGTGATCGCGGTGCTCGGCGAGGCGTTGGGGGCCGAGCCGGTCCGGGTGACCGACGATAGCCACAGCGCTGGCGAGGTCAGGTCGTGCGGCGCGGGCAGCGTCTGGCTGAGTGCGTAGGTGTCCACCGGTTTGTACTGCGTGCTGGCGGCAACGTACTGCTGGGTGACGATCGAGGTCAGCCGCAAGGTCGAGAACATCGACGGCGACCTGGCGGCGCAGGAGCTGCCGCTGGCGCAGATCAGGTCGACCGGCACGTCGGGCCAGTTCACCGCGTTGGCGGTGGTGAGCGCGCAACTGCCGGAAAGGCAACGCGGCCCGGGGTTGAATATCACCATGTTCGGCGGTGTGGCATAGGCGTTGCCGTCGGTGAAGCCGTAGTCGATGTGATCCAGGTAGCTGTCGCGGACGTAGACGGTGTTCGTCGTACCGTTGTACCGGCCGTAGTAGTTGGTGTCCTGCTTGTAGAAGTACGACATGGCGTTGCCGTGCACATCCACGACGTAGTCGAGATGCCACTTGTACGCCATCGTGCACACCGACAGCGAATAGGTCGCGTTGTAGCACGGGTCCAGGTGCGTGGCGTCCTTCGGGTGCGCGGAGTAGACCGGTTCGTAGTCCACGGAGTTCGTCGCGGCCTTGCCGCTCACCCAGCCCGGGAGGTGGTTGCGGCCGAAGGAGTACTGCGTGCCGTCGCGGGTGGTGACGGTCCAGTAGTCGGTGTTGTAGGTGCCGGTGCCGTTGTTCGAGTTGGTCACCTGGGTGATGACCTCGCCGTTGTCGTCCTGCGGCTTCCACACCGACTTGGCGGCGTCCCAGATCAGCGAGCTCGAGGAGCCGCCCAGCGACATCGTCAGGATCGGCCCTGCATAGCACGTGTCCGACGTGACGACCGGCGGTGGGGAACCCTCCGGCTTGTCGGCGCAGGAGACGAACGTCTGCTCGATGTAAGAGTCGGGCGTGGACCAGCCGTCACCGACCCAGGAGGACTGCGCTCCCGTCGCCGACGTCTGTCCGTCGACGGCGCTGGAGTTGTACGACAGCGCTAGGCTCGGCACCAGCTTGGACACTGCTGGCGGCACGACGATCGGGTTGCTGTAGGTGAACGCGCCCGTGCTCGACCCCGCGGTCCAGCTGCCGGACGGCTTCAACCCGGTCGCGGCGTAGTTGCCCGCCGCACCGCCCTCCTGGCCTGGGTCGCTGCTCGCTGACGCCGCCAACACCATCGGCTGCATACCCTCCGCGGCGGAGGCGGACATCAGGCTCGGCGACATGGGCGTCGCAGATGTGCCAGTCAGCGTCACGGTTGCGGCCAGCCGTTTCGCCGTCGGTTCGTTCGACGAGCGCAACGGTGTGGCTGCACGGCACTCCGCCAGCTGAGGCGAGGTGAGTGCACATGCCGGCAGTTGCACCAGTCGTAGCCGGCTGCCGTAGTTGCCGCCGTATGCCTGGGCGAACGAGGTGTAGTCGAGACTGACCCGGACGTCGCCTCGACCGTTCTGCTGCGGCGTCAGTGACAGCAGCACCCCGTTGACCCCGGCAGCACCGGCCGCGTGCTGGTCGTGGACGCGGACCTGCACCTGGCGCGGCCCGGCGTAAGTACCGTCGGACGCTACGACCGGTGCGACCGTGACCGGGAGGGCTCCGGCCTGCACCGCCTGGACCTGTTTGGCACCGCCTGCCGGCACTGTCATCGCAACGTCCGCCGTGGCGACGGCGGGCCAGGCGGTGGCCGTGGCGTGGAAGGGCGTGGAGGTGTCCTTGGGCGGCGCGAAACTGGTCGGAGCTTTGGTCACGTTGTGCACCGCCGGACCGGCGGGAATGGCTGGCGCTTGTCGGGGCGGCAGCGCCCAGGCCGGCGTTGGCACGGGCTGCAGGAACGATGCAACCAGGACCGCAGCGACAACAGCCGCCCGGTTACGGCCTCGCTGGCGTCCATCAGGGGTCCTCATACCTACCGTCCGTCCAAAGTCCGAGTGCCGAGAGCGGGCGTACTGCAAGAAGAGCGACATATCGAACTTCAGCGCCGTTGGGCGAAGACGCCGACTGGTGTCCAGCCGCCGGTGAGGGAGGTGAGCGGGGCGACCTGGAAGCCGTTGCCGACGGAGACGTTGCGCCAGGCGTAGAGCATGTCGCCGGCGCGGCCGATGAGGTCGGTGTAGCCGTCGAGGTCGTAGTCGCTGGTGAAGACGGCGGTGACGGATGCCCACCCGGTGCCGACGTCGTAGGACGGTCCACGGCTCAGGACATGCTCGACGGTGGTATTCGGGATGAGGGTGAGCTGGTCGTTGTTGGGGGTGGAGAACGCAGCTACGTCGATGCGGCCGTCACCGTTGAAGTCGCCAGTGATGATGCGGCCGTAGCCGCCCCACTCGGTGCCCAGGGACACGCGTGGGGCGATGTGGTAGGTACCGCCGGTGTAAGTGACCCGGTAGGCGAAGCCTTCGGTCGCGTTGCGGCCGATGAGGTCGGTGATGCCGTCGTTGTCGAGTTCCGCGGCCCAGGTGCTGGTGATGGTGGTCCAGCCGACGTCGGCGGCGACCCGGGTGCCGCGGCTCGGGCTGCCGATGCTGCTGGTATTCGGGATGATGTACAGGGTGTAGCCGTCGGTGCTCCAGCCGGCGATGTCGATCTTCTTGTCGCCGTTGAAGTCGCCGGTGACCAGACGTGTCACCGCGGACCAGTCGTTGCCGAGCACGACGTACGCGGCGAGGGAGAAGCTCCCGGGAGTGCTGGTGTTGCGCCAGACCAGCAGGTCGTTGGCGCCGTTCTTGCCCAGCACGTCGACCTTCCCGTCGCCGTCCCAGTCGGCGAGGGTGAAGAGGCTGACCGTGCCCCAGCCGGACGACACCCCGGTGGACACCTGCCGGCTGAGCGTTCCGCCGCTGGTGCTGCCGAGGCTGATGTACATGCTGCCGCCGGAGTTGTCGAGGTACAGCAGGTCGGGGAGCAGGTCGCCGTCGAGGTCGACGATGTTGCCGGCGGCGGGCGGCAACGCCGGGCGGGGGGTCATCGCGCCGCTGACGAGGTGGTTGTCGGCGAATGTCTGGACGTCGGCGATCTGGCCGGCATACCACCCGGTCCTGGTGTCGCTGTTGAGCTGGGCGCCGATGACGAGGTTGCCGGTAACGGGCCAGGTGACCATCGGGTAGTGGTGGGCGGTGGCGGCGAGGGTGCCGTTGACGTACAGCGCCATGATGCCGGTGGCGGCGTCGAAACCCGCCTCCAGGTGCGTCCACACGCCCAGTTGTGCCGGTTGCACGGCGCGGGCCTGGTCGAAGGACCAGCCGGTGGTGTCCGCGGTCGCCATCTCGAACCGCCACGTTTTGTCGGTCGGTTCCAGGCGCAGGAAGAACCTCGACGTGTGCGCGCCGTCCTCGGAGAGCACCACGCCGCCGGCAGCGACGGGCTTTGCCCAGGCGGAGATCGAGAAGGACGCGGTGGTGTCGATGAGCCGGCCGTTGGAGACCAGCGCACCGTTCGGTGAGGTGATCGGTGCGCCGTTGGCGTCGACGTTGAGCATGACGTCGGGGCTGAACAGGTCCCCGGTATGCCAGGCCGCGGCACCTGCGCCGGTCAGCGTCGCGGTGCCGATCGCGTCCGGTGCGGTCGTCGCGGCGCCGGTCGTGCCGGTCGCGAGGGTCCACTGGTGGGTGGCAGTGGACAGCGTCTGCGGGCTCTGCGCGGTGAGCGTCGCGTTGGTGCCGGTGACGTTGCTCGTGACGTACGTCTTCGCGGTCATGCCCGCCACGGTGCGCAGATCGGTGATGCCGTCGTGATTGACATCCATCGCCTGCAGTGACAGCACAGCCCCGGTGTTCCAGCCACTCGCCGCAATGGTGTGCGCGGTGTAGCTCAGTGTCCCCGTGTCCGGGTCAGCGGTCACTCCGGTCCAGAAGTACAACCCACCAGTGGTCTTGTTCCACAGGAACATATTCGTCGTACCGCTCGCGGTCTGGCTGGTCGCCAGGGTCCAGTTCCCCCAGTCCGTACCCCCGGTCGGCGTCAGGGTGCTCAGCCCGTACGTCATGAAGTACCCGCCGGTGAAGTTCGTGTTGGGAAAGTAGTTCAGACTGCTGCCGTCGCTGCTGACCCCGAGCAGGTCCGGGTAGGCGAGGTTGTGCCCGGCGGCATTCCCGGCATTGACCAACTGCGTCGGGTACCCGCCCGCCATGTCGGTGATCGCGCCTGCGTATACAACGGTCGCCGCGTACGCCGGCTGCAGGGTGCTGCCGTCGCCGTTGCCGTTGATGATGACGGCGTTGCCGGCGTTGGCGCCGGTCGGGTAGTAGACGAAGACGTCCTGCAGGCCGCTGCCGGTGAACCGGCCCGAGACGACCTGAGTGCCGTTGTAGGCGGCGGGGCCGGCACCGGCAAACGGCGCGGTGCCGTTGACGCCGATGTCGGCGGCGATCGTCTGTAGAGGGCTGCTCGACGAGCCTCGGGCAAGCCACAGTCCTGCGGGCAGACCCGTGCCGCCGACACCGACTGACGTGAGGTCGGCGTTGCCGTCACCGTCGAAGTCGTGGTCGGACTGGGTCGCCGCTGGGGCGGCGTTGAACGTCAGTGTCGCGGTATCACCAAAGTTCCCGCCGGCCGAGGCTGCCGTGACGGCGACGGTGTTGGTGAACCGGGTCGGCGTCACCGAGACCGTCGCGTTGCCGTTCGTGGCCGTGACGGTGACCGGTGGCAGCCCGTTGATCTGGTACGTGTAGGTGGCGGGGGTCGAACTACCCGCGTCGCCGGTGATGTCGATGGAGGTTGGCTGGCCGATCGTGCTGCTGCCGGTCATCGTCAGCACCGGCGCTCCGGGACGCGTCGGGTCGAACACGAACGAGCATGTCGCCGACCAACTGCTGGAGACGATGCCGTCGGTGGTCTGCACGTGCCAGGCGAACGTTGTCGCTGTCGTGGGGGTGCCGGCCGCCGCCTTGAGTACCGTCTCCGGCACCACCAGCACTGCCGTGCTACCAGACGGATACGTCAGGACGTTCGGGTCCGACGATGCCAGAAACGTTCCGGGCGTTGAGGCCTTCCACAGTTGGAACGCGACGCCGAGCGTGCCGCCGTTCGGGTCCGACACGGGCGCGTAGAGGCTGACGTTGCCGTCACCGACAGCGGTGGGTGTCGTCGCGGTGCAGTCGGTGCTCGGCGATGTGGTCAGACCCGACGGTGTGGCCGGCGGATGGTTGTAGGTGATGTTCAGCTGCGGTGTTCCCGCGTCGAACTCCTTGTACCCGTTGGTGTTCGAGGCCTCGTCGACCGCGGTGAACACGAACGTCTGCGTGCCCTTGTGCGCGGCCACGGCACTGTTGACCGCCGGCAGCACGTTGAATCCGACGCTGGCCGCGGGGCAGCCGCTGCTGTAGCCGTGCGCGGTGACCGGGCCGTCGACCTTCGAGCCCAGGTTCACCGACGACCACGAGTCCCAGGTCGCGTTCGCGCTCGTCAACGTCGTCGCCGGGGCGAACACGTCGATCTCGCTGGCGGCGCAGGAGAACGAGTACACCTCGGTCATCGTCAGGCTCGCACTGGCGATCGTCGCCCCGCTCAACACTGACGGGATACCGAAGTTGATCAGCGTGTGGGACCAGATGCCACCGCTGCCGGAGTTGCCGACCTGCATGTGACCGGTCGGGTCAGGCGTCTTGTTGTAGTAGTTCGAGCCATGGAACTGCTTCGGGACCGTCGCCCACGCCGACTTTGACACATTGACCGGCGTCCAAACCGGGTCGTAGTACAGCGGGTACACGAGATCTGCCGCAGCGAGAACCGCCGGGTCCGGCGTGAGGACAATGTCAGCGGCACTGACCTTCACGCCGAGCGCCACGATCCGCGCCGCCTTACCAGGACCGCGCGAGTTGGAAACCGCCGGGCGGCGCGTTGACGGATCGACGCCGCCCTGGTCCTGCGGAACGGGCTGAGCGCTGGCCTGTGCCGTAGCCTGAGCGCTCGGCGGGGTCTTGGGCTGGGCACTCGCGCTCGGTGAGGCACTGGCAGCAGCGGTCACACTCGTTGAGACCCCGGGCTGGGCGGTGGCCGAGCCGGATGGTGCCGCACCGCTTGCCGCCGACTTCGCGACAGCTGAGTCCCACATCATCGGGGTCGGCGCGGTGAAGGCCGCATTGCCGCTGCGATCCACTGCAGACAGGTTCCCCGCCGTGTCGGCACGAACGGTGAGCCCAGCGGTCTGCAGCCCGATCCGCACCGTCGCCAGTGCTGCGGCTGCGGCCGCGTTCCGCACGACGAACACCTGACCGAAGCCGCCCTGCTCGTCCACAGTGACCTGCAGGTCTACGCCCGGCAGCACATCGGTGTACGTTGCCGTCGCACCGGACAGGGTCGGCCGGGGCAGTGTCATCGGCGCTTGCAAGCTCATGCGCCGGCCGCCATTGTCCAGGACCGCAAGCGGACCGGTCCCGCCATCGGACAGTACGACTGAGCTGGTGGTCACACCCGGCACGATCGTGCCGTCGGACGTCAGCCGAAGGACCGGATCGAGGGCGAGCCACTCCTGACCGACGCGCTTGCGGACCGGTGCCGCCGACGACGTCAGCGTGAGGGAACCATCCGGGTTCGCAGACACCGTCGACGTCGGGGTAGTCGCGCCGTCGACGGGCACCGCCTTGCCGGTCGCCCGCGCCTTCGCCAACGCCTGCTCCTGCGTCACGGCGGTCGGCGTAGTCGGTGCCGAGTCCGGAACCTCAGGAGGTGGAGCGGCCGACGCGCGGCCGGCCGACATGCCGGCACACAGGAGCGTCACCACCGCCAATACGGACAACCGACGCGTACTACCGACAGAAAACCACCGCATGCGAGCCGCCTCTGCGCCAAATGCGAGTCCGTCTCGCCCCCGCGACGAAGAGAGCTTCATTTACGAATGGAAGATCGTCAAGTGCTGCTGATTGCCGGGTTGTCCGGTTCATGCCCGAACGGACATTCTCGATGCCCCATGTGATACAGGTCTCAATACCACCATACAGTAAAACTAGACCATTGCCATTGTATGGCTGGGGTGATGGAGGCAAAGATCCGTCTTGCAAAGATGAATATTCCGCGTGAGGCCCGTTCCTCTGCAGCGGTGCCCGGGTTCGACAACGCCGAGCAGTGACGCACGCCGCATCACATCCCACCGCTCCAATGAACGAAGGAAACTGCGTGTCCGGCGACACCTTTTACCCGACCGCTGCCAGCGTATTCAAATAGGTCTGTTCACTCGGGACCAGCCCAATGGACGCTCCGCGTACCACAGGGGACTTCTATAGCATCGACGATCACCACATCAGACGTATGGCAGTGTTCCTTAATTGAGCGTTCGCTTTCCGTGGTCAGCATGCAATGTTGCATCACCTATCGGAACGGATGAAGTGGGGCGCACCAGCTTCACCCCACGACGGCTGGCTCAACACCCGCCGCGGCCCGACACGAACTCCACTACCGGCGGCTCCGACGGCGTATGGAGGACCTCGACAAATACGGCCTGAACTTCCCGCCACTCACGGCATGGGATATTGGGTGGGCAACTCCGCTCGCATCCCCGTCCATCGGCCCTTCATGGGGAGGCGCGTTCCAGGCACGGCTCAAGCCGACCAGCCGAACCACAGCCCATCGCGGTCCAGACGGAACAGCGAGGCGAGTGACGACAGGCCGGTCGACAGAGGTCGCCGGGTGCTCAGGTCCTTCCCGGGCGGGCGCAACGGCACTCGGATCACGGTCCGCAGGGCACCCACCGTCGAGCACACCTACCGCGTCGTCGAGCACGGATATCCGTCTACGCCATCAGGGACGTCGGCCGTCCGCCGTGAGACGTCCCGATCCGGGCGTGCCCCCAGGTGACTCACCCCGATCGACGGTATCGCCGACCGAGCGGCAGCGCAGGCGTCGGCCGAGCGGAGCCGAGTGCCTGAAGCGGTCACGGCGGCGGTCGCCGCCCGGCTCCGCGCCGTGGTCAAGTCGATCCGGGCGCGGTTGCCGGTGCGTGCCCGTGGCGCGGTGCGGCTGGATGGAGCCGATGTGCGATAACGGCCATATGTAACGTGTTCGCGAAAACGCTCGCGAGGTCGAGCGATTCACCGAATAATACCTGCCGATGGCAATGGGCGACCTCTTCCGCTTGGCTCTCCAACGGTTCGGAGGAAAGACCGCACCTGCCGTTGCTTCCGCAATAGGTGCGGCTACGAGTGGTTCCGGCCTCACTGCCGAGAGCGCTGTCCGAGCGTGGGTTCAACGTAAGCTCCGCATCGGCGAGTATTCGCCTGAGGAACTCGATGATATTGCCGCCGAGGTCATGGAAGCAATCGCGAAGCAAACCGAGGACCGAGCTCAAGAACTGGAACGCTGGCTGACCTGAGCTGACATCGCCGTCAGTCCAATGTGGCGGTCGCCGATTCGGAACAGCCGTGCTGATTGCGGGCGACGGAGCGCTGTCGATGCGTCCATCGATATCGGCGGAGCCGATGGCCGATGAACGGATTTGCTGGAGCAGCTGCGCGCCCGGCTTGCCGACCGGGGCGGCGACCTGCGGCTGCTGCCCGCTCCGTCCGAAGGCGGGGCCGGCATCGATCGCGGTGGCACGTACATCCGCAGGAGCAGATCGATGTACTCGCGGCCCTGCGTCACAGATTCGATCCAGACCCCGACGACCGGGTTGTGCCCGAGGCCAGAACACGTCTTGACTCCGTCGTGAATACCGTCGCGTTCCAGACGCCAGTCAGGTGATGCCCGGCCGGACGTCCGAATGACCGCGGCAGCCAGTCGGGCGGTTCCAATTCCGACGTCACCTAATTTGCTGGCAGCGCAGCGGACGGTTCGAGCCGGGGCGGGCAGCTGGCCCCGACCGCTTGATCAGCTGCGCGCATCTAGCCGCCGGTCGTGTTCGGCAAGGGCGGCCGCGCACGATGTGGCCCTGCGCGGCGTCGCCAGTAATCGTCACGCTCCGTACGTCGCGATCTGTGCGGCGGCGCAGACTGCTAGCCGTGCACGGTTTTGACTCTGAGCGGGCGAATGATCGGCCGCTGAGGACGCACGGGATTGCTCTCAAACCATGCCGAGGCAGGCGCGGCGTACCCCGATAGGGCTTGCGTGAGGCGGTCACCATTCACATATGGAGTGGAGCGCGGCAGTTGTTCCCGTAGTAAGTGACCTGTCGTTCGAGGTCGACGGTGGGCAGGTGCTGTACCGGGTAGTGCGGGCCGACACGACCTGGCGGACGGCGTACAACGCCGAGTACGCGCGCCTGGGCGGCATGGCGCGGGCGGCGGCACAGCGGGCGCTGGAACTGGAAGCCTTCGACGAGGGCGTCGTCTGAGATCCCAGCTTGTAGCCGTGCCCCCGCTCGGGAGGTCAGCTGCGCGAGATGCCCGCCGGTTCAGGGACGTAGACCCTCACCCGCCACCGTGCCTGCTCACGCGGGTGCGGATCCCAGGTCGGCAACGGTGGCAAGTGGTGGCTGAGTGCGTAGATCGCGGTGACGGCGATGCGCGCGTCGGTCTGGCAGCTGTAGCCGTGCATCACTGTGGTCGTCCCGTGATGAGGGCAGCCTGAATCGGCGAGCGGATCGGCCCCGAGCCGTCTTGGCGCTGCTGTCGGTGCCGTAGGGAATGTGGAAGGCTTGCCGGCGTGGGTCAACCAACCTTGCCCCGGTGCGCGTGCTGCGGATTCCGGACCGGCTGCAGTACCTGTCCGGTCTGCTACTGGACCGACGACGGCCGCGGCGAAGCACCTGCCGACACCATGGCCAACAGCCCCAACGGCGACCTGAGCCTCGCCGATGCCCGGCTCAACTTCAGCATCTACAACGCCAGCACGCCTCGCTACCAGCATCTGGTGCGCCCACCCCGCGACGACGAACGACCGTAGCGCGGCACTCCAAGCCATGACGGTGATCACTGGCGGGCCGGGGCCGGGCCGGCGGCGCTGACCGCGCGACGGGGCAGGATGCGCGGCTGGGGAGGCCACAGACGGCGGCCTCGCCCAGCGGACGCTGATGGTCTCTGGTGTGAGTGACCGCGGTGCGGCCAGAGCACGCTCCAGGGCCCGGCTTGGGGAACTGCCCCACGGCGTTGCCGCAGGGGCGAGAGGCGAGTAACGGAAACAGCTGGACGTCCCGGACTGCACTACCGGAGGTTGCCCTCCATTCGGGTATGGCCCCGAACGTAGCGAAGCGACCCCGGTGGTTTTGACCGCGACGGCAGTACTCAAAGACCGAGCCGACGCTACTCATCTTTGGCGTTACGTGATGTTCAGGTCACCCCCGGTCGACTATTGCAGCTAAGAATTCCAATGTGTCGATCGGTGGAGTGGTCCGGCTGGGGCTGGACTTCGGGCCGTCTCGGTTGCGGGCTGCGGTTGCTTGGCCGGATGGCACTGCGATGGTGCTTCCGTTGGCTGGGGTCGGCTGGCTCGACACCAGTGCGCTGGTCGATGTCAGCTTGGTCGCGTCGGCGCGGACGCGGGTACGTGGGGCTGCTGCTGATGGTCCGGGGCGCGGCAGTGGGGGCGTCCAGTCACCGTCGGATGATGCTGCGGCTGTGGTGTTGTTCGGCCAGGTTGCGTCGGCGGCTCGCGAGGCGGTTGGTGGCGGTGTCGATGTGGTGACGCTTGCGGTTCCTGCTGGGTGGGGTTCCCGGCGTGCGGCGGCGTTGCGTGACACGTGTCAGCGCGCTGGGCTGGGTGTGGGGAAGGTGATGACCGCGGCGGTGGCGGTGGGGTGGCACCTGCTCGCTGGTGGTGTCCAGTTGCCAGCGGGTGGCGCGGTCCTGGTGTGTCAGGTCGGGCAGGACGGCTGCACCGCGACGGTGCTGCGCCGGACCGAGGCCGGGTTCGAGGGACTGTCCAGTGTGGATGCCGTGACGGTTGCGGCTGGCGTAGCTGGTCCTAGGGCAGACGTCTTCGGCGGTCGTGGTGGTGCTGCAGCGGCGGTGTCGGTGGGTGAGGTAGCTGTTCGTGCTGTCGCCGGTGCCGAGTTGGCTCCGGGTTCGCTCGGGTTGGTGTGTGCGGTCGGCTCGGCAGCGGACAGCCCGCGGGTTGCTGAGGAGTTGGTGCGGGCGACGGGCGTGGTGCCGGCGGTGGTGGCGGAGGCCGAGCTGGCGGTGGTGCTGGGGGCGGTGCAGGCGCCGATGCCCGCGCCTGCGGTGGATGCGGGGCCAGAGGTTGGTTGGTTGGACTTGATGGCGGCGATGGTGCCGGTGGTGTGGTCGGTGGCGTTGTTTTGGCAATTCGTTGCTGGCGGTGAGCGGTATGGGCTGCGGGAGAAGGTGTTCGACAGGGGGATGGTGCTGGCTGCGTGGGGAGGGCTCGCGGTGGCGGCGCAGCTCGGGATGATCGCGGTGGTGGGCGGGTTGGTGGTGACGACCGCGTTGCGTGGTGGCGCAGGAGCGGACGGAGGTGGTGCGTCCCTGGTCGGGTGGGTGCGGCATCGGCTGGTGGCGTTGGCGTTGGTGGGTGGTGCGGTGGGTGGGCTGCTGGTGGCGGCGGTGTTCGCGATGGTCGCGGCGGGTTCGTTCGATGTGGATCTGTGGCCGTTGCTGCGGTGGTCGGTGTTCCCAGTCCTCCCGGCTGCGGTGGCCGTGTTGATCCTGGCGGTGGTGGTGTGGCGTCGTCCGGAGCCGCCGGACGGGTCGTGGTTGACGTGGCTGCGGTTTCCGCCGTCGGTGACGATGCTGGCCGGAGCTGGCGCGTTCCTGGTGTCGTTTGATGAGCGTGGCAGCCCGTGGATGTTGAATCTGCTCGCCTGGCCGTTGGAGCAGCAGTTCCCGACGACCGGCGGTGAGATCATCGGCCCGGTCGGGCGGCTGGGCGGGGCGTGCATCGGCGCGGCGGTGGGCCTGCTCGTCGTCCGCCGGGTCGTGCACCGCCTGTTGTTGGCGGTGCCGTTGGCGCTGTTGGTCGCCGGTACGTTGGTGTGGCGGGTCACCGGTACGGTCGCTGTCGGGTTCTGCCTCGCGGTCGCTGGTTGGTGGGCGGCGCGCACGGCGTGGCTGCTGCTGCGGCCGAAGCTGCTCACACCGCCGTCGACGCCCGAGCAATCGCCCACGAGCAACGCGGGCCAACCTCATTGGGCGCACGGCAGGTCGGATTCGGACGCGAGTTCACCGCATGGCGGTACGGGCGGCGGCTGGTGATCACCCGGCTGTTCCGCAACATCGCGTCCGGGCTCGTGTTGCTGCTCGTGCTCGCTGGGTTGCCGGCGGGGCTGGTCGTGGTTCAGCGCACGGCACAGTGGGACTGGCGGCAGCTCGTCGCGGATCCGCTGTCCGACGGCGGCGCCGTGATGGCGGGCGTCGGCGCGGGATGGCTGCTGTGGCTGGCGCTGCTGGGGATGGTCGTGCTCGACGCCGTTGACGCGGCCCGGCACGTCGGACGGGTGCCTCGGCTGCCGGTGCCGTTGCATGCCGCGGTCACCGCCCTGGTCAGTGGGGTCGTGCTGGCGGTCGACGCGGCTCGGGGTGGTGGGGCCGGAGGTCCGGCGGACCATCATGCGCGCACGTCGAGCGTTGCGGCGACGCCGCCGGCCGCGCAGGACATCCGTGACGCACGAGGCTGGGTCCCGGTTGCCGGCGAGCGCCTCGGGTCTCGCTCTGTGCTGACGGTCATGGGTGTGGAGGTCCCGGGCGGATGGCTGCCCGTGCCGGTCACCGCCGCCATCACCGCGGCGGCGACGCTCATGTGGGCGCAACGGCGTCGCCAGTACCTGCCACAGTCTCCTGGCGGTTGGCGTCGCGATGACGAGGATCTGGCGCCGTTGCCCGCCGTGGTGGACCGCTTCGCCCGGCTGACGCGCGCGGCGGTGGAGGCTGACGCAGACTGCGCTGCGATGGCCTCTGACGACGAGGACGTCGACGGACCGGTACCGGACGCGGCGATGGTGTGGCCTGTCGAGGCGGTGCTTCCGGCCGCAGGCGTCGCGCTGGTCGGGCCGGGTGCTGTTGACGCTGCCCGAGGGCTCCTGCTGGCCGTCACCATCGGGCAGGCGGCCAGTGCGAAGGTGCTGGTGTCGGAGGGCCTGTGGAGTCCACTGCTCGGCGCTGACGCCGTGGCCGGCACCTCGGGACGAATCCGGGTCGTCGCCGACCACGCGTGGTGGCCGGTCTCGTCAGCATCAGGCGGGTCGGACGCGGCCACGATCGTTGTCCTTGCCGACGCGGCAACGACGAGCGTGCCGGTCTTGCCGAGGCACCTGGCAGCGGGTGACGGTGTCACGGTCCGAACGGTGGTGGTTGGCGCCGCTGCGGGCGTGCACACGTGGCATGTGGCCGGCGACGGCCGATTGCACGCGGTGGCTGGGCCCGCGCCGGTCGTCGGCCGGTTGCCCGTGCTGAATCTACCCACCGCGCGTACGTTGGCCGGCGCTCTCGGCATCGTGACGGCCGTCGTCGAGCACCTCGACGCTGCGGTCGCGGGTCCCACGCAGCCCTCCGAACGACAACACACGCACCACACCGTGCCCGGTACCTGGTCAGCAGGCACCTCGAGCGCCCGCCCGGTACGCGGAACTCCTGACGCGCCGCACCTGTCGTCGCGGCCGGATCCGTGGCCGGATCCGCCGCCGGAGGAAGCCGGGCGGCCACGGCGCCTCCTGGTCCGCGTGCTCGGCGTCCCGGAAGTACTGCTGCCCCATCCGGACGGCAGCCACAGCACGGTGCAGATCCGCCGGTCCGCCGGCCAACAGATCCTTGTCCTGCTCATCGTCCACCGCGCCGGGCTGAGCGCGGCGGAGCTGAAAGAAGCGATCTGGCCCGACATCCCCAGCAGCGTGGCACACCGTCGGTTCCTCACCACCGTTTCCGAGCTCCGCCGCACCCTGCACGATGCCGCCAAGGTTCCCGTTCTCCTGCAACGCCAGCAGAACGGCGACCCCGCTGGCGCGTGGTGCCGCCTCGACGCCCGCGCCGTCCAGGTCGACCTCTGGCGACTCCAAGCCCTACTCGACGCGGCGGCGGCCGCCATCGATCCGATCCACCGCCACCAGCTGCTCGGCGAAGCTGCCGCCCTCTGCCGCACCGACCTGTCCGGCGAGCTCGCGCAGGGCTGGGATCACGAGTGGCTCACCGTCGCCCGGGAACACGTCGCACGCCACCAGATCGATGTGCTCACCTACCTCGCCGACATCGCGCCCGACCAGGCGACGGCAATCCAGCTCCTACGGCAGGCACTGCATGTGTCCCCGACGAATGAGGCCGTCCACCGCATGCTGATGGCCCTGCACGCGGCCGCCGGCGACAGCGCCGCCATGCGCCGGGCGGCCGCCGCCTACGCCGAGCGTGTCGCCGAGCAACACCTCACCCAGGACCCGACACGCGTGCGCCCCGTCGACACGCCGCAGCCGGCGTGGGCGGCACGGCACGGTCCGTCCGCATCCACGAGGAACTAGCCATGCAGACCCCTGACCAGCAACACGACGCGGTACCGCGTGGCCAGGACAGGCTCGCCGACGCGTCGGCAACGTCAGCCCATGGCGGGGGAACCCCGGCCGCGAGCACCGCCACCCCGACGGTACTGGTCGCGTTCGGCACGCCACGCAACGCTCAGATCCGGCCCGGCCAGCGTGTCCGGCTTCCCCGACTGCCCGACACGCAACGCCCACCCGCCGTCATGCCACCACGAGGACACACGGCACGGACCCGTCGCCGTGCGCTGCAGGCGGGCGCCCTCGTGGCCGCCGTCGTCATCGGACTCGTCGCCGTGCTCGCCGTCCTGAGCAACTCCGGGCCCGGCCCGAGGGACCTTGTCCGCGACTTCTTCAGCCAGCTGACCGCCCGCGACACCAGCAGGCTCCCCGCCGCTGCGCGGTGCTCGAGGAACCCGCTGTGCCAGCCGGGGGCGCTGCGGGTCGGCTACCAACCACCGGAACATCTGCGCATCGAAAGCGAACGCTCGCAGGCACCGTCGTCGCCTCGGCCCGGGACGAAGGAGCGGCTCATCAAGGTCTCCTATGACATCGATGGGCAACACCTGACCGACGCCGTCACCGTGCTCTACCAACGCGCCGGCATCTTCAGCGGCTTCTGGTCCATCTCCGACCCGCCGGGCTCGACCATCACGATGCCGAAACCAGCGATCGCACCCGCAACACTCGCCGCCGCCAAACTGGACATGCCGACACCCGAGGAGCAGTTGACGTTCTGGGCCCCGCCCGGCCGTTACACCGCCACCAGACCCGGCAACGCACTCTACGAACCCGCTGAAGCCACCGCCGTCGTCGCTGACACCCCCGTCACCATCACCCTGCCCGCCACCCTCAAACCGACCCTGACCACCCACGTCGAGCAACAGATCCACGACCGAATCAACGCCTGCGCCGCGCAACGCGTGTTCAAACCAGACACCGACATGTCCTCCCCCAACCTGCACAACTGCCCGATGGTGCACCTCACCCCATACGCGATCACCACCGAGCCACTGTGGACCGTGCAGCGGTATCCGACCATCCGACTCGACACCCGCCCCGACGGCACCGTCACCGTCATCACCATCACATCCGGCAAGGCCACCATCCACTACCAATGGTCGCTGTCCATCCGCGACCCCCGCGACTGGAACACGGTCACCGCCACCTACGACCTCAACGTCGACGGCTTCGCCCGCGACGTCGACGGCAGGACCGAATGGATCGCGGGCTGACGCCGATACCCGCCCACCACTACGCAGCGCATGCCGGCCGCCCGTCCACCACCGCAGTGGACGCCGTACTTTGTCGAACCTGACACTGGCAGGACGCCAACACCGTCCAGGAACCCGCCCGCCGCCGGCCGGGTCGCCGTCAAGCGGGCACGGCTGCGCCCCACCACGTCCCGCTACCCAAGGATCGGCCACCCGCCGGTAACGGACCCCTGCCTTCCCATGCCTTACGCGTCGTTGTCGCGACCGTTCGGCTGAACCGGGTGTGGGACGGAAGGGGCCCTGGTGACCTGCGGTGTTACCAGTGTGATCCGGTGTGATCCGTGTGAACGCCGAGATCGGGCGTCGCGACCGACCGCGGGCTTAGCGTCATCGGTGTCCATCGACACCGGCCAGCATGGAGCACGATCGTGATGCTTATCGGGCGCCCGCACCCTCAATACGATCCGGCACTGCAGGACGCGCCGCGCAGCCGGCGGACCTGGCAGCGGCCGCGGTACCGGCTGGGTCGTCGCGTCGGTGTAGTGGTGCGTCACCTCACCGGCGTGCTGGCGCTGCTGTGCACCCTGTTCGGCCTGCCTGCCGGGCTGATCACAACCCGACAGGTGTGGCTCGACCTGGCCTTCGACCTGGACCTCGCCGCCGTGGTAGCGCAGCCGTTGGGTCCGCCGGTGCTCGTGCTCACCACGGTTGCCGCGGTTGTGCTGCTGTGGGCATGGCTCGTCGTCGCCACCACCGCGGACGTCGCCGCCGTGCTCATGCAGGGAGCTCGAGCGGCCCGGCTCCTGCCAGCGCCGTTGCAGACCACCGTCACCACGTTGGCCGGTTCACTGCTGCTGGCGTTCACCACGGTGACCGCCAGCGTTTCGGCCGCCGGCGCGGCGTCGGCAGCCGCGACGGCCGCGCACACCGCCGGCCCACCGACCGCGGCCCTGCCGGCAGCCGCCGGCGCTTCGTCGGGCAGACCCTCCGTCACCGCGTTGCCGACCTTTACGCGCACGTCCGCAGACACCGTCGCTCCCTCGCTGCGGCAGACCACCGCTGCCGGTGCGACGGTGAGGCACGGTGTGCGGCAGCCGATGACGGTGACCGTGCGGCGGGGCGACACACTGTGGAGCATCGCCGAACGGTGCCTGGGTGACCCGCACCGGTGGCAGGAGATCTACCGCCTCAACGCCGGCCGCTACGACCGGACCGGACGTATGGGCGGCGGCAACCACATCGAACCGAGCTGGATTCTCATCCTCCCGGGCGACGCTCGAGACCGGTCCGCCGGGACCGATCCCGGCGGCGGCTCTGCGGGCGCGCCGCCGTCGGGCCAGGCGCAGCCGAGTAACCCGGCGGCAACGACGACGTCCACCGGGCAACCGTCCGATGACGGTGTTACCGGCCAAGACCCGACTGCCATCCCGCGCGTCCCCACCGTGACGGTGACCGCGAGCCCTGCAGGATCCGGGCCCGGCCACGGCTACCAGTCCGCTGAGGCCGGCGAATCCGGGACAGCGCGTCCGACCGAGCGTGCCGCAAGATCCGGGATCGGCCTGTTCAGCGGCAGCTGGGTCGACGCCGGGCTCGCCACCGCCGTGCTCGCCGCCGTCGCGCTGGTCTGGGCGCACCGCCGCCGCCGCTACGTGCCACGAGCCTCGGCATCCCGATCCGACGACACCGAACCGACGGCGATGCCCGCGGTCATACGGACGCTGCGTCAACGCGCCGGCGCGTCCCGGGCGGCCGCCGCCACGACGATGGCGGGCAACGGACGCTCGATCAGCATCCCAGCGCCGGACGACACGGATGTCGTCGGGCTCCTGCCGCCCGCAGACGCCGTCGAACCGGAACGCGCCGACGGGGCCGAGACCCGAAGGCCCACGTCGGCGGACCCCCACGCGACGGCAGTGGACCGGTGGCCGACGGCCGCGCTCGGCCTGGTCGGGCCAGGCGCGGAGGCCGCCGCGCGTGGACTGCTGGTCACCGCCGCCAGCGACGGGCTGGACGACCAGGCGGCCCGAACGGTGGTACTGATCCCGGCACCAGTCGCGCGACGACTGTTCGGCATCGAGCCCGGCCTCCCGGACACGCCCCGGATCGTGATCACGCCCGGGCTTGCGGACGCGCTGACCCATCTCGAAGCAGTCGTGTTGCACCGCAGCCGAGTCCTGCAGGAACACTCCCTGCCCTCCGTCGCCGAGGTCCGCCGCGTCGACCCACTCGAGGAACCGATGCCACCGACGATCCTGCTCACCGACACCGACACCGACACCGGCCCCGACAACGATGCCGGTTCCACCGAGACCGGTACGGGCGGCTTCGCCGAGCACCGCGGCCGAGTCGCCGCGTTGCTGCGGCAGGGCCGCCACCTGGACGTGCACGGTGTACTGCTCGGCGACTGGCCCGACGGTGACACCATCGCCGTCGGCACCGACGGCACCACCCGCCCAGCCGGCCACACCGACGCCCAGCCCGGCGCCGCCGACCACCTCCAGACCCGCCATACCACGGACATCGCACGATTGACGGTGCTCACCGCCGGCGAGGCCCTCGACCTGCTCGCCGTCCTCGCCGAGTCCCACACCGGCGAGTGCCCAACCTTCAGCCCCACACAACCGGCCCAGGTCCCACGCGGCGACCAGATGCCCGCACCGCCCGACGGAGCCGCTGGCCCCGGCCAGAACCTGACACCCGGTACCGACACGACCGCCGATATCGACGCCGTTTCCGCGTCCACCGCCGCAACCGCGGCGACGCCGAACGTGGCAGACAGTCCGCAGGCCAGTCCAACCCCCGGAGCCGTTGCGGCACCGCCGGACGAGGCGGCAACGCACGGTCCAGCGGCTGCCGTCTCCGGCACGACGGCCCCTGCAGAGCCCAGTGCAGAGCCCAGTCGGCTCGAACGACGTGTGCTGGTGCGGCTGCTCGGTCCACCGACGGTGGTGAACGCCGACACCAGCCGGGGAACGCTGCGGGCAAAGTCACTGGAACTGCTGACCTATCTGGCGGTCCACGACGGTGCCGCGCACTACGAGTCGATCCTCGACGACCTGCTGCCCGACGCCCCGGCCAGCAAAGCCGTCCACCGCCTGCACACCTACGTCTCGGACCTGCGGCAGGTGCTGCGCCGCACCGGCGGGGCCGGCACCTACCTCACCAGAGACGGACAGCGGTACCTGCTCAACCGCGAAGCGTTCGACATCGACCTGTGGCGGATGCGGCAGGCAGCCCGCGAAACAGCACTCGCCGACACCCCGGACGGCCGGATCACCCTCTGTCAACAGGTGGTCCAGGCGTACCGCGGGCACCTCGCCGACGGCGTCGACTACGAATGGATCGAGCCGCACCGCGAGGCGGCCCGACGACAGGCTATCGACGCGACGCTCACCCTCGCCGACGCGCTGGCCGACGAGCCCGGCACCGTCATCCGCATCCTCGATGCCGCGATCTCCCACAGCCCGTACACCGAGGCGCTGTACCAGGCCGCGATGCGCGCGAACGCAGCCATCGGCCGCCTCGACACCGTCCGCGCGCTGCGTCACACACTGGCCCAGCGGCTGGCCGACCTCGACACGGAACCGAGCGAGGAAACCGCCACCCTCGCCGACCGGCTCCTCACCTCCACACCCACCGGCCGGCGACACCGACCACGCCGAACCGATCCCGGCCGCCCCACCGCAGCTGCCGCCGTACCCCCCGTCGACCAGCCGGTGCCACGCACCACACCGGCCGCGCACGTCCCTGATCAGGCAACGACGGCACCGCCGGACCGCAGCGCCGGCACGGAGGCGGCAGCATGAACCGCACCACAGCCACCGAACCCGACATCACCGGACTCCAGTCCGGCACGAACCGACCGGGCGCAGGCGGGACAAGAGCACCGCATGCCGGCGCACCAGCCTCGCCGACCGGCCGGGATGACATCGACGCTGAACTCCTACGGGCGGTACGGCGCGCGACACTGACACGCCGAGTGTTCTACCTCATCGTGATCATCGTCGCTCTCGCCGGTCAGGCGTCCGGCGCCGTGCAGACGCTGCACATCCCGCTGCTGTGGGCGATCCCTGCAGTTGCCGCACTGGAACTCGGCGGCGTGGTGATCCTGTCCAACGCGGACGTGCGCCGCCGGCTCGGGGAACGAGCCACCGGCTCCCGGATCCTGTCCGCGCTCATCGCCGCGGGCGCGGTGGTATTCAACTGGACCTCGCACCCGCAACCGCTGCACGGCGGGTTCTTCGCCGGGATGTCAGCACTGGGATACCTGGTGTGGTCCACCGACGCCGGCAACGCCCGCCGCGACCGGCTCCGCGCTCACGGAGCCCTCCCACCGACCACCCCGGCCTACGAGCCGCTCGGCCACTGGCTCCGGCACCCGCAGCTCACGCACCGCGCCCGGTCGCTTGCCAAGGCGAACCCACAACTCGGCTTGTTCGCCTCGATCGCCGCAGCCAACGCCCAACTCGACGCCGAACGACGCCGGAAGGCGATCGCGACAGTCCTGCACCGCAAGATCCGCGCTAACGTCGACCCGGCCACCGCGGACATTGCCGTCGCCGTGTACGACCTCAACGAGATCGCGAACCGGCTCGCCGACCGAGCAGACTACGAAACACTCACCGACCTCATCGCCCGCGACCTCGCGCCGCCGCAGCTGGCAGATTCGCCCCACCGACCCGACCGGCCACCGGCCACCCCCGCAAGCCCGACGACCGCCGGGACACCCCTGCAACAACGAACACGGCTGTTCCCCACAGACACGGCGGCAGATCAGGCGGCCACGCCGCTGACCCAGCCGTCACGGCCCACAGCGCCGCTGTCGGGCAACCTCTCCAGCGATCACACCGAGACCGATGCCATAGACGTCGCGACGCACGACATCACCCACGCCAGCGCGGATGCGCCTGCCGCTGTCCCCGCCATCGACGACGCATTGCCGCCTGACGCGGAGCGAACCGGCGCCGACAAAGCAGCACAGAAGGGCGAACCGCGACCGCCATCCGGCGTGCCCGCCCCTGGCCAGACAGAGCCCGTACAAACCACCCACATCAGTGCCGCCGCAGCGGGCGCTGACGGGTCTGCCGGACCGGACGCAGGCCCTCAGGAGACCGCAGCAGCTGTCGCCTACTGGCGGCGGCGCGAACCCGGCATCAGTCCCGGGGAAGTCGCAGCCCGCGTCGGCCGCTCAACACGCACGGTGTATCGCCACTGGGACGCCATCGCCTGACAGCGTGCATTGCCTTGCCGGCAGGGCGGGTGTCCCAGCGGAGACTACCGGTGGTGCCGGTACAGGGAGGAGGTGGCGCGGCGGTCGCCGCCTCGGTTGAGGCAGCGGCGCCGGGTCTCGCCGGATGATGCTTCGATCGGCCGACATCGTAGAGGGCGGCGAAGACACCTCGCTGGACATGTGTTCGGGGTTGTCGTCGACGCCGAGGAGGAGCGCGCCGCCGGTTGCGTCGTCGAGTGGCCAGCGGGACTCGGAGTGGACGTCGCACAGCGCTGCGAGAACCTCTGGTGCCGGAAGGGTGGGTATCGCCGCCGAGCGAGGCCGACGCAGCCCCGTTACCCGCGGAGCTGGGCGTCGCCGAAGGGACCGCGCCGCCGTGTTCGCCGACGCGGTCCCAGGCCGGTGCTGTGGTCGTCGAGTTGTCACGCGGCGGAGAGCGCCGCGCCGGGCGTCCGCCGTGGCAGGTGATGGTCAGGACGCCAGCGGTTGATAGCGCAGGCGGCGCTGGTGAACCAGCCGGTGAACCTGCCGGCGTTGCCGCTTCGTACGGTAGCGCGCCCGACGACGGTGCCCCTCCGCTGTCGGGCTGGTACGGGCCGGGTGGCGGCAGTCCGGTTGGGCACCGGCGGGCGGGACGTCGCCGGTGCGGGTGCGGTGGGGCGGCGAGCGACGCGCAGTGCGCGCTGGGCGTGGACAGCGGCGGTGCACGGGCCCTGCTCATCGGCGCAGCGCAGGTTGCTGCAGTGTCCGTCCGATCCTGTCTGGTGCTCGATCATGACGTCGACCGCCAGCCGCCACAGCAGGACGTCGACGACGTCGTACGGAACGGGCACGTCGGCGGAGGGCCGGTACCGGTCACTGCTGTTGGTGGTGTCGGTGTGCATGGCGTCGTCTCCCGTGTCATCGGTTGCCTGGGCAGTCGTCATCACCCGGGCAGCGGTGATGACGGCGCGGTGGCCGGCTGCCGGGTGACGGCACCATTGATCGACGCTTGACTCTCGATGAAGGTCAAGTCGTCCTGGCCCATGCGACTGTTTGCTGCGCGGCCGGTGAGGCTATTCCTGCCGGACAGGCGGTTCGGGAGCCGGTGGCTGGGGCGGTTGGACCTTGACGAAGCCGAACAGGCGGGTGATGAACTGCAGTCGTCGGGTGCTGTAACGGTCGGCGAAGCCGCGGCAGACCGCCGGTTGTGCTTCTGGATGGTTTCCGTACGGAAGCATGTCGTGGCAGATCACATAGCTGCCGTCGGCGACCGCCTCGCTGACGATCGCTTTGAGCCTGCCGGCTGTCAGGTGCATCCGGTTGCCAGGGTTTCTCTGCACCACACAAGAGCGCGATCGATCGAACGACTCCGTCTCATGACCCACTCTTCGAAAAAAGATAGGTGGGTACTCGGCCATGGACTTCAGGTGTCCGCTGGGGAACCTCATCCGGACAGATGAATCTCGCGGTGGCGTCGATTGACGGCAATAATTCATTCCGTCATCGGGTCGGCGGTGGGTGTGGGTGTGGGTGTAGGTGTGGGTCGTCGAAGTAGCTTGGTGAAACCGAGCACGGCGAGCAGGGTGGTCACGGCTGGACCGTGCTGACTGTTTCGGAGGGCAACGAGTTCTGCGTGGCGTAAGGCGCCGGACGGTCCCTGAGCCGCGGCCCGCCGCTGCGCCGCCTCATGCCAGGGCACAGCCGCAGCTGCTGCGGTCAGTTCGCCTCGTAGGTCGGAGCCGGAGGATCGTAGGTCGGAGCCGGAGGATCGTAGGTGTCGGGGATCGGGGGATCGTCCTGGCTTGGACCTGTGGCGTGGCCGGTGTCATGAATTGGTTGATCGATGTGAGTCGGCCCGGCAGGGTGAGTCGGGTGGTCGTTGTGGGTGGGGCTTGTGGCATGACTGGTGTCGTGGGTCGAGTAGGTGTCCGGACGTGGACCCGTGATGTGGCCGGTGTCATGGACCGGATGGTCGGTGTGGGCTGGATCGATGTCCTGCATCGGAGCATCGACGTGGTTCGGACCTGTGACGTGGCTGGAGTCGTTCGCCGGGTGGTCGCCGTGGACCGGGTCCGTGCCAGGCACCAGATCGATGTGCTGGCTCGTCACAAGCGCAAAGCCAGCGCTTGATCCATAGTCGCCGCCGAAAGGCTGATACGGCTCGTAGAAACTGACTGACTCAGCGAGTCCTTCTGGCATGACTGGAAACGGCTCGTCGGTGCCGCGTTCGAACGGGTATTGATCGTCAGTCGCCGCCGGGACTGCATCCACTTCCCAAAATCCGGAAGCTCCACCACCGCCGAATTGACCCCCGTCACCGACAAATTGCCTGGCGGTTGTGTCCTCGAACATCATGAGATCAGGCGCTGGGTCCACGGCTTCCCAGAGCGGGCGGTCCATGGCGCTGTCGGCGGCATCGCTGACGTTTTCGAAGACGGTTTCCATTGCTTCGCCGACCGCCATAACCGCACCGAGGAGGATCGCCTGTCCCAGCGGCAGGGACGATTCGGCAGGCCCGGAGCCGATGTTGGCGGTCAGATCGAGGGGCGGCAGTTCGGCGCCGGATTCGTCGGCGAAGCTCGCCGGGATCGGATCGAGGGGGGCGTTGTGGACGACGCCTCGGGTAGCGGCCTCCTCGGAATTCGGATCGAGTGCCTGGCTGTGCGCGGTGTAGCTCCCCTCGACGATCGTCCATGGATTTAAAGAGTCTGGCCTGCGGTCTTCGGACCTGATCACCTGGGCGCCGAATCTGGCATCCGCCGGGTTCGGGCCGTACCACAGTGGTCCTTCGCCGGTCTGGACCCGCCGGTAGAACCCGACGAGGTTGCCGTCGAAGATGTCACGGATGTATCCGGTGCCGCGGACGAGATCGTTGGGCGCGCTGGTGAAGTACAGCCTGCCGGCCGGGACGTTCAGGTCCTGCAGCCGCCCGACCAAGGTCCCGGGACACGCGAGCCCGAACAGCCGGTCAGCGGCTGGGTAGAGCCCATGCCGCGCCGCGGCCTCGGTCATGACGATGCAGCCGTAGCTGTGCGCGACGACGTCGATGTCGGCGGCGGGGTCGCGGGACCGTAGACCCTGGACGAACTCGGCGAGGAGGGGCGCAGCGCTGCGGGCCTTCGCCGCGAAACCCATGGTTGCCAAGCTCGGCGTGCCGTACATCCAGGTGACGGCCGCGAGAGTGCGGGCGGGATTCGCCTGCTGGGTCAGCCGGATCTCGTCCTGAGTCCGTTGCAGCCACTGCCCGGTCGCTTCAAGGCCGACGCCGGTGCCGGGCACCAGAACCTGGATCTGGCTGGCGTGGTCCAGATCGCCGATGGCGAAGGCGATGAGCTCCCGGTCGGGGTCGATGCCCAGAAGCATGGGCCGCACCGGGATCGATGCCATCCCCTCAGCCAGTCCGACCGGCTGGTCGAGCGCCTCCTGTAGCCGGTGGAGAGCTGCGGCGTGTTGGGCCGCACGTTCGAGGCCGCCGAGCGTGATCCCGTCGCTGGGTCGCCCCGTCCACCGCGGATCCTGGACCGCGGCGAGCGCATCGTGGTGACGGCGATCCGCTTGACGGATCGCCTCGGTGAGGACGATCCGGCCCGCGTGGTCGCGAACCTCCCCGGGGAGGCCGTCGGTCCAGGAGATCTCCTTCGCCGAGGTTGCCAAAAGCGCTGCACGTTCGGCACGGGAGAGGCTGTTCCAGACAGCGTGGCGTTGGTCGGGCGCGAGTCCGTCCCAGGGCATTGTCATCGCGGGATCTGCCGGAGCTCGTTCCACCGCTGGTCGAGGTGATCAAGCCGGTGCAGCGCCTGACGCAGCACCGCGAGTTCCTGATCACGCTGGGCGGCGGCCTCGACGTCGGTTGCGACGTCGAGCGCCTCGTCCTGGAGGTAGGCGTGACGTTCGGCGCTGATCAGTTCGTCAACTGCGGCACGGCTCCGTTCGACGATGGTCCGGAGCAGGACGTTGAAGTCCTGCTGGATCTGTCCAAGGCCGGCGTTGAGCAGCGGGGCGGCCTGTTGATGGGCGGTGGCGCCTCGGCGGCGGCGATCCTCTGCCGCCAGGTGGCTCTGGATGAGGGCGTGCGCGGCGCCCCCGGCGGCCCAGGCGAATCCCGGTCCGGTGAACGGGGTGAGGACCCCTCGGATCGTGAAGACAATCCAGATGCTTCGAGACTGGTCGGCCGCGAACTTGCTGAGCGCGGCATACCAGTCGGTGGCCGCTCTGGCGGGTCCGGTTGCCTTTGGCTGATGGTCCAGCAGGTCACGGCGTTCGGTGAGCAGCGCCCGGAGATCCTCGTCGTCGATCTTGTCGAGATTGTTGAATATTTCCTGAATCACCTCTCGGGACAGCTCCTTGGAGAACTTTTCCAGGTGTGTCTCCACCATAGAGGCGGCCTGCTGGTCGGAGGCGCCTTGGCTGATCTTCTCGGCGACGTCACGTACGGCGAGGCCGCCCGCCGAGGATTCACCGTTCCTGAACTCGGTGACCCGCACGTCGACGAGATAGCGCGCCTCGGCGATCCGCTCAGCGATTTCGTTCTTGAGTTTCTCCCGACGCTCCTCCAGACGCCGGGTTCTGGGCCGGGCAGCTTCCCGGTCGGCACGCGTAAGCGGCGTCTGAAGCCTGGCTATGCGCTCTACGACTCGCGCCCGCAACGTCTGGATCTGAAACCCCGATCTGCCGAGGGCGGCGATGAGGTAGCGGTCTTGGGGACCCAGCCGCGTCAGCTCCGAACGAAGCGCCACGATGGTGTGGGGGTTTCGGAGCCTGCCGTCCTGGAATCTACTGTCGACCTGGTACAGCGTGGGTTTGTCGATTCCGGTCGCCGTGCCGACGCGGCGCTGGAGATTCGCCGTCACGGATGCCAGAGTTTGCGCGTTCACCAGATCCGCTTTGGTGAGGACCGTGATGACCGCCAGCGCGGCGGCGCCGGTCTCGGTGAGGCCCTGGGTCACTCTGGCGAACAGCTTGAGCTCCTGATCGCCGGCTGGACGCACAGCCTCGGACGCGATGATCACCCCGGTCGTTCCGAGCGCGGCAGCGAACGCACGGTCGGTGTGGTCAGCCATCACGCCGTAGGCCCCGGTGGTGTCGTCGAGGACGATGCCCTGCTCGAGCAGCGCGCTGGGAACCTGGAGGTCCACGTAGTCGAGCTCGCCCTCCGGCAGCTGCGGGACCGATGTAGGGGTGGGCGGCACGCACACGAAATCCGACAGGCGCCGTATATCGATCTCCCGTTCGGCGCCCGATCTGAAGACCAGGCGCGCCCGTGGCTCGCTGGCGTAGCTGATGCGGACCCGGCAGTTCGTCGTTGTCCGCCGGCCGGTGGGCAGGAGGTCCGGCTGATCCAGCAATGCGTTGATCAACGAACTCTTGCCGGCGCCTGTTCTGCCCAGGACGGCGAACACCGCCTCTCCGGGCCGGCTGGCAAGGAACGCGTCGAGATCGGCGATGCTGTCCGAGACCCGAACCTTGGTGTGCACGAGCTCGACGGCTGCGACACCGATGTCTCTCATCAAGGTCAGCAGCTCGTGTTCGCGGGCGGCCATCACGAATCCTTTCGATAGACGTGCACACGGGGCCTGCGGATGAGGCGCCCATGGTCGTTCACTCCGACCAACTCCGTGCGGGCCACCGTGTCGACCAACGATGGGTCGGAGTGGGGCACCACCTCGACCAGCTCGTGCCGTTCAGGGTCGAACGGCTGGCCGTCGGGCAGGAGCACCTCCACCCCGATAGCGTTGAGGTCGTCGACGACGATCTCCCACACGATCGGCGAACCACCACGGATCTTGTCCAGGACGGCGACAACGGTCCAAATCAGGGCGGCTCGCTGTGCTACGGCATCGTTTTCATCCATTCCCATGGCCGCGAAGGCTTCGACGAGCTGGCGGGCCGACACCGAGGCCGGCGCCGCGGCAGCGGTGGGCCGCGGCGTACGGAACCTGGCCCACCAGGATCTGAAGAATGTCGTCACCAGATCTCCTCCGTTCCCGGAACAAGGGCGGCTGCCTTCTGCAGCAGCGAGTGCAGAGGATGTTTGTGGGCCTGAGCTTCGATCTCGGCGGTGTGCTCTGGCCAGTACGCCCGGACCCGCCCGGACAGGCTGATCAGGCAGCAGATCTCCGCGAAGCGTGGGCTGGTGTGCCCGGACCTCAGGCGCTCGGCGATCCTGCGGACCAGCTGCTCGCGCAGCCGGGGGTCCATGACGACGTCGTGATGGACGAACTCCCGCCAGACACGGAAGCTGTTGGGGGAAAGATTGAACTGCAGCTGTTCGGAGGGAAAGTCATCAATCAGGCGGCCGATCACGCCGGTTCGTCGGCGCTTGGTCGCACGACCCCTGCGGACCAGGCGGTTCAGCGTGTGGTGAATCCCCGACGAACGTCCGCGTGCGATCAGGTCGCCCACCGTGGGTTGCGGCGATCGTTGCCGTGCCAGGTAGGCGAGGAACGCGTCCAGCTGCGGATCACCGGTGGTGGCTGGTTGACTGCGAACGGTCTCCTGGGTGACTTCCGCGCGTGCGGCCCCCAACGCCTCGAACAGCCAGGCCGCAGCCATGGCCGGCGGCGCGTCATCCCGCACGCCGTCGACGCCCTTGGGCGGGTTGAAGACGATCCATCGACGGCCCGGGGTGCGGAAGCTGGTCTGGTCGTCGCGGTATCGGGGATCGTAGAAGATCTGCGCGCGTCGCAGGTTCAGCTGAATCTTCTCCTGCGTCCAATGGGTTCGGTACCGGTGGGTAGACGTCCGGAACCAGCCGCGCAGGGTCCGCCAGTCCTTCTTCGCGGTCAGATACGAATTGGCGGCCGGCCGGTCCGCCATGACCTGCAGGTCGTCCGGGCACAGGATTCCGATGAGCTCCGGCAAAGAGAGATCGGCGAGCAGATCAGGTATGAGCGCTCCGTGCGCCACGGTCTGCTTCGCGTCGTAGCAGTGCGTGCGCGCGGTGTAGATGTTCGCGAAGCCGCGGCTTTCGGCCGCGTCCCGCAGCGCCGGAACCTGGCTGCCCCCGCCGGTGAAGACGACGGCTTTGACCTCACGACCGGCTTGCCCGCACAGCTCGGACAGCAGATCGACGATCTGGGCAAAGACCGGCGTGGGGCGCCCGGTCGCGGATCGCGCACAGAGCGCGGCTTCGAATTCCCGGCGGCTGATGCTGATGGTCGCCGCCACCGTCTCCGGCCCCACTCGTACTTCGAGCAGCCCGTTCTGATGCGATGTCAGGCGATGCTTCATCCTGATGATCTCGTCGTTCAGCAGCCTGGAAGCGGTGCGTCCGGAGCGGTCGTCCTGCTCCAGGATCGCCCAGGCGCCAGGCTCGATCCTGGCGGCCACGATTGCGCGCAGCTCCCGGTCACAGTCGTCACCGCCGGTCTGCGCGCCGGTGGTCTTCAGCGCATAGAGCTGCCCTGCGAAATGCTCCACCAGCGCCAGGTCCAGCGTGCCGCCACCGAGATCGAGTACGGCCAGCAGGTCTCCGTCCGCCAGACGCTCTCCCAGATCGGTGGCCGCGAGCACGCTCCCCGCCGCGGCCACCGGCTCCGACAGCGTCATCGGCCTGGGAAAGTCTGCGTAGCCGCCGGCGGCAGCCGCTTCGACGGCGCCGGCGCACAGCCGGCGCACCGCCGCCTCGTCCCATGTGACCGGATGGGTCAAGGTCACCGTTCTGGGCACGCTGCCCCCGTTGGCCTGGCAGGCGGTTTCGATGACCGGGCGCAGCAGCGCGGCAGCCAACGAGGCCGTCTCGATGGCCGGCGGCCGCGCAGGGTGGTGGACCGCATGTTCGGCGATAAGCTGTTTGACGTTCCACTCGATCGCCGGGTCCCCCAGCCCGTCCGGTCCTTGGGTCGCAGCCAGGCCAACCTCCCAGACGCCGCCGGCGCTGATGCGTACGACCGAGGGCATCAGGAATTGATCATGTGACGACGCCACCGACAGGGGAAGGCGAACGCGTATCGGCGCCGCGTCACTGTCCTGCCGCATGGCGGCGCAGGTCGTGGAATGTCCCAGATCGATGGCGAGATGCCAGCCGCCGGCCACTAGCCCAACTCCTCAAGTTCGTGAACAGCAGCAATGAAATCCGGATCGTCCAGCCGGTTGAGAAACCCGCGCACTTCGCCGATCCGGGCGCTCGCCGTGACGTCCGGCAGCAGCCCGGGGACCGGACGCCACCTGCTGACCAGCGCGCCCAAGGTGTCTGTTCCCAGGCAGTCCGCCGTCGTCCGCGCGGTCGCCAGCCGACGCAGCTCGCCGCGTCGCGTCGGGTCGAGGAGCAACGGCGTGAAGCCGAAACGCCGTTCGACGGCCGGCCCCGGCGTCACGGCGGCCAGCGAGTCCAGCGCCTTCACCCGAAGTTGGAGGAGGGCCGGCGCACGCAGCAACCTGCGGGTCAGCTCCTTGAGCCTGCGTTGACGCCAGTCGCCGGGCCTCAACATCGCCAAGTCGAGACGGCGCAGCAGCGTACGCAGCATGGTTTTACCCTGTACCGAGACGATCTCCTCGGTGAGCCAGTGGAGAATCGCCGGCATCCCCGACTCGATCCAGATCCGCTCCGGCTGCGAGACGGACACGACCGCGCGTCCCGTGCTCTCGCCGAGCAGCGGCCACAGTCTGTCGACGATCTCCGATAGTCCGGCTTGCTGGGCCGCGGGCTCCAGCCCGGCCGGCAGCAGGTCCGCCGGGACGGCCAAGGCAAGCTGCGTGATCAGCGGCAGCGCCCACTCCGCGGTGTGGCTGTCCCGCGCCAGCGCGGCCCAGGAGACCGACACCGCAGCCATGCGCATCGTCAGGTCACCGGCAGTCTGGTACGCCGTCCACTGCTCGATCGAGCCCAGCGCGTCCCCCTGCAACGCGCTGTCGACGATCATGGCCGCCCGGAACCGCTCCTCTCCGACCAGCCGCCGAACGGCTGCGCCGAACGCGTCGGCGTCCGCGGTGTCGAAGCGGTCATGCAAGAGGTGCAAGATCGCGTCGGGAGTCTCCAGCGGCTCGCCGTCGTCGAGGTCCGACACCACGGTGACGGACGGCCCCGCTCCCCGGAGTCCGGACTGCACGAGCACTGAACGGAATCGTTCGCCCTGCTCCGGCCGGTCGGCGTAGACCAGGAGCCGGAGGCGGCGTTCGTCGCGCCGTCCGGCCTGAAGATCATCCAACACGTCCGGCCACGCGTCCGCGACGTTCCTGATGAGCCGATCGACGAGGTCGTCGAGCGGGACGGCCAGGGCATCGAAGCTCCCTAATGGCAGGCCGACGCCTGGAGTGGTCATCTGGCATCCTCAAGGGCGCGTCCCGGCCCGGGAGTAGACACCATCTCCTCCGTACCTGGACGGGCACGCGTCACGATACAGCAGGGTGGAGACGCGGCGCCGGCTCTGCCGCGAGCACCCTGCAGCAAGAATCAGCCCGCCCGGGCCGACCGACAAGTTGCTATCTTTCAATAGCGGCTATTGGCATTCTGCATATCGCGGGAGCAGCTGGTGGATTTACGATTATTGCACCGCTTTATAGTCATCGCCGAGCAGGGCAGCGTCAGCGAGGCAAGCCGGCAGCTGCGCGTCAGCCAGCCGATGCTGAGCCAGCAGCTTCGCCAGCTGGAAAGACAGGTCGGGTCCGCGCTGTTCGAACGTGGATCGCGCGGCATGGAGCTGACCGAGGCCGGCAGGGCGTTGCTCGGACCGGCACGGCTGGCGTTGCGGGCGGCCGACGCCGCCATCGACGCCGCCCGGCAGGCCGCCGCAGCCGTCGTCGGCGAATTGCGGGTCGGCCTGCTGCATGGCGGAGTGGCCGAGCTGACCACGCCGATCATCAGAACGTTCCGGGCCTCCTATCCCAAGGTCGAGCTGTCCGTCACGCCGGTGCTCGTGACCGAACTCGAATCGGGCCTGCTGGAACGTCAGGTGGATGTCGCCCTGCAGTACCTACCGATCGGCTCGCCGCAGCTGCACGCTGATCCACTCTTCGACGAGCCTCGGGTGCTGCTGATGTCGGAGCATCACCGGTTCTCCGGAATACTCGGCGTGACGTCGGCCGAGTTCGTGGCCTCGCCCACCGTGCAGACCCTCCACCAGGCGCCGGCACATTGGTCGAGCTTCTGGAGTTTCGCGGAGCTGCGTGACGGCGCTCCGCTGGACTGCCGCCGCGAGTTCGACGACGTGCATGCCGCCATGATGTTCGTCAGCGTCAGCGACGACGTCTCAATCCCTGTCCCGGTGTCGATCAGCCGCTTCGTCGCGTTCAGCGGCCTGCGGTCCGTCCCGCTTACCGATGCCTCCGCCTGCACTGCGGCCGTCGTATACCGCGCCGATGATCACCGGCCGTCGGTTGAGGCGTTCCGCCGGGTCGCCATCGACACCGCGAGCCGGTTGCGCTTCCTCGTCGCGCAGGCCACGGCGCCCGGCGCTGGCCACGGAAGCGTCGGTGGCGGGCGTTAGCCGGATTGCAGCGCGAACATTGGCCGTGCTGCTGCGGGAGCGTGGTGACGTGGACGAGCTGCGCCGCCGGGCCGACAACGACAAGGCCGCGCTGTGGGAGTTGGCCAGACTGATGGCGGAGCGCGGTGACCCAGACGGGCCATCGCCCTGCTGCGCCGTCGGGCTGACAAGGGCGACGGGGAAGCGGCGCGGGAGTTAGCCGTGCTGCTGTCGGAGCGCGGCGACTTGGACAAGCGGTGAGCCGCTGCCTGTTAGCCGATCCACCAGCGGACACCCGACGACTCAATAGCGCCGGCTACAACGTCGAGGTGGGCTACGAGCTGGCGTTTCTCAGATGACCCGTCCGATGAGTTTTCTCAAGACACGGGGCTATCCGTACAGATCAGACAGATCTTGCCAGCGGGTAATCATCCGCTCGTGCTGCAGCGTCTCGTCGATCACGGCTTCGTCAGCCGGCCAGAGCCAGGCGCGCGGTCAGACCTACGCCCTGACGCCGGCCGGCGAGCGGGCACTACCGCTCGTTGTCGCGTTCGTCGGTGAGCTCGATCTGTGGGGCGAGACCAGTGCCGTCGGCGTGTGTCGGCGTTCGCGGCCCCCCGGGTATCGACCGCTCCAGCCGACGGGAGTCTGTGACGTCTGTTGTGTCGTTCAGCTGGCTCGGCCGATGGCGTGGCCCTGCTTGCGCAACTGCCGGGCCCAGCCCTGCGCGGTGTACGTGGGGACGTTGAAATGATCGGCGAGTCCACTGATGCTACCGACCTGCTGGTAGGCGGCGATGACCTGCTCAGCGGGTGGCATCCGCCGGTACATCCGCTCCCGGGTCACCACCGGCGCAGCGGCCTGTCTGGCCGCCCGGACCCGCCGTGGACGGCCCGCCGGGGTTTCCGTCTCCGCCGCCGTGGCCTCGGCGCCGGTGCCGGCGCGTCGCCGCGGAGTGCGGGCCGGCGCCGACTTGGTGGCGGGTACGCGTTCCAGCGCACGGTCCTCGCCGGCCGGCCCTGCCGACGTGGCGGCAGCAGGCGCGAATTCCGGCAGTGGCCCTTCGGCGCCCAACGCGTCGGACAACCACTGCAACGCCCGCCGACGACCAGCCGCATCCAGCGGATGCAACACCTGATAGGCCGCCTCCACCGCGGCGAGCTCTGACAATGCCATCCGAACACACTCCATGATCGCCGATTGTCGGGTCAGCGTAACCGACGCTCACCCGCAAGATGAGCGCCGACCGTGGCAGCGGCGTCGCCAGCAGGGCCAGGACCGCCTCCCGATCCCGAGGTCGTGCATCGCTCGGAGCGTGGACTCGGTGGTCCATGGCACCGACGTCCGCGGCCAGCACAGAGACCGCGCGAAGGACGAGTGCCGCGTTGGCCGGGGACATCTCCGTAGACAGCCCGTGTGCGACGTTGTTTCGCAGGTTGGCACCGAACGGGCCGCCGAGCAGCCACCGGAAGAAGTACGCCCACGACTCGTCCAGCGCCAGCTTTCGAGGTCAGCGATGAGCGTGTAGAGGCCGGGGTATCCGCCGGGATCGTTCTGCATCTGGACCCGGTAGATGCCCTCGTCCAGCTCGATGAGGAGGCTGCGAGCGGCCTTCTCGAACTTTGGTACGGCGAGGTGGATACACGACTCGTAGTCACCGTCCCAGAAATGGCCGAAGGCCTTGGCGAGGCTACGGACAAGTCGAGGGTCACGACCGCCGTGTGAGATGAAGTAGCGACGAGGTCGTCCTTACCGGGCGTTCCGTAGCGCTGTGCACAAGGTTTCGAACTCGTCGATGTACCGGGCGAAAGTCGCTCCCGGCAGCCTCAGCGTCACCGAGGCGTTGAGGTTGTCGCCGGATCTGTCGTCGGTGGCTGGACGCTAGCGCCGCCGGCGAGCAGGGCGACAACGGCGGCGCCGGCGAACGCCGTGCCGACGGTGGTCAGGACCGCGATCGCAATGGTGCTGATTGGTGCGGCGAGGGCTCGAAGGCTGCGAATGTTGCGCAGCCGGTCCCAGGGGTAGTCCGCGGCGTGAGCCAGCCGCCGTTCCCAGAGCAGCCCGAGCGTGGCGACGAAGACAATGAGCTGTCCCACGCGGATCGCGGCGGCGACGACGATGTCACGGGGGGACGCGCTCAGATCCGACGCACCGATACCCTCGCCATCGAGCATGGGCAGGAGCTCGGTGGCCAGGATGGCGGCGCCGAAAGCGAACGCCTTCGCGACCGGGCCGACACCCCGCAACAACGGGTAGAAGTAGCCGAAAATCAGCGCGTAGACGAACCACCTCGCCAGGTGGCGGCCGAAATCCACTAGCACAACCGTCGGGGCCTGGGCAAACAGGTCGCTGCCGGCAACTCGGGTGAAGGCGAAAATTTCGTACCCAATCAAGAGCAGCGCGGCGGGAATCGCGTAGCTGGCGGCGCGAAGGCCATTTCGCCACGGCGTAGCGCCGCCGCCGGTCGACAGTGCCTGGTGAACCGGCACGCCGGCGATGAGTTGGCCCCTCGCCCTGGCGGCGCTGTCCAGTTCGTCCTGCTCTCGGTCGTACTCAGTCAACGACGTCTCCGCGGAGCCCAGCCGTCCGCGCGACTTTCGGTACAGGTCGTGAGCGCTTGCCTGGACGAGCCGGCGACGCGCTTCGGCGGTCACCAGCTCGTCGTGTGATGCCCGGCTGACGTTTGCCAGGCGGGCGGCCTGTCGACGTCGGTCCGGTGGCGCGACCAACCGCCACGCGACGATCAGCACGGCAACCGAGACAAGATCAAGCCAGCGGAACGGCAGCGTGTCGGTCGCCGCGATGAGTAGCAGCACCAGGCCGATGGCGGCGATGACCGGATTCCGTAGCGCGGCGCCGGATCTGCCGGCGCGGCGAAGCAGCACGATCGCTGTCACACCAAGGGCAAGGCTGAGCAAGTGACCTGCGACGATGAGGATGGACGGACCGAAGAAAAAGAAGTAGTCCTCGAGCGTCGTCGTCGGATCGGTGAGGAGCCCGACGATCGGGACGAACAGCAGGCTGCCGGCGGCAACGCCGGCAAACGCGGCCAGTCGGCGCGCCGGCAGGCCAACCCGACTCGTCCGAACGACCAGCAGGCCAATGGCGGTCACACCGAGCAGCATCGTCGGGACGATCTCGTTGATCTCAAGTCCGCGCAACACGTCAAGGAAGAACGAACAGGTGGCCGTCATCAGCCCGAGAGCGGCGCCGAAGACGCCGTCGGTCCACCTGAAGCACAGCGCCGCACCCGCACCGCTTAGCGCAGCCGCAGCGGCGAGCGACGTCCCCAGCACCGCCCAGCTCACGGTGCCGCCGCCGACCGGCGAAAGCACGATCCCAGCGCCGAGGAACACCGCCGCGACGACCAGCACACCGACAACCGCGGACCGGCTCCAGAACGGGCGACCGTTGATCGTCAAAATGACGCCACCGAGCAGGACTGGCGCAGCCGCCAGAGCGATGGACGCCACTATCGTTTCGGCAAACCCGAACCTAAGCGGGACTACGAGACCGATGCCTGCCGCCATCACCCCGACGGCGACGGGTCCCAGCACCCGCAGAGCGGGCAACCATCCGTGGGCCGACCAGCGGGCACCGCGCAGCACCACAAGCCATGGCAGCAACATCGCAAGCATCCATACCGGCACCGCCCTGGTGACCAGCCGGAAGAGCAGGTCCACCGGTCCGGACGGCTCAGCGGCGGCGTACGGATCCGGGCCGTCGGAACTCACGCTGAAATATACGGACTCCGGCGGGCCCTCGAAGCGGGCGGAGTGCGAGTCCTGGCTGGATGGCTGCGGAGAAATCGAACCGATCATGCCTGGCTGCACGGTGATTGTGAGCGTCCGATTGGTCGCGGCGGCGGCTGGCGAGGCGAGGTCTTCGTCGCGGCCCAGATCCAACGTCTGCGAGTCGGTGCCGACGAACCGGAATCGCGCGATTGCCCATGCGTCGGCCTCAGAGCGTTCCAGACTGACCGGCGTACTCGCCGGGCCTCCAGCCAGGTACTTGGCCAGTTCCCCGCTTTTGACCCAACCACCGCGGATCTGGTCCACAAGATCGTCATCGGCCGGCAAGCGCAGTTCGTAGTCGATGCGTACTGTGAACTTGTCGGCGTCGCCGTCGACCCGCACGTTCATCGCGACGGTTCGGGCCGGTTGCCCGGCTGCCGAAGCCCAATCCGGCACGCCGGATCGTCGTAGCCATGTCGTACCGGAATAGCTGTGGCTCCCGGGCTCCACGGCTGACGGCCCAATGAAAGCGACTATCAGTACGGCGCCGGCGAGCACCAACAACCCCAGCACGCGGCAAACCGTGCGTGCCCGGGTGGTGGGCGCGGCGAGCGAGGCAATGATGTGCGCGGCGAACTGAAAGCCGTTGGTAGCGTCGCGGTGTGGTACTCCCGTCACGGCATGCTCCTCACCGGCGCCGCCGGGGACCCAGCCGCTGCATCGATTCTTCGGCAACGCGGTCCGCGGCTCAAGTTGGTTGATCGCTCGCACTGAGTCCGATCAAGGACAGTCACCGGCGGCGGTTCAAAGGGCTGGGAATCTTCACCAAGGTCCGCAGTTGACTCCGCTGGCTGACCGGAAAACAACAGTGACCACGGCGGGTGAGGGGCGTGCAGTATCGACCCCTACGCGCGGCCGGGTCCGACTGCCGGCGCTGGGTGGTGGCGTTCGGGTGGCGCCTGAGCGACGTCGGTCAAAGGTCGCTATCCGGTCCTGGCGTCGGGGGTGGTGCAGGCGCGGATGAGCGCGGCGAGGAGCCGGGCGGGGTGCTGCCGGTGGCGGTGATGTGCCATGGCGGGCTGCCGTCGTGGCCGGTGCTGTGCAGCGTGAAGCCGCCGTCGGCGGCGAGGTCGGCGTGGACGCTGTCGCCACCGATGACGGCCTGGTGGCGGCGGGCGGCGCGGTGTTCGGTGAGGTCGGCGAGGAAGCCGGCGTCGACGAGCGCGGCGAGCACCGCAGTGCCACAGTCTGTCTGGCCGCCGCTGTGCCAGGTGATGTCGGCGGTGATGGGTGTGGTCATGCCGACTGCGTGGAGGGCCTCGCAGGTGTCGCTGATGTCTGCGGCTGCCTCCTCGCGCTGCTCGCGCGTCCGTCCGCGGAGTTGCAGCAGCGTGATCAGCTGCAGCAGGTCTCCTTCGTGGTTGTCGATCGGGCCGTCGCCGATGACTTCGAGCAGGAACGACAGGGGCGCGTCGAGGAGGTGCCAGAGGTGAGTGGCGGCTGCGTCGCGGGCGGTGGCTTCGATGAGCGTTGTGACGAGGGGGCCGAGCCTGGGGTGGGTGGGGTCCAGGGCGTCGGGCCCGATGTGCCAGCCGGCCGATTTGGTGTGGGCGTCGAGGTGATGCTGCAGCGGGAACCGCAGCGGGTCGGTGTGTTGGGGCATGCGTGTGCTCCAGGTTCTGGAGTCGGGGGCGCAGCGCTGCCCGGCCGCAGCCGGGGCAGCGCTGCGGCGCAGATCAGCAGTGGTGGTTGTTCAGGTCGCCGGTGCCGGCTCGTGTCCTCACGGATCGCTGGCTCAGCCAGCTCTGGCCGATGGGTTCGCGGGCGGGGCCGGGTTCCCGGCGGTGTCAGCGCCTGGTTGCGTGGATGAGGAAGCAGTCCGGTGCGGCTGGGTTGTCGTGGCGGTAGTCGCCGAGCCGGGTGTCGTAGTGCGCGGGTTGGCCGCAGTCGGCGCAGCGCATCGGTGCCGGGGTGTCCAGGTCGGTGCCGTCGTCGGCCTGGGTGGTGGTGTGGTCGTGGCCTCGGAAGCGGCAGGTGCCGTGCGTGCACCAGGGGCGGTCGGGTGCGCGCAGCGCGGTGTCGACGGCGTTCTGGACGGCGACGGTGAGCCCGATGGTGGCTTCGGTGCCGTCGTACGGGACGCCGGCGTCGATGAGGAAGTCGTTGGCGTCGCAGTAGTCGTGCAGGTCGGTGAAGGACCGCACGGTGGCGGGCAGGATGCCTTCGGCGATGCTCTCGTCGACGGCGGTGAGGATCTGTCCCGCCCAGCCCGCGATCCGCGGATCGGTTGCTGACATTGGGGTTGCTGCTCCTGTCGTCTGGGTCGCTGTTACGCCTTGGTGAGGGCGGTGACGGCGGCGTCGGCGATGACGTCGATCGCCGTGACCGGGTTGGTGACGGCGACCGTCGTGGTGTGGGTGTAGGTGTGGCAGGCTTCGCTGTCGTCGGGGTGCAGCCACAGCACCGCGCACCCGCTGCGGTGCAGGGTGGTGATGAGGCGTTGCGCGGCCTCGGCGCCCTCGACGAACCAGCCGTCGGAGACCACGGCGAGCATCCGTACGGTGTTGTGGTGGCGCAGGTTGAGCAGCTGGTCGGCGAGTTTGACCGCCTCGGTGAACCGTTCGTAGCTGTCGTCGGCCTGCATCTGCTGGACCTGGGCGGGCCTGTGGTGTGGCGGGACGAGCAGCGTCACCGCTTCGCCGAAGGCGAGGGTTGTGACGGTGGCGTCGGTCCGTCGGGCGGCGTTGGCGAGGATCCATGCCGCCGAGGACATCGGCTCGGCGAACGCCCACATCGACCCGGACACGTCGACGAGGACGGCGAGGTGCAGTTTCGGTTTGTGCGGTGGCAGGGTGGCGCGTTGCTGCCACGGTTGGGCGGTGGGCATCGGCCCGGCGGCGCGTTGGGCGTCGGCGGTGATCGCGGCGCGGGCCCGAAGCCGCCCGGGTGGGATCGCCGACGGGCGGGTGCCCGGTTCGACGCTGCTGGTCCGTGCCGCACGGAGCCGGGCGGCGAGCGTGTTGGCCGCCTGCCGTTCCTCGGCGGTCGGGTCGCGCAGCGTCCACTCGGCCGGGGCGCCGTGACGTTCGGCGATGCGCTGCGCGGTGTGGGCGGCCGGGGTGAGCCCGGCCGCTGCGGCGAGGAACCCGCCGATCGCGGCGGCCAGTGCCCCGGCGAACTCGCCGTCGTCCGCGACCGGGGTCGCCGGCTGGGCGGCGGGGTCGATGCCGAGCAGCCGGCACCACCGCCACGCCAGCTCGATCATCGTGTCGGCGTCGGTGTCGGCGACGGCGTGGGCTTCCCGCCAGATCTCGCGCAGTTGCGCGAGCCGTTTGCGGCCGAGGATGCCGGTAACCGCGGCGCGGACGGCTTTGACGTCTTTGGCGGTGAGGATGCGCGCGTCGACGCGGGCCAGGAGCAGCCCGGCGGCGTAGGCGGCGTGCCAGGGGTCGTCGACCGGGGCGTCGTCCTCGTTGACCAGGACGTTGACCATGTGCCGCAGCCAGGGCCGGTCGCCGCGGCGGCGGGCGCGTTGGCGGCCTTCGGCCCTCGATTCCTCGAGCACCATGGCGATGTCGGCGACGACGCGCGGAGTGCCGGGCGGCGCCGACCACCGAGTGTGGGCGGCGTGGCCGGCTTCATGGACGAGGGCGCCGTAGCCGGTGGGGACGAGCTTCTTGTGTGCGGCGCGGCGCGGGTTGGCGATGTCGGGGTCGCCGATGTGGGTGGCGTCGACCTCGATCCGGCGGAAGTACGGGTGGAAGCAGGCCGGTGCGCCGCCGCCGGCGCCGGGGGCGACGACGACGGTCAGGTCGGTGCGGCCGGTCAGTTTCGCGGCTTCGCGAGTCCATGCCTGGTCCCACTCGGCCCAGTCCGGGTGGGTCTTGGTGAGTCCGGCTGGGCGCAGGTGGCTGCTGGGATGTGGCATCGCGGTTCCTCCTTCGATGATGGTGTTGTTGGTCTCGTTGGTCCGTGTCAGCGCTGTTTGCCGAGGGTCAGTGGCGTGACCGGGGTGCCGAACGCGGCGGTCAGGGCGGCGATGACGGCGGGCCGGTCGTCGAGCGGGGCGCGTCCGGCGAGGTTGGCCACAGCGGTGGGCAGACCGAGGGTCTTGCGGACCCGGGTGAAGCCGAGCAGCTCGCGCAGCTGCGGTGCCCAGGTGACCTTCCCGGCGTCGGCGTCGGCGTTGAGTGCGATGGCGGCGGTGATCGCCGCGGCGGGGACACCGAGGTGTTTGGCGAGGTCCCAGTCGGTGGTGACTTCGATGTGCACGTCGAAGCGGCTCGCGAGGGCTTCGGTGAGGACGGCGCCGTGGACGCCGGGGTTGTGCCCGGCGATGACGTAGAACCCGTCGACGGCGTCGACGCGTTCGTTGCGGTAGCCGGGGATGTGGATGACGCGGCGGCCGTCCATCGCCGGGTACAGCACCGCCAGCACTTTCGGTGGGATGAGGGTGGCGTCGTCGATGAGCAGCGCCCGGCCCTGCCGCATCGCCTGCACGAGCGGGCCGTAGACGAACTCGTACCCGCCGTCGGGCAGCGGGATGAAGTTGCCGAGGAAGTCCTCGACCACAGTGTCGCCGGTGCCGGTGATGGTGAGCAGGTCGTCGAACGCGGCCTCGACCATGGCGGTCTTGCCGGTGCCGGGCGGCCCGTACAGCAGCACCGGGATCCGCTTGTCCCGCAGCCGGCGCAGCACGTCGACGTCCGTGGCGCCGGCCAGCTTGCGGGGGAAGTACTGCTCGCCGTTGGGGCGGGTGACCGGCCCGCGCCGCCCGGAGCGGCCTGCCCCGCTTCCGCCGCCGGAGGCGGCGCAGGGGGCGGCGGGCGGCATCGTGCCGGCGGCGTCGATACCGGCCTGGGTGATCCGGAACCGGTGCGGACCGGTCTCGTGGGTGGCGTGGCCGGCGGCGGCCATCTTCTTGAGCACCTCGGACACCGCGCCGGACGACGGGACACCGAGGGCGTTCTTGATCGCGCCCGGTTGGTGGAACTCGTCGGGGTGCTCGACCAGGTACAGAGCAACCAGGGGATACAGGTAGCCGGGCCGGCTTCCTGCCGGCTCAGTGCCCGGGTCAGCGGCGGGCTCGGGAGCGTCGGCGGCCGTTGCCGTCGGTGGTTCCGGCGTGGACGGGCTCGGGGTTGGCGTGGTCATGGAGTTGCCTCGATTCGCAGGAGGACGAGGCCCGCGCACCCGTCTCCGGATGCGCGGGCGGATGGATCCGCGCAGCGGAGACGGGTGAGGTGCTCGCCGTGCCGTCCTCGGCCGAGTCGGCCCGGAGCGGACGGCGGGTGACCACACCCCGGTGGTGCGTGCAACAGCGGGAGCTCGGCCTGCCCCGCAGGTCCAGGCCGCTCGTGCGGTTCGGCGCCGTCGGGTTGCCCCTCGCTGCCGGCACGGTTGCCCACCTCACGCGGGGTGCGGCAGGCGGCGGTTCAGCGGGTCCGGGTCCGCGGATACGGGCTAGTGGCGCAGGTGTACCTCGATGGAGGGGCGGCGGGAGACGGTGACGGTCAGGCCGAAGGCGCTGCCGTCGGACATCTCCAACCAGATGCCGCGGTCGAGGGTCAGCACACCGGCGTCGGGGTAGGTACGCGCGGCGACGGTCACCGGCTCGCCGGTGTCGTCGACCAGCACGGGCAGGTCGGCGTCGACGCAGAGCTGCTCGAGCGTGTCGCCGCTGAGCAGCCGGGTCACGAGCGCTTCAATGAGCTGCTCGTAGCTGAGTTCGTCGCCGGTGTACGGGTCGATGGAGTCGCAGGTGTCGGCGTCAGCGCGCCGATCGTGGTGGTGCCGCATGGCACGTTTCCCTTCAACGTCGTGGTCGTGGCCGTGGTTCGGTTGGTGGCGCCGCGCGGCCCTCGGCCCCGGCCCAAGCACCAGCTGGGTGCCGGCGCGCGGCGCGGCCGGTGACGGTTCAGTGGGTCAGGTCGACCCAGCGGTGGACTCCGGCGGGGCAGGTGCGGTCGTGCACGGCCAGGAGGGTGTCGGTAACCGGGTCGGTGAGCCGGGTCAGGCGCAGCGCCAGCCATACCGCGGTGGGCCTGTCGCCGCCGACGACGGTGGTGAACGTGTCCGGATGCGCGGCGCGGAGGGTGTCGAACGCTGTCCGCTCGGCCGTGGTCTGCCAGGGCCTCGTGGCGTCGCAGCGGGTGAAGTGGCCGAGGTCGAGGTACCGGGCCCCGTACACCGACAGGACCCCGCCGGAGAACTGCGGCCCGAACGCCACCATTGGCAGATCCGGGATGTCGCTGCGCTGCTGGCGCACGGTCAGCGGGATCCTGCCGTCGAGGCGCCACCAGCCGTCGGGCATCCAGTCCCGGCCCTCGTCGAGGGTGTAGTCGTCGTCGATCATGCCGACGGCTCCTGCCCACCGGGCCTGGCTCCGGGCCTGGCTCCGGGCCTGGCTCCGGGCCTGGCTCCGGGCCTGGCTCCGCGGCTGGCGGTGCCAGGCTGCGGCGGCCACGGCTTGGGGTGGGCTCGCTCGCCGAAGATCGGGTCGGAGCCGTCCCAGGAGCCGCAGATCGTGCAGGTGGTCGCGGTGTCGAAGCCGTAGCCGGCCATCGACGGCAGGTCCCGGTGGGTGACCTCGTCGACAGCGCCGCACACACCGCAGCGCAGGCCGGAGCCGTCGGCGCCGTACGGTTCGAACACCGACTCCGGGCCGCTCCAGCCATCGTCGGCGCACGGTGACGCTGTCCAGGGCAGCTGCGGGTGTGCGATCGGCCACCAGCCGTCGGCGTCGGCAGTGACCGGCGTCCGTTCGCCGAGGTCGTCGACCAGCCACGGCTGACCGTCCTCGAACACGGTGGTGACCACCCGGTGCAGGCGATGGCTGCACAACGTGTCGGCCAATACCTGGTACATGACCTCGGTGCGGAACCGGGCGGGTGCGCCGCCGTGCACCTGGTAGCCGGGGCAGGTCTGGCCCCGGTACCTGCTCTGGTCCGGGCCCTGCTGGCCGTGCGAGATGATGGCGTCACGCCAGGTCGCTGACGCCGGCGGCGCACTGTCCCGCACGGCCCGGCTGATGACGGCGCGCAGCCCGGCAGGGTCGATGTCGATGGTGAACCACGCATGTCCGGCGTGCGCGGCGCGGCGCAGCACCTCGCGCAGCGGCTCGACGGTCAGCGCCGTTCGCGCCTGCAGCGGCAGCCGGAGCATCCGGACCGCAGATGGGGTAGTGGCGGCGCCCGCGGTATCCGCGGTTGCCGTGTCAACGGCACCGTCTGTAGCGGTGCCGCTCGTGCCGGCTGCGGTGCGGTAGGTGGCGACGGTGTGCCCGGTGACGGGGTGTTCGGTGATGGGGTCGTCGGTGGGGGTGTCGATGTGGGTCGCCGGTACCGGCGGGGTCGCGGCCAGCATCGGGATGCCGTTGCTGGTCAGTAGCGGGCTGGGACCGTCCCGCAGGACGAGCGCCGGTTGGAGCGCACCGGGCTGGGTGAGGGTGTCCTCGGCACGGGTGAGGGCGTGTTCGGCGTGCAGCACCGTGGCGTGCAGGTCGAACCAGAGACGTCGGAACATGCGTTGTGCTCGCTTTCCGGTGGGCCGGCCTGGCTGCGCCCGCCTGGGGCGAGCTGCAGCCAGGCACGGCGGGGAGATGTTCAGGCAGGCGACGCCGCGGCGGATGTGGACCGCTGCAGCGTCTGGTCAGCGTCTGATGAGCGTCCGGGTCGGGCGATAGCCGCGGGACGGTGCCGCCGGCGCGGTCAGGCCATGTCCGGTCGGCGGGCGGGAATGGCGGGCGGTTCGTCGGCCAGGCCGCCCGCAATCGGTGTGTCGACGTCGTTGACGTCGTGCCCGTCGACGATGTCGGCGTCGTCGAGGAAGTTCTCGACCAGATCCCGTGCGGTGTCGACCGCGTCGTCGCTGTCGGTGGCGGGGACGGTCACGGTCATCGCGACGAGGAGGTTGACCGTCCAGTACCGCGGCAGCGGCTCCAGTCCGAGCCGTTCGAGCAGGTCGTTGGTGACTTCGAGGTCGAAGTTGCCGGCGGCGACGCCGTCGCGGACGTGCCGGCGGACGTGTGCTGCCTGGGCCTCGATTTCGGCGAGCCGCGCCTCCGCGGCTTCGGCCCGCTGTCGGCAGGTACACGGCGGCGCGGTGGCAGCCGCCGGTGAGGCGGTGGTGTCGGCGGCGTCCTGCGACGGCTGCCCGGTTGTCGCCGGGTCCGCCGTCAGGCGGGGGGACAATCCGGTGGACAGCAGGTGGGCAGGTCCGTCGGTGGACAGCACGGCGAGGGTTTCCGCGGATGGGTCGATCAGGTAGACCCACCGGGCGGGCAGCTCCCCCAGCCGGGTGACCGACAGCGTGGTGGGCGGCTCGGCGTCGTCCTCGCCGCGGATGGTGCCGACCCCGGCGACCGGCGTGTCACCGGTGGCGCAGGTGTGCGCGGCGGTGGTGGCGGCGTCGAGGCGGGTCCAGTGGTGCTCGAGCAGCGCGGCCGCGGTCGCGATGGTGTCGCCGTCGAAGGTGCGCTGCCGGATGGCGTGGATCGCGGGAACGATGGTCTCGGGTGCCGCGTCCGCGTCGATGCGGCGCAGGTGCAGCATGGTCGGGTCGGTCGGATCGGGCCGGCCGACATAGGCTCCGTTGTGCATGGCGGGATGACTCCTTATCGAGCGCGTTTGACTGGTCGCTGGTGCCGGTGACGGATTCCGGGAAGGTCCGGGAAGCGTCGACGGCTGGGCCGGATCGGCCGCGGGGATGTCAGCGGGCCGCCGGGTTCGGCCGGCAGAAGGCGGCGAGTTGGCTGGCGGTGAACACCGGCACCGGCGGGTCGTCGGTCCAGCTGCCGGCGAGGGGTCGCGGCAGGGTGACGGTGTCGGCGTCGGGGTCGTGGCTGGTCGGGGTGACGAGCAGGGCGTGGCCGTCGGTGAGTAGCCACACGTGGTGGCTGGTGACGCCGTCGGTGGGGGCGAGGACGCCGATCCGGCCGCCGATCCCGCCATTGAGGCCGCCGCCGATCCCGGTGCTGAGGGCGCGCAGCGCCGCGGCGAGGACCGGCAGCGGGTAGCGCTGCAGGGCGGGGTGGCAGGCGTGCAGGGCGGCCTCGGTCGCCCACTCCACGATCGGTGGGATGCCGTTGCGCAGGTGCCGCGCGTCGGCGCCGGGGTTCGGTTCACCGGCGAGGATCCACGGCAGGATGTGCGGGCCTACGACGAACCGGACGCCCGTGTCCGCCTCAGCGCCAGAGTCGGTGCCAGAGTCGGTGTCCGCGGCGATGGTGTGCTGCTGGGGGTGGCCGGTGCCGGCGAACCAGGTCACCGTCAACCGGGCGCCGTCCATGCGTAGCTGCGGCAGTCCGGAGCCGGTCCGCCGCTCGTGGTACCAGGTGTCGGTGTCGGCGATGACCGCGGTGAGGGTGCCGGGGTCGAGGCGGGTGACGATGACGCCCCGGTGGTACTCGACGGTGCAGATCTGGGCGTCCCAGGCGGCGGACCACCCGTCGAGGGACACCCAGGCCGGCCGCCACTGGTGGATGTGCCGGGCGGTGGCGGCGTCGCCGGTGGTGGCGATCGTCGCGGGGAGCGGTTCGGGTCGGGCCAGGCGCAGCGGGTGGTGGCTGTGGCGCAGCCAGCGGCCGTGGACGGTCGCCTCGTACACCGCGACCGTGTCGTCGCGCGCGTCGAGCAGGTACAGCCACTGCGCTATCCCGGCCTGCAACGGCTCGCCGAGCCGGACGTGGAACGGTGCCGGCGGATCGGCGTAGACGAGGCCGAGCGGGGTGTGGGTGAGGGCGTCGGCGAACGTCGCCTCGGCGGTGGCGCTGGTCGGCACGTCGATGCCGAGCTGTAGCCAGCCGTGGGTGAGCAGCCGTTGGACCATCGACGTGGTCTCGCCGTCGAAGGCGACCGAGTGGACGCGGCGCAGCAGCGGCAGCATCTGCTCGGGTGAGTGCCCGGCGGACACCGGCACGACGGTGACGGTGCGCCCGTCCGGGTGCGGGCTGCCCAGTAGGCAGGATGTGGACATCAGTTGGTCCTCCTCCTTGTGAAGGGGTCCGGACCGCCGGAAGCCCCGGCGGCCTGGGTTGTGGTGGGTGTCTTGGCCCGGGCCGGGGTCAGTGGCCCTCGGCGAGCTGGTTGAGGCGGTGCAGGGCGGTCAGGACACCGTTGGCGGCGATGCGCCGGCCGGTGCGATCGCCGGTGTTGATCTCGGGGGCGATGGCGCCGCGGCGGCGGATGAGTTCCCAGGTGTGGCCGTGGCTGTCCAGGGCGGCGATGACGCGGACCTCGGTGCGTTGCACTGGCGGGTCGGCGGCGAGGCCAGCGGTGAGGTCGCCGTGGCGGTCGCCGGGCCGGATCCCGCGCTGCCAGCCCTCGAAACACAGCCCGAACCCGACCAGTCGGCGGCCGTCGCGGTGCAGCCATTCGCGCAGCCAGGGCCGCATGGCGGGTGCGGTGAGCTCGTCGGGCAGACCGAGCAGCACGTCGAGCGGGTGCAGGTTGATGGCAGGTGCGGCGGGGCCTGGCCGGCCCCAGGTCTGCGCCGTGACCAGGGTGGTGTCGACCTCAACCATCCGGCCCATCGGCACGTCCACAGCGCAGGGACGCAGGATGGCGGATGCACCGGGCCGGGCCTGCTGCAGCCGCGGACGGTGGAAGACCCCGAGCAGCGCCGGCGGCTGGTCCCAACCGTTCGGGGCGAGCTGGTCTTCCAACCGGGTCAGGATGGCGGTGACGGCGTGGCGCAACGTCGGCGGACGCCCGGTCCGACGTTCGGTGTGAGGTTTGGTTCGGGCGCCGTCGGTGTGGTGGATCGTCAACGGGTACTCCTGTTCTGCCGGTTCGCGGATGCCGCAGCACCCCGACCGGCGACTACAGTGGGTGAACGGCAGGCGGGCGGCGCCGACCGTGTCGATCGACGCTCGCCGTCCCGCGTGGGATCAAGTCACTCCGGCCGATTGGCGCGGAAGTACTTGCGGGTCAAGGGGATGTGGTCGGCTCAGGGCCGAGTGGGGCGCCGACAGCGGCTTGCCACCACACCGGGTCCTTGGCGCTGGCGGAGCTGTGGTCGTGGCTACCGTCAGTCGTCAGATGGACCTCGTAGTGCAGGTGCGGTCCGGACGAGTGCCCGGAGGTGCCGACGACGCCGATGACCTGGCCGATGGCGACCGGTTGACCTTCGGTGACCATCGGGTGGGTGAGCATGTGGCAGTACCGGGTGACCACGCCGCCGGGGTGCTCAATGTCGACGTACCAGCCGCAGCCGCGGGTGAGGTCGGGGTCGCCGTCGCGGTCGCAGCCCCATGGCTGCCCGATGCGTATGTCGGTGGCGTTGCACCGCACCCGGCTGACGGTGCCGGCGGACGCGGCGTGGATCGGGGTGCCGCGGTTGGCCATGAGGTCGACACCGTCGTGCGTCGGCCGGTCCGCGGTGCGGAACCCGGAGCCGGGTTTGGCCTTGACCGGCTGGGTCCAGCCTTCCGCGCTGATGGTGATGCCGCAGGCGGCAAGGCCCCCGGTGAGCCCGGTGAGGGTCTGCACGATGGTGACCGCGTCGGGTTCCCACCGTGCGTACGCGTCGGGCAGGGCGCTGATCTGCACTGCCTGGGCGGCCTCGGTCAGCGGCAGGGTCTGCCAGTTGGGGATCGTGACGAGCTTGTCGTAGAACTTCCCGGCCGCGTAGACCGGATCCATGAGCTGTTCGACGGTGCCCCAGCCTTGCGAGGGACGTTGCTGGAACAGCCCGACCGAGTCCCGGTCCCCGCCGGACAGGTTGCGCAGGCTCGATTCCTGCATGGCCGTGGCGATGGCGATCACCCAGGCGCGGGCCGGGAGTTGCCGCTGCACGCCGACGGAGATGACGGTGGCGGCGTTGCCGACCTGCGCGCTATCCCACTGTCCGACCGCCGGGAACGGCCCGCTCGGCGCGGACGGTGGCGGCTGGCCGGCGGCTTGGCTCGCTGGCTGCACCGGGGCGCAGTTCGCCGAGGCGCTACCGCCGGTGAACACCACACCGGCCAGCCCAGCGCAGGCGAGCACGATCCCGCAGACGAGCACGGCGGCGAACGCGAGCACGCGGCCGGTCATGACGGCCCCGAGGTGGCCGGTGGTCCGCCGGTGCGCATCCGCGCACGGGATCGGCAGGCGACGCGCCCGCGGGCTCGCGGCTGGCTGGGGCCGGTGACGTGGACGGCGGCCGGTGCACCGCAGTGCGAGCCGACGGGGAGATGGACGTGGGGGTTACGAACTCGGCGGTGCATCAGGGTTGCCCTTTCGGTGATGGCACGGGAAGGCGAGCGCGGCGCCCAGCGCGATGGGATTGCCGGGGTTGGCGATCCAGCCGGTGCTGAGCGCCGCGCGGTGCGGCGTCGGGTCGCGGTTGGCGGTTCAGGTGTCGAGGAGGTGCTGGCCAACGAGGCCGCCGTCGCCGGTGTGGACGGCGACGCTGTCACCGGCCGGGTCGAGCAGGTACAGCCACGCCGCGTCGAGCAGACCGAGATGCGCCAGCGGCACGACCATCACCGGGTCGCCGCCGGCCGAGCTGTCCGTGGTGTCCGTGGTGTCGGGGCCGAACGGGGTGTGGGTGATCCCGACACCGGCGATGACCCGCCGTCCGTGGACGCCGGGCTGATCACCGCCTGCGGCGGCCCCGGCGGCGGTCGGCGACGCCGACGCAGCGGCCGAGATGGCGGGGATGCCCGGGTCGAGGTAGTGCCAGTCGTGGGCGAGCAGTCGCGCGGCGAGGCGGACGGTGTCGCGGCCGGCGGCGGTCCAGAGCCGGCGCAGGACGGGCAGCATGACGCGCGGGTGCCCGCCGGCGTCGACGCTGCGGGCCTGCAGCAGGCCAGGCCGGTCCGGGTCGCGCACCCCGATCAGGCAGTCGCTGTCGATGTACTGCGCCCGCACCGTCCGGCGCGGCTCGGCTGACAGCGGGCGGCCGGCCCAAGCAACGGCGCCGTGATCGTGCCGTGCGGGGACAAGGTCCGGGTTCGGCGCGACGACGCGCGGCGGTGCGCCGAACCGGCCGGCGGTGCTGTGCACGGACGGGCCCGCCGCCGTGCCGGCTTCCCAGGCCGGGTTGGTGGTGCGGTAGGTGGCCGGGCGGGTCGTGCGGTACGACGCGGGCGTTCGGGTGTCACTGCGGCCGTGGGCTGACATGACGGGTCCTCCGTGGATCGGAACGTGACGGTCGGAAAGGGGTCGCGTGGGCATGGCGACGACCGCGCCGCCGCCGAGGCGGTGGCGCGTTCGTCGGGCATCGGTCCGGCTGGCCGCCGGAGATCGGTGGGCGGGCCTGCGGCCCGCTGATCAGGTGGTGGCGGTGCCGCCGGAGGGCGGCTGGTCGGTGTCTGCGGCATTGGTCAGGTGCTGCCACGACCGGCCGTTCCAGTACTGCCAGGCCACCCCGCGCGGGTCGCGGCGAGACGCCCGCAGCCGGTCCTGCACGGCGTGGAACTCGTCCGCCGTGGCCGGCGTCGGGAAGACTCGCTCGAGGTCACAGATCGTGCCGGTGTCGTCGAGGAGCCTGGCTAGACCGCCTCCGTTGGCGACAGCGTCGGCGACGTCGGCGCCGAGCAGCGTGTCCTCCGCAAGGGCGTCGAGGACCGCGGCCTCGGTCATCGGCTGGTCGCCGCGGCGCGCCGCCGCCACGTACGCGTGCCAGTCCTCGGCGTCGAACCGGCTGGTCAGCTTGGACAGCTGCGCCGGTGACTCGGCCGGAGCAGGCCCGCAGACGTCGACGACCTCGGCCACCGGTTCGCCGGCGTAGCGCAACTGCCCGGCGAACCCTGCACCGGCGCCCGACCAGACGAGGCCGCCGATCGTGTACGGCTGCGGTCCGACCCGGGTGTAGGGGGCGTGGGTGAGCAGCCGCCACTCCTGGCTCGAGTCCGGGCCGGGCAGGTCCCCGACGATGCGGGCACAGTCGTACGGGTCCACGGCCTCCCACGTCCACGACCAGCCCATCACCACGTACCGGCCCTGCTCGTCCGGTTCGATCCGTTCGAACGCACTCGGGTCGTCGTGGCGGGTGGTGGAGTCCGCGACGATGACGTCGCCGTCCCACCACAGCCGCGTGTACGCCTCGTCGGTCTGCCGGTCCAGGTCCGCCTCCGGCACCCCGGCCGCCGCGAGTTCGGCGCGGTAGGCGTCGCGGACCTGCTGCTGGTCGGCGACGATCGCCTCCGCCACCGGCTTCGTGCAGGTGAACACCGCCCAGCCGTTCCACCGGTCGATGAGGGTGCCGACGTAGCCGGCGGTCAGCGGGTGGGCCGCCATGACGCCGGCGTCGTTCCAGTCGCCGGAGAACACCCCGACGCTGCCGAAGGTGACGTGGTCCGGGTGCAGGTGGGACAGGTCCCGGTCGTCGCCGGTCGGGTGCAGCCGGCGCCGGCACGCGGCGGCGATGGTGTCGGTGACCGAACTGGTGTAGCCGTCGTGGTAGGCGTCCTCGGCCTGCTGCCACTGCTCACCGGTGAGCAGCGACGCCGCGTGATCGGAACCGACGGCGGCGGACACCGTCGCGGGCCGCGGTACGGTGATGCCGCTGGCCCAGTCCTGTACGGGAGAGGGAAGGGTGTCGAGGACGGCGGGGTCCTCGTCGTCGATCCCCTTGAGGATGCGCCTGGCCGTCGCTGCGGTGTCGCCGCCGGCGCGTCCGCCGATCGCGTCCTGCAGCCACCATTCGGCGGCGGTGGTCCCGTCGGTGGCGCCGACGATCCGCAGGGCGTCGAGCAGCTCCGCCCAAGCGACGCCACCGGCGGGGCCGACCCGTTCCGTCGGGCTGACGGCGTTCGCAGGGCTGGCAGCGTCCCAAGGACCGGCCAGGATCGGGGTGATGACGTCGCCGCTGTCGAGCAGCATGGACAGGGTGGAGCCGCTGTCCCAGGTGACGTCGACGCGGCGCTGGCCGGCGTCGTAGCGGTGGACGGTGCCCTCGTCGCCGGGGCGCAGCTCGGTGTGCGGGTCGTTGGTGTGGACCAGCGCGACGCGCTGGCCGGGTTCGTACTGCATCAGTTCCTCCATGTGCATGGCCGGCCGTGGTTCGGCCGGGAATCGGGTTGGGATCGGGCGCCCCGCGCCGGGCGAGCCGGCGCGGGGACACGGCGGAGCACCCGGCGCGCAGATCCGCGGCACAGGTGAGAGGTGAAACTCGGGATCGCAGGCCGTGCGGTGGCCCGGTCCTACGGGCGCTGGTGCCGCGGCGGCTTCGGCCGTGACGGTCGACGCCTGGGCCGCACAGTTGTCGTGCGGTGGTGCGGAACCTGGCTGGGGACGGTCAGTCGATCTGCTCGTCGCGGTCGAGGTGCAGACGCTGCCGTTCCAGGGCGATCAGCTCGCGGGCGGGTGCCTGCCAGCTGTCGTCGCCCGTCGGGGCGGGTGTCGTGCCGGCGGCGAGGGACTGCAGCGCGGGGATCTGCGCGGCGTAGGCACCGCCGAGGGCCTGCAGGTCGGCGCAGGCGCGGTCGACGTGGTCACGGACCTGCTTCACCCACCGGCCGGGCTGGCCCCACTGGTCGCGGCGGCGGCCGTGCAGCGGCCCTTCGCACAGGTTGGACGCCAGCCACACCACCGGCGGGTGGACGCCGACCGCCTCGGCCAGCAGCGCGACCTTCTCGTAGTCCCAGGCGGTGCTGACGCCCTGGGCGCGGCGGAACCCGGCCGTTTTCGGTCGGATGAGCAGGTTCCAGTACACGGTGCGGACCGCGGTGGAGGCGACCAGGTCACGCTCGTCGCGGAACCCGCCGGCCGTCAGTGCGTGCGGGAGCCGGTCGATGAGCAGGTGCGCCAACTCCCGCCGGGTGACCGGCACCGCCGGGTCATCCGCCGCGTTCAGCCGCACCCGCCGGGTGGCTGGCGCCGGCAGTGGCAGTGTCGGCGTCGGCAGGTTGCCGCCGTCGGCGATGTCGGCCAGGAGGGCGAGCAGCAGCCCGCCGAACTCGGTGAGCATGTGCTCGAAGCCGCGGCTGCGGTCGCTGTAGTCCTGGCTGGGAATCCACCGGCCGCCTCCGCGGTGCCGGACCCGGTGCGCCGCCTCGTGGAACAGCACCGCCAGGGTCCGGTCCCGGTCGGTGAGGACGTCACGGTGGACCGCGACGTCCCCGTTGCGCGGGGTGTAGAACCCGTCCGCGCACGGGGACTCCTCGCTGTCGCTGTAGACACGAACCCGGTCCAGGGCGAACGGCCCGATCAGCCGGCAGACCAGTGCCTTGCCGGCGGTGAGCAGGTCGCGTTCGGTCGGGTTGAGGTCCCGGTCCGGGACCCAGGTGGTCTTGTCGTGGTTGCGTTCGTAGTGCCGCTGCTGCCGTACCCGGGCGACCTCGACGCCGAGCAGCGTCATGAGGACGTGTTCCTGGTAGGCCGGCAGGCCGCTGGCCGTCACGCGGGTGTAGTCCATGTCCTGCAGGTCCAGTACCGCCTCCTCCTGGCGGGCGCTGGCGTAGAACGCGTTGGCCGGCAGGTGTGTCCGTCCCCACGTCCGCCATGCGGCGCGGGGCCGGGCGGCTTCGACTCTGGCGACGAACTGCTCGGGTTCGCGGAGTTTCCCGCCGGCGAGGGCGTGGGTGGCGAACCGGTCGACCACCGCCTCATCCTCGCTGGCGCCCAGGATGGCTTGGACCGCGTCGCGCAGCGCGCCGGCTTCGATGACGGTCCTGTCCCTGTTCTGCAGACCTTTGTCGTCCAATGGCAGGTCGTAGGAGGCGAGCAGGCCCGGCATGGTGGACACGAGGACACCGCCGATCCACACCCGGCCCGGCGTGCCGGTGAGCACCACGGCGCCCGGCGCCGCGGGTGGCCGGTAGCCGGGTTCGCTCAGCGCCCGGAACCGTCCGACCGCCTCGTCCGCCAACTCCTGCGGGCATTCGACGGTGAAGACGGTGCCGCGGGCGCGGTCGTTGCGGTGCAGGTGGTAGACGAGGACCTCCGCGCCCTGCCCGGACAGCGACGGGATCAGCCCCTCGAGCAGCCGCTTCCGCTCGACGGTCGGGACGAACCCGTAGCCGACGGTCTCGCAGCGCACCGCGCCGATCTCGGGGCTGCGGGCCATCACGAGGCACGCGAGTTTCTTACCCTCACCGAACTGGCCGATCTGCTGCGCCGACTTGGTGGAGTGGCCCAGGATCATGCCCTCCTCCGGGATGCCCGGGCCCTGGTCGGTGATGGTGAGGACCCCGTCGGCCCATCCGATGGTGGCGTCGCGGTCTTCGTCGAGGGCGTTGGCGATGAGTTCGCACAGCGCGCGGACCGGCGACCACGACTTCACGTAGTCCGGCGAGATGGGGTAGGTGAGCATGTCGACGGCGGCGCCGATCGCGCCGGCGGTGTCGCTGCTGTCGGTGGTGTCGGGCTGGTCCGGTTCGGTGTGTCCGTCGGGCCGGTCACCGCTGGTCATGGGTGTCTCCTTCGATGTGGTGTGGGCGCCGTCGGGTGGCGACGCCGTGGTTGGTTGCGGGCATGGCTGTGCCACGGACCGGCGGTGTGCCGGTCCGTGGCGCTGGTGCGGGAACTGGTTCTGGATGGTCTGTCCGGCCGCCGCTGCCGGGGTCAGCGGGCGAGGACGGCGACCTTCTCGCCGAGCAGCAGCGGCGCGCCGTCGGGGCCTTTGATGTGGGTCTGGACCCACACGCGGTACGGCTGGCCTTGCTTGTCGATCAGGCGCCGCCAGTGGCCGCGGACGAAGAACCGCACGCGGTAGTGCCACTTCGCCTCGCCGTCACCGGCGTCGACGGTGGGGCTGGTGCGGCGCAGCATCACCACCCGCGTCTCGTGCACGATCGAGGCGCGTTGTGCGCGGCGACGGGCGGGTCGGTCGGCGGGGGTCTTCGGTGCGACGGTGATCGGCTGGGCCTGGATGCGCCAGAACGCGTACAGCACGGACGCGACGACGTCGGTGCGGCGCCCGTCGTCGGTGATGACGTACCGGCCTTCCGGGGTGCTCTGCCAGTCCAGGTCGTGCTCGTCGACGGGGGCGGTGTCCGGCGGGGCCGGAACCGGCCGAGCGACCGGCAGTTGGGCGATGTCGTTGAGCAGGTACGGGCCCAGGCCGGTACGGACCTGCTGGTTACGGGCGAGGTCGCGGCGCACTGCTGCGGCGGCCGGGTCGTCGGGGTCATCGACGGGGCTGTAGGAGCAGATGAGCCAGAACCGGTCGCCGCTGACGGTGCTCAACGACGCCCAGGTGATCGCCCCGATCGCTGCCACCACGCCGGTCGGGCGGCGGTGGTAGATCGCTTCGGGCAGGAACAGCACCCCGTGGTCGCACGGGGCGGATTCGGCCGTGAGCAGGTCGCCGGTGAGGTCGAGGGCTTCGCCTGCGGCGGCGACGATCGCGGTCATCGCCGGGGCGAGGACGAAGCTTTCCCCGACGCTCCAGGCGGCCTTGGCGCTGCGGGCGACGGCGTCGACGACCGAGGCGACCGCGGCCTGCGGGTCGTCACTGCCGGGGGCGTCGGCGGAGGCGAAGCGGTCCGCGAACAGCTCCTGCAGGTAGGCGCGGTCGACCGTGCCGCCGGCGGCTTCGGTCATGCGGATGCGCAGGTCGACGGCGGTGCGGGCGTAGTCGGTGAGGGTGCTGACGTGGTGGAAGGACAACGGATGCCTCCGGACCGGGTTGGGCCGGCGGCATCACGCCACCGGCAGCGGGCTTTCGGGCTGCGTGTCGCCGGTGGTGCGGCAGGTCGAAGTCGGACGGTCGTTCGGGATTTCGGCGCTTCGTGCTGGATCGCGGTCCGGTCCTCGCGGACCGGACGCGTTGGGACGAACGTGTTCTGGGCGGCGACTCACAGATCGACGCTTGCCCCTCGACGAGGGTCAAGTCGTACTCGCGGTCACAGCACGGGCCGCCGCTGTGCGCCGGTGCAGCAGTTGGTCGGCGCCGTTGCTGCGCGGGGAAAGTCAGCCGCCGGTGGCGGGTGTCGCGGTGGTGTGCGCGACGGCGGCGGCGAGCAGGGCGGCGAGGCCGGCGTAGGTGGCCGGGGTGTCCAGCGGGTCGGGTTCGTCGTCGACCAGGACGGTCGCGTGCGCGCCCGGCAGGCGGACCGCTTGGTACACCCGGCCGTCGACGTCGACAGCGTCGATGCGTCGCACCATCAGGATCGGCTCGCTGCCGCCCGTGCCCGTGCTCGGGCCGGTGCCTGTGCCGGTGCCGGTGTGGACATCGTCGTAGGCGATGGCGCAGGCCAGCAACCGCATGCCCGCCTGTGGAGGGGTGAACACGCCGGTGAGCGCCTCGGCGGCGCGGCGCCGGACGAGCGCGGACAGCCCGTTCGGCCGCAGCGCTGCGCCGTGACCGGACGGCGCGAGGGCTGCGGCGAGGTCGGGCAGCAGGTCGATCAGGCCGCGGCGGTAGCTGCCGACGATCACCGGATGGATCGCGACCGCGACCGTGGCGAGGCAGCGGGTGCCGGGCGGCGCGTCAACCGCGTCGCCGTCGTGCAGGACCAGCAGCGTGTAGGGCGGCTCGACATCGTCGATGTCGGTGATGCCGCCCGAGGAGTAGCTCGCCGCGATGCTGTCGGGCGGTGCTGCGGCGCTGGGCGGCACTGCGGGGGTACCAGGTGCGGCGAATGAGGAGGGATCGGCGGCGGTGACCAGCCAACTGGTGAGCGCGCGGATGGTGTCGGGCGTCAGCATGATGCTCCAGGTGGGCTACGGTGCCGGGCGGCTGGCGAAGGTTCGGCTACTGGGGACCGGTGCGCGACAGCCGAAGGGTGAAGGTGTCTTCGTTGGGCACGTCGATGACGAGGTAGGCGGCGGCGTGTTCGGCCAGCCGCAGCGCGGCGGGCAGGTCGAAGTAGAGGGAGGTCATGTCGGACGGGCTCCTTCGTACGGGCGGGCCGCCGCCGGCTCCACGACCGTGGAGGTTTCGGCGGCGGCCCGGATCGGGACGTTGGTTCGGAACGTGAGGTGGGGACGTGGCGTGGGATGAGCTCGCGGGTCAGCGGCGGTCGCGGCAGCGGCCGTGCGGTTCGGTGGCCGCGGTGACCGGCTCGTAGCGGCAGACGGGTCCGGCTCCGCGTTTGGCGCGGTACATCGCCGTGTCTGCCTCGCCGAGCAGGTCGCGGGTGCTCACGCCGGGCCGGTTGGTCGTGTAGCCGACGCTCGCGGCGACGGCCACGGTGACCTCCGCCTGGAGGGCGATCGGTGTGGCGGCGGTGGCCGTCGCCGCCAGTTGCGCGGCACGGTAGGTCGCGTCCGCGTCGCCGCGGACCAGCAGCGCGAACTCGTCGCCGGAGAGCCGCGCGGCCAGCCGGACCGGGTCGGGTTGGCCGGCGAGCCGGTGTCCGACTGCGGTGAGCAGCTCATTGCCGGCGTCGTGGCCGTGCACGTCGTTGACCTGCTTGAACTTGTCGAGGTCGAGCAGGACCAGCCCGAACGCCTGGCCGCTGCGTTGGGCGTCGTCGACGGCGGCGATGAACGCCCGCCGGTTGGGCAGGCCGGTGGTGTCGTCGTGGTGGGCCTGGTGTCGTGCGGTGCGCAGCGCGCGGCGCAGCCGCCACAGCGGCACCGCGGCGAGCAGCAGCCCGGCGAGCACGCCGGCGGCTGCGGCGGCGGACAGTGCGGTGAGAGGGGACACTGGTAACGCTCCTTCGTTCGCGGGGAGCGCCGAGGGCGGGCGTGGTAGGCGCGAAACTTCCGACGCCCGCCCTCGGGCACTGAGGAGAACCGAGGGGTTGCCGGCTCAGCCGGCGGTCACCGCGTCCGCGGCCCCAGGTCGGGTCTCGGACTCGGTGTCGGACCTGGTGTCGGACCTGGTGTCGGACTCTGTGTCGGTCGAAGTCCCGGCGGTGTCCGGCTGCGCGGTCGGCGCGGTCGGGTCGGCGGCGCCGGGCATGAGCTGGAAGCTGGCCGGTTTTTCGACCGCCAGGATCGCCTGGTGCCGGCCGACGAGGCGCTGGCAGACGAGCACGACCGCGCCGGGGCTGGCCGGGGACATCCCGGTGCCCTCCTCCGCCTTGTCGATCAGCTTGCACAGTTCGCTGACCTTGTACACCAGATCGGGTCGCGCCTGCAGGATCGCCAGCACCGCCTTGTCCAGGCTGCCGCTGGGCCGCCGGACCTTGCCCGTCGAGGTGTCACCCGTCTGCGCAGCGACCGGGGCGGCGGCATCGTCGACGGGGGTCGGCACGTCGTCCCCGCTCGTCGGAGCCGGTCCGATGCCGTCGGCGGCGTCCTCGTCGGTTGCCTCGTCGGTTGCCTCGTCGGTTGCCTGGTCCGTTGCCTCGCTCAGCGTCCGCTCGGCCGTGTCGGTGTCGCCGTTCTCGCCTGCCGGTTCCTCGCCGTCGTCGCCGTTGCGGGCGCCGTCGTCGCTGTCGGCGACCGGCGTTTCGCAGGCGGCGTTCGCGGTGTCGTCGCCGTCGTCGGTGCCGCTGTCGGTGCCGCTGCCGGTGTGGTCGCGGGCCGTGGCTGCCGTGAGGTCGTCGGCGCGCATCGTGTCGGCCTCGTCTGCGGTGGCACCGGCGCCGACACCGCCGTTGATGTCGGCTTCTGCAGCCGGTTCGTCGACGGCCGGGGTTGCGGCGGCGGCGTCTGCTGCGCTTGATGCCGTCGTGATCACGTCCTGCTCGGTGCGGAGGTCCGTGTCGTGTGCCGGCTCCGTGATCGCGGCTGCGTCCTGCGCCGAGGTGCCGGCGGCGCCGTCGGCGGCGGTGTCGTTGCTCGCCGGAGCGTGGTCGGCGGTGCCGTTGTTGCTGCTGGTGGCTGCGGGGTGGGCGCGGCCTGCGTCGGTGAGCCGCCACACGGTCCGACCGTTTGCGGCCTTGGTGGGCTCGGCCAAATCGTGGTCGTTGAGCTTGCGCAGCTTCGGGGTGGTGGTGGAGTAGCCGATCCCGAGGTGGGTGGCCAGGGCGGCCGCGGTGACCTCGCCGAACTCGGTGAGGGCGGCGAGGATCTGCTGGGACTTCTCGTCCAGCGGCGGCACGTCGACGATCCCGGCGGCGGGGCCGGTGGTGTGGTCGGGGCCGGTGTTGGTGCGCTTGGGCATGTCAGCCTGCTTTCTCCTGCATGGCAGGGGTTTGCGGGTGTGGACGCGTCTTGATGGACGCTTGACCGGCGCGGACAAGCAAGTCCGCGCCGAGATGTGGTCAGCGCAGGTCGCCTCAGGGCGGCGACCTGTTACTCGGCCTGCTTGTTGCTGGTCGGGGCGAAGGCGATCCGTCCGTCGGAGAGCCGGCACGCCACCAACAGACCGGCCCGCAGCGCGTCGATCAGAGCGGCGTCCAGGGCGACGGTTCCCGTGGCGGTGTCGGCGTGGTCGCCGGTGACGAGCGCGTCGACCACCTCGTCGACGCTCAGCAGCTGCGCTCCGGCAGGAAGGTCGGGCGGTTGCACAGTCGTGCTCCTCTCGGCAGGGTCACGTCACCGGCTGGGACCGGGCGCCGGCCGGGTGTGTGGATACGGAAAGTGCCCCGCCACCAAGGGATCGGTGGCGGGGCATGCGGGGTATGACGTTGGTTGGTCCCAGACCGGACCCGGCGCAGGCCGGTCCGGCCGTGGCGGTGCGCAGCTCTGGCTGTGCGGCGCACCTCGGACGCGGTGGACGCATTGCTATGCCTGTTGGTTCAGCTCGCGGGCCGCCGCAACGGCATCAGCCTTGGTACGGGTCGTGTGGACGACGATGTCGCGGTCGGCCGTATCGACAACCGTCCAGCGCGCGTAGTCGCGGGTGGTGCCATGCGGACCGCGCACCTGATATCTAGCCATGTCCCTTCCCAAGCCCGGTCAGGCCGGGCCGGCCGCGGTGGTGCACAGGGCGTGCAGGCTGCGCAGGGCGCGGTGCTCCAGCCAGCGGACCGCGCCGACGGTGCGGCCCATGCGGGCGGCGGCCTCGGGGCGGGTGTGCCCGTCGAGGAAGCGCAGTTGCACGGCGCGGCGCTGGTCCGGGGCGAGCTGGGCCAGGGCGTGGGCGAACCCGCCGCTGTGGGTGGTGCTGCGGGTGATGGCGGCGATGGTGCGCCGGTCGACCGGGCCTGTCTCCGGCTCGTTCGCGGCAGCGGTGGTGCGGTCGGTGTAGAGCGTGTGGGCCGCGCGCAGGTAGCGCCGCTGGGACCAGCTGTGGTTGGTCATCGCGCGGGCGGCGAGCTGGTACATCGAGCCGATCAGGTCCGGGTCGACGCGGTACGGCTCGGTCAGAGCGAGGCAGTACGCCTCCTGCACGAGGTCGTCGACCAGGTCGAGGTCGCGGCGGTAGACGCGGGCGGCGACGAACGCCGTCACCCGCTGCACCGTCGACCGGTATAGGGCGGCGAAGGCGTCGCGGTCCCCGGCCCGGACCCGGGCGGCCAGGACGATGTCGGCCTCGGTGACCGGCCGCCGGAACCGGCCGGCGAAAGTCGGCGCCTGCAGGCCGGTGACCGGCCCGTTCGACGGCGTGTCGGACGCGGTGGTGCTGATGGTGGCCATGTGCGGATTCCTTTCGGTAGCGGCCCGGAGAGGGCCGGGAACGGAATCCGGGCACGGCCGTACGGCCGTGCCCGGAACAAGGTGCGCGGGTGCGCAGTGGCCGGGCATCGGCCAGGGGTCGTGCGGGGTCGGGCGCGCGGCTCAGCGGCCGGCGTCGCGCCATTCGACTTCAGTGGGTGCGAGGTGGCTTGGGCAGTCGTTCACCGCCTGAGCGACGGCTGCGGCTGCGTAGCGAATCGCCGGGTCGATCGACCGTGATGACCGGCGCCCAGGCGCGACGTGGTGTGGCGCTGCGCCGAGCGGCGGTCAGTCGACGACGTAGATGACGTGGCCGTCGCCGTGGCGGGCCTGGCGCAGGTGGGCCGGCGACTCCAGCCGGAGCCATTCGCGGGGCTGGTTGCGCCACTCGAGCCCGTCGCCTCCGAGGGCCGCAATGGCGATCCGGTCCTGCCAAAATCCGTCGATGACGACGAATGCCTGATCCGGCGGGGTGTCTTGGTGCGGGTCGTGGTCGCAGTGCACGGTGACGATGTCACCGGGTTCGAGCGGCCGGTCACCGTCGGGTGGCTGGTGCGCGGGTTGATCTTGTGTGGTCATGACTGCTCTTCCGGCGAGTGATGGGACGGGCACGGCGGAGGGCCGGCCCGGGAGGCGTGCGCGGGTGGCCGGACCATGGCCGGACCGCGGTCGGGTCACACCCAGGTCGAGCGGCCGTGCCCGGAACAGGTGCGGCTGCGCGGTGGCCGGGCATCGGCCAGGGGGTCGTGCTGTCGCTCAGGCGCGCTGCTCAGGAGCGGGCATCGCGCGCTGCACGGGTGGTGGAAGGCCGTTCAGGGCGGTCGGTCCGCCTCGGCGGCGGGCGTCGCCGCATGGATGACGGCCGCGGAGGTGGGCCTACGAGGCCAGGCGCCAGGGCCAGCCGTACGCGCCGACGCTGTAGCAGCCGTCAGCGTCAGGGACGACCAGGTCGACCTCGCGGATCGTGGTGGCGGTGCCGTCGTCGGTCGCTTTGCTGATCTGCAGCGCGTTGCCGCGCCCGTCGCCGTACAGGTACAGCCACGGGTACTCACCGGCCATCACGTCGCTGGTGCGGTCCGGATTGGCCTGGACGGCGTCGAGGTCGGCGACGATCTGCACGACGGTGCCGCAGTCGAAGCGGGGCAGGAGGTGGCCGGCGTCGGTGGTGTAGCCGTCCGGGATCTGTGCCCGGTAGACGGCGCCGGCGACGGCGTCACAGGTGACGTGCGCCGGCAGCCATCTGGTGTCGGCCGGAACGTGCTCGTCGCGGGACGCGGTGAATCCGATCCGGGTCCAGTCGATGTGATGCGTGTCTGCGGGATCGATGTCGACCCACATCCAGTGCCGGCCGGTCTCGCGGGCCTCGCGGATGCTGTCGATGGGTCGCGGTCCGGGACCGTCCCCACCGGCGAGAGGCATGTAGGCGTGGTGGTAGCCGTCGATGTTGACGGTGCCGTAGCGGCCGGTGGCGGTGTGTCGCCAGGTGTGGGCTTCGGCCGCGTGGACGGTGCCGTTGTGGCCGTACCAGGCGGGCACGCCGTTGGACTGCAGGATGTCCAGAGTGGCGGTGCCGGTCCAGGTCAGCGCGGGGCGCAGCGGGGCTGCGGCGCGGGTCTGGGCCTCGGTGCGTGCGTGGGCGGTGCAGGCCATCGCGTGCTCGGCGAGCGGGACGACGTCGTCGAGACGGAACCACAGTCGAGAGGGCACGGGCTTCTCCTTCGTCAACGGCTCGGGAAACGGGTTGGTGGGCAAAGGGGCAAAGGGCGGCCGATCGCCGGCCGGGCGTACAGGTGCGCCCCGGCCCGGGGCGCCAGGCGGGGTTGCGTGCTCGGGTTCAAGCGCCGCTGGGCGGCGCTGTCTCACCGGGTGTGCCGCCGGGGTGGCGGCGGGCAACGCCGAGCACGACGTGGTCGGCGGCGAGGGTGAGGGTGAACAGGTCATGCGTGGTGGCCATGGCACGGAGCCGGCGCAGGAGCGGTTCTGGGATCGGCAGTCCGGTCAGCGTTTCGCCGGACACACCGGTCATCGTGTCGCGATTGGCCGGTGTGGTGTCTGGTCCGTAGTCGTCGGCGTAGACGGCGCGGATGCCGTAGGCGTGCGGCTCGCCCGGTGCGGCGTTGAGCTGCGGCAGACCGTTGGACAGCAGGTAGATGCCGTCGGAGGCGGCCAGCAGCAGCGCCGGTCCGTGGATCTCGCCGGAGGCCGGTGGGGCGCTGGACGGTGCCGCGGCGGCGTGCTCGGCGAGGACGAGCACCTCGTCGAGCGGGAAGATCAGTTCGGGCATGGACAGGGTTCCCTCCGTGGGTGGGTGTTCGCCGGTCGAGTGGTGAAGGCGGGCGCGCGGCGTCGCGCAGCGCTGGGCTGGGCTGGGCGGCACGTTGGGGTGGACCGCGCAACGTGCGGCGAGCGCCTGCGAGCTGCGGGCGGCCGGGCTTGGCCGCTGGGTCGTGGTGGAGCCGGTCGGGCAGCACACGCGTTGCGTCCCCCGGGTACAGGGATGCTGGTTGCGAGGGCTGGCCCGGCCGGGTCCGTGGTGCGGTTGGTGGGTTAGAGGGCGACGGCGAGCAGCCGCTGGTCCTCGTCGAGGTCGGCGAGGTAGCGGTTGGCCTGCTCGAGGTAGGTCACCCGGTGGGCGAACGCGTCGCTGGCCGGTGCCAGCCGGGTGCCGTCAGCGGTGATGAGCGTGTCAGCGGTCAGCGCCGTGCTGGCGCTGTAGTGCTGGTAGGCCATCGGACCGGCCTGGAACATCTCCAGCTCGCGGAGGTTCAGACGGCCGGCGCCGTAGGTGACGGCGTTGTGCATCCGCATCGCGATGACGCGGGGCTGGTCGTTGTACCGGACGATCGCATCCTCAAGGGACAGCTTCGCCGGGTCGGCGATGTGCTGCAGCAGCAGCTGCGGCCACGGCATGGCGGGGCGGGTGCCCTGCACGACGCGGGACCACACCTGGTAGCGCACACCGGCGCCGACAGCTGCGGCGTGGCGCATACCGGCCAGGTCGAGCAGCCGGGCGGGGCCTCCGGCGCAGTAGACGGGCTGACCCTTGCGGGGGTCGACCAGCTGGCTGCGCTGCCATACCCAGATGCTGGGCGTGGCCCAGAAGCGGGGGGCAAGGGTGCCGCAGACACCGAAGTGCTTGTCGAGCTGACGGCTGACCAGTGCCTCAGCGGGCAGTTCCGCCGGAACACAGACGATCATGGTGGTGACCGTCGGGACCAGCTCGGCTTTGCGGGCCGGCGTGGCGCCGTTGGAGCTGGCGTTGGTGGCCTGCGTGGTGCTGGTGGAGCTGGTGCTCGTGGCCGGGCTGGTGCTGGTGCTCGGGTTCGAGCGGGTGGTCTGGTTGATGACTCGGTTGGTGCGGTTCTTGGCCATGAGGGGGTCCTCCTTGGGTGTGGGCGCTTGAGGGCGCGCAGCAGTGACCGGCCCACCGGGTTCGTGGGTCGGTGCGGACGGAAGGTTGGGATTGGTAGCGCTTGCGTGCGGCGCCGTGGTGGTGCTGGTGGTGCTGAGACTTGCGGTGGTCTGGTGCGACCTGGGGTCGCCGCGCGGTGCGGGTACCGACCGGCCGGTGAGGGCGGGTGGGTGGCGGGCACCGGGTGGTGCGGCGGGTTGTCCCTCAGGTGGGACCGAACCGGGTGGAGAAATGTATGTGGGGTTTGTGTAGTGCCGTGAACGGTAGCGGCCCGCACTCACAGCGCCCAGACCGGTTTACCGGGTGACTTAGCAGGCGATGTAGCGGGTGACCTGCACTGTGAGCGGTTGTGAGCGGACGGGCCGCGTCGTGCGTGGTGTCGCTGTGAGACGACACCACGCTCACAAATGATCTTGTGGTGTGACAGTCGCCGACGGTGACAGCGCGTCGGTGGCTGTTCTGCACGGCGTTGACCTGTGCTGTGAGCGGTCGGCGCGGTCTGCGGCCGGTTGCCGAGGCATGCAGGTGCCTGGGGTGTGCCGTGCGCGGGTCAGTGCTCGTAGTGGCCGGGGTTGGTGCCGGAGCGGGGCCCGTGATCCGACGGCAGTTCGTGCAGCTGCCAGCGGCGGCCCGGGTTGGCGGGCAGGTCGGTGGTGAGGGTCCACACCCTTCCGGACGGGTCCGGGCCGTGCACGGCGGTGGCGACCGGCATCGGCAGGCGGACCCCGGTGAGGAGCCGCAGGATGTTCGTCTGCCGCTCGAGGGTGGGCAGCCACAGCAGGACCGGGTAGCGGGGCCCGAACTCGGCCAGTCGAGCGTAGGCGCGCAGCTTCGCCACCACGCGAGGGAGGTCTTCGGTGCCGCGGTCGTGTTCGAGGAAGAACCCGACGGTTCGGTCGTGGGCGTGCCAGATGCCGTGCCCGTCCGGGCGGATGCCGGACTGGGCGTACACGTCGGTGGCGTGCTGCTCGGACCACCAGCGCAGCAGCCGCGCGCCCGCCGCGTCTGGCCCGTTGGACGCCTCGCTGTGCCGGGTGGCGGCGAGCAGGTCGACGAAGAACTGGTTGACGCCGATCAGATGGGCCGCGCTCGCGCTGGCCGCGATCCGCCGCGCACGCTCGAGGGACGTACGTGGTGCCCGGGCGTGCCGGCCGTCGGGATCGTCGTAGGCGTCCGGATACAGCTGCAGACCGACCGGGCCGAGCGTGTACAGGTAGGGCACGGCCGTGTTCTCGGGATTGGGGTAGGCGAAGCGGTGCACCACGTCGAGGCGGTGCAGGGTCGTGAGGCGTCGTTGCGCGGTGCGCCGATTGGCGAAGAACACCGCCGCGATCTGCGGCGTGGACAGCAGGTAGTGCTCCGCCAGCAGGGCGAGGAGGGCCCGGTCGCGGGGCACGATGCGACGGAACACCGCCAGAGGATCTGCCCGCACGATACGAGCGCCGGACGCCGCGGCAGCGGACATGATCGCGACCGGCGGGGTGGACGGGTCGGACGGGTCGGACGGGTCGGGAGTGGAGCGCGTGGAGGACACGGGACCAGGTACGGCCGGACCGAGATCACCGAGGACAGGTAGACCAGAAGCAGGGGACTGAGAGGCAGAAGGAAAGCGAGAGGAACGGCTGGATGAACTACGGGGAGAGGCAGAGGGACCTGGATCGACTTGAGCAATATTCGGGTCAGTGGATGACATGGGTGCTGGTACTCCTGGGCAGGAAGAGATCCCTCGTTTCCGAGGGGTGTCTGGCGGGCGAGACGGGGCGGTGCGGGCGCTGTCAGGCGCACGTGCTGCACTGACAGCGCAGGTCAGGCAGGTCGGCGAGTGTCGCGGCGGGACAGGTGAGCGTCGGACACCACGACGGGGTCGACGAGCACCTCCACGACGCCCCTCTGGGAGCGGAAATCGTTGGGGCCGCAAGGCCGATGGCCTACTGGGTCGAGGTCAGGTTCTGGGTTGCTTCGGCCGTCCACGCCGCCCGTCGCCACCACTGTCGCCGCCGTTGCCACCGTTGCCGTTGGGTTGTTTCGGCTGTGACAGCCGCTCGACGAGGGTGTCGATGGCGCTGGTGTCCTGTTCCGGGATGGCCGCGGCGGCGGCCTGCCGGATCGCGTTGGCCTCCCCCACCACCGGCTTCGGGGGCCGGGTGCGCATGGTGAACGCCGGGGTCTGGCGGCCGTTGACGACGAGGCGGGCGGCGGCGGTGTACGCGTCGAGGTGGGACAGGTCGTGCTCGTCGAGCTCGGGCAGCGTGTGCCGGCCGAGGACGCGGGCGTCCTCGGGCGCGACCGTGAAGTAGATCTTGTTCCTCGCGTTGGACGACGCCGCAGCGAGGAGGTCCTTCGGGAACTGGGCAAGATCCTGGTGGGCCAGGACAAGGGATAGCCGGTACTTGCGGGCTTCGGCAAGCATCGAATCGAGCGAATTCGCCAGGGTCAGAAAGTTCTGCGCCTCGTCGATGATCAGCGTGGCGTCGCGGCGTTTGTCCGGGGCGACGGTCGCGCGGGCGGTCGCGGCCTGCCACACCTGCGCCAGCACCAGGGAGCCGAGCAGCCGGGTGGTATCTTCGCCGAGCTGTCCTTTGGGGATGCGGACGAGCAGCGCGCCGCCGTCGAGGACCTTGCCCATGTCGAAGCTGGACTTCGGGAACCGCATGGTCTTCTTCACGAAGTCCCGCAGCAGGAACGCGCGGAGCCGGGCGAGGACGGGTCCGATGACCTGGGAGCGCAGGGCCGGGTTGAGCTCGTCGTACCACTGCCAGAACCCGGCGAGGCCGGCCGGGTCGTCGAGGTCGACGGTCATCGCCGAGCGGAACTGGGCGCTGTTGAGCAGCGGCGGGATGTGCTGCAGGGTCACGTTCGCGTGCCGGAGCAGGGTCAGGCAGGCCACGCGCATGACGTCGTCCATCCGCGGTCCCCACGCCTTGGCGAAGATGTTGGCGAAGATGGACACGATGTTGTCCACGACGAGGTCGGGGTCGGCGCCTTCGAGAGGGTTGAGGCAGGGCGGGTTCGGCTGGTCGGGGTCGTAGATGACGAGGCGGTCACCGAGCCGGTCGGCGACGTCTGCGGGGAGCCGGTCGAGGATGTCGGTGATCATGTCGCCGTGCGGGTCGATGACGATGGTGCCTCGTCCGGCCTTGATCTCGTCGACGGCCAGGTTGACCAGCAGGGTGGTTTTGCCGGAGCCGGTGGACCCTACGACGTGCAGGTGGTAGCGGGCGTCGGTGACGGACAGGCCGACGCCGTGTCCGCCGACCTCGGCGTCGCCGAGGACCTTCACCCCGCGGCCGCCGGCTGGGACCGCGACCGGTGCGGGCATCGACTTCGCTCGCGCTCGGTCAAGTCCGGGCACCGCGAGGTCCCGTGGCAGTGCGGCGAGGACGGCGAGTTCGTCTCCGGCGAGCAGGAACCCGCGACCGAGCCGCCGGCCGGCGAGGACCGCGACGGACTGCGGCATGCGGGCGCAGTGGCCGAGGCGGTTGCGGGCGGCGTAGACGGCGAAGCTGGAGGCGACGGCGTCGGCGATCCCGCGCAGCCGGCCGACCGGGTTGGCGCCGGGCCGGGTGTCGGTGGTGGCGAGGGCATAGCGGATGCCGGCGGTCCACAGCGGCTGTGCGATCTTGTCGAGGATGGCCCGCACGTCCCGTTCGACCTGCGGGTCGCGGCGTTGCGCCTGCCCAGCTGTGCTGCCCCGTGCGGAGCTGCCGGTCTGGAACGCTTCCAGGAGCCACAGGATGGGGGCGGCGGGGTTGATGACCGGCACGGCGGTCTTGCCGTCGCGCAGCCGCCCGGCCGCCCGCCGCGCCCGGGCTGCGCGCCGCGGGGGTGCGGGCCTTGTGAGGATCTGCACGCAGGCGTGCTCGCCAGGGCGGAGTTGCGCGCCGGCAGCCGTGAGCGCGCGGAGCGGGTCGGCGTCGAAGTCGGTGTTGAACGGCAGCCACTCCGCGGCCTGGGGCAGCAGGTGCCCGCCGACCGCCGGGGCGGCGCCGGGCGGGATCGGGGGTGGGGGGTTGTCGTCGGTGTGGACGGCGGCGCTGGGCCAGGCGGCGCGGATCGCGGCCTCGACCGCGCCGCGGGGCACGGTGCCGGGGACCCACACGGAGATGAGCAGCTGCCGGCCGGTCCACGTGTACTGCCACACCACGTGCGGCGCCCCGTACAGCAGGCGGCGCCTGCGGGACGGGGTCAGGGTGCCGTGCAGGTTGGCCCACAGCGCCGCCGCGGCGTGTTCGTCGACCCCCGGCGGCGGCGCGATCGTGACCAGCCGCGCGTCGGCGGCGTGGTGGGTGTGCCGCCACCCGTCGAGGAGGTTCCGGCCGGCGACCCATGCCACGAGCCCGGCGGCGACGACGGCGAGCAGCCACGGTCGGTCCGCGGCCCAGTGCACGGCGTCGAGGAGCCGTGCCACGACCGGGCTGGACGGTGGGCTGAAGGGTGGGGAAATGAGACCGGCGCCCGGCCCGGAGGGGCTGGGCGCCGGTGACAGCGCGGACATCGGGGACGACGGCGGCGGATGGCTGGGACCGGCAAGGATCCACACAGCGGTCCCGCCGGGCTGCGGCGGGCTCACAACGCGGCCTCTTCGTCGTCGAGGTCATCGTCGAGGTCGAGCAGGTCCGCCGGTTTCGTCGTGGCGAGCAGGTGCTCGCTGGGTGAGGCGATCGACTCGAACCCGGTGCGGTTGGTGCCCGAGATCAGCAGGCCGTGGCCGGTCCGGGCGGCGAGCAGCATCCGCCGTTCCCCGACGGTCAGCCCGAACGCGTCACCGACGGCGTCGATCGCCTGCGGTGCCTGTTTGAGCAGGATCTGGGTGGCGGCGTTGGACACGACGGCCATGCCGAGGTCGGTGCCGAGGACGTCGGCGACGTCCTGGGTGATGACGGTGAGGCCGGCGTTGCGTTTCCGGCTGGCCTTGGACATGACGGCCAGGAACCGGGCGCCTTCACCGTCGCGCATGAGCAGCCACGCCTCGTCGACCACGACGAGGCGCCGCACCGCGAGCCGGCGGTTGCCGGGGGCGTCGACGCTGCGCCAGATCGCGTCGAGGGCGAGGAGCGTGCCGACGGTGCGCAGTTCGTCGGGCAGGTGCCGCAGCGACCACACCACCAGGTGCCCGTCCGGGCGGGTGGTGGTCGGGCCGTTGAACAGGTCGGCGAACGACCCGTCGACCCACGGGGCGAGCCTGGCGGCGAGTTGCGTGGCGGCCGGGTCGTCGTCGCCGCGGAGCGCGGTGGCGAGGTCGGCCAGCTGCGGGGCGCGCCGCTGGTGGGTGGCCGGGTCTGCAGTGATCCCGGCGGTGCGGTAGGTGGTGAGGATGGCGCGGTCCAGGGCGGCGCGTTCGGTCGGTGGTGGCTGGTGACCGAGCAGGACGGCGATGAGGGTGTGCAGGAACAGGCCGCGGCGGGTCAGGACGTCGGGACGCGTGTCACCGACCGGCAGGTCCAGGGGGTTGATCTTCACGCCGGGTTGGCCGAGCCGGACCACGGTGCCGCCGACGGCGTCGGCGAGCCGCAGGTACTCGTCCTCCGGGTCGACGATCGACACCTGCACGCCCTGATACAGGTTGCGCAGCACGTCGAGCTTGACGAAGTACGACTTCCCGGCGCCGGAACGGGCCAGGACCACCGAGTTGTGGTTCTCCTGCGCCCACCGGTCCCACCACACGATCCCCGAGCTGTCGGGGTTGATGCCATAGAGGACACCACCGGTGGTGGCCGGGTCGCCGGGCAGCGGCGCCGGCAGATCCGCGGATGCGAGGGGGAACGCCGCAGCGAGCGCGGCGGTGTCCATGGTCCGCAGCATCTGCAGGCTGTCGGTGGCCAGTGGCAGGGTGGTAGTCCAGCCGGGTAGATGCCGCCACGTCGCCGGCTGCACCTCGATCAGCGTCGACGCGGCGGCGGCCTTCACCTGCGCGCACGCGTCGAGGAGCTCCGCCTCGGTTCGGGCGTGCACGGTCAGATACAACCCGACCCGGAACAGCTTGGCGGCGCCGCGGGCGAGACGTTCGGCGAGGTCGGCGGCGTCGTCGGCCGCGGCCTCCACGTAGGGGTCGGCGAGTTTTCCCCGCTCCGCATCAGCGCGGCGGGACGACTCGAACCGGGCCCGTTGGGTGCGCAGTCGTTTCGCCGCGATCGGCGCGGGCAGCGGGTCGATGTGCAGGGCGAGGTCGAGGCGGCCCGGCCAGGACAGCAGCGGCTCGAGCCAGGCGGGGCCGACTTCGGCGGGGTAACCGGTGACGACGAGGGTGGCGGCGTAGCCGTCCCCGACACGCAGCATCCGTGGGGTGACCTCGACCGAGGCCGGGGCGACGGCCGCCGCCAGTCCCGCGGTCGGCGGGGCGGCGGCCGGTGCCGTACGACGAGCAAGCAATGTCATGACGGTGGCTTCCTGCGGGTTCGGGGCGGTGCCTGCTTCGGCGCCGCGGCGGTGATGACCGCGTCGGGGGCGGCGAGCCCGCCTGGCCGGGACGGCCGGTACGGGTCGGCAGCGGCGGCGAGGGCGGCGGTGACGGCCGGGCCGTCCAGGGCGCGGGTGGTGACGCCGAGCCCGGACAGGGCTCGGACGGTGTCGTCGGCGCGGCGGCGGGCGGCGTGCTCGCCGCGTTCCCCAGCGCCGGCGCGGGTGACGATGAGGACCTGCCGGCGCAGCGGGTCACGCCGTTCGGCGAGGTCGGCGAGGAACTGGGCGTGGTCGGCGCACGCCGTGGCGAGGGCCGGGTCCGGGAGCCGGTCCGCTACGCGGGCCAGGGTGCGGGCGGCGGAGGCCAGGTCGACCGGCTGCGCGGACACCACGATCTGCGTCGCCGTGGACAGCGAGTTGAGCCACCGCCCGAACGTGTCGATCAGGGCGGCCTGCTCGTCCGCGGTGCGCAGGGCCAGGTTGACGCTGGTCGCGGCGACCATCGCGGCCTTCGTGCCGCCGGTGCGGTCGGTGAGGCTGATCTGTCCGTCATCACCGATGGCGTCGGCGGGCAGCCGTAGCGGCGCCGGCAGCATCACCTTCGACGCCGGCGCCTGCACCCAGTCCGGAACCTTGGCCGTGGTGTCAGTCGTGGACAGCGCCCGCGGGCTGCGGGAGTGCCGCAGCCCGGCAAGCAGCCACACGTCCAGGGACAACCCATCGCGGCGGCCGACGGCCAGGCCGAAGACCAGACCGCCGAGCACGACGAACGCGCCGATGAGGATTGGGACCGGCAGGAGGGTGTGCAGGGCGTTCCAGGCGCCGTAGCCGATGACCGCCGCGACGGCGAGGATCGCCAGCTGCCGGAACGTCAGCCCGTAGACGACCTTGTCCGGGGCGTCGACGTCGGCGGGCATCCGGGCGCGGACGGCGTCCTCGTCCCGGCGGTTCACCGGGCCACCGCCCGGGTCATCCGGCCCAGGCCGGGCACGGCCCGGGACAGCTGCTGGACCACCACGACGCGGATGACGGCGCCGAGGAAGTTGGGTTGCTTGCCGCCGCCCTGGGATACGAGGCGGCGCATCAGGCCGGGGACCTTCACCGTGGTCCAGAGCAGGACCATGATGACGAAGAGGTTCGTGACGCCGCCGCTGTTGCCGGGAATCGGCCCGAGCGCGAACAGCAGGTTGCTCTGATCGGTGAGCATCCATTGCCCGGCGTAGAGGGTGAAGCCCTGCACGACCGGCACGGCCAGGGTGCCGCCGTAGGCGCGCCACCACATCCGGGCGACCGGGTCGGTCTGTGGCAGCGCGTGGCAGGCCAGCGCGATCGGTGCGATCGCGGTGAGGACGAGGACGACCGCGAACCGGGTGATCATGCTCATCGCGGTGGAGCCGAGCAGGATCAGGATGATCACGGCGCAGACGCAGAACAGGACGCCGACCGTCTGGTCCCGGGCCGCGAGGATGTGGGTCTTGATCGCGGTGACCGCGGCCGGGCGGAGCTCGCCGTCGCCGCCGAGGTCGTCCCGGGTGAGGGCGGCGGCCAGCGCGTTGGCGAGTTCGATCATCTTGGCGCACCACAGCTGGCTGAAGTGCGCGGCGACGAACCCGACGATGCATCGCGGGATGAGGTCCTTGGCGGTATAGCGGGAGCGGTCGTCGCCGCCGGCGCTCATGGTGAGCGCGCCGGCAGCGACGAAGAACAGCACGAAGACGAGGTCGACGACGAGGACCGACCGGCCGGTCAGGGCCTGCACCTGCGGCAACGCCGTGACGTCCGGGGTGATCAGCAGCGCGTTGGTGATCACGCCGATCAATCCGTCGAAACAGGCCAGGATCTTCTCGGCGAACCAGGTAAGGATGTTGTCCAGGAGCCAGCCCATGATCGTCTCAGCCCCCGACGATGCCCTGGACGACCTGCAGCAGGATCGGGGCCAGGACCGCGAGGCCGTAGCCGACCAGGGCGTTCTTCAACGCTCCTTTGGCCTTGTCGACCTGGGCGGGATCGCCGCCGGCGGTCGCCCAGTACACCCCGGCGAGGACGAGGAACAGGGTCGCCACCGCGGCGAGAATCCCCATGATCCACGTCTGCAGGTTGGCGATGACGACGGGCAGCGCGTTCGCCGCCACGACGACCGGGGCGCCGGGATCGGCGGACGCGACCGTCGGGACCGCCAGCAGCGCGGCAGCGACCGCTGAGACGGTCAGCACCCGGGCGGCGATCCGCCGCCTCCGGCGGCCGACGGCACGCACCGGGATACTCGCCTCGGCGGTCGCGTTCGGACCGGGCTCGGGGCATGCGGCCTGGAGTGTGGTGGTGTGTGGGTTGTGGGCACGCAGACGTGCCCGCAGGAAGCGGGACATGGTTGGGGTTCACCTCCCGCCCCGCACCGCAGGGCCGGCACCGGCGCCAGAGGGGCGCGGGATGTCGGCGGGCGGTGCGGGGCGAATGCTCGAAACAGCGGATGTGGCCGCCGCCGAGCTGGAACCCGGTGAGCGAGTGCGGTCGCGCAGCTACGAACGCGCTCGGGAGGAGCTCGTCCTCCCTCTACGGGTCGGCTGTGGGATGAGGTGTCAGCGCATCACGATGGCGCGGCACCCGAGGCGCGCAGCTGGCGCAGCACTCGCAACTGGGGGTTCGCCCGGCGGCGGGCAGGACCCCGGCACGCGTGGCCGTCGATGGCCATGGCCGGGAAGTCCTGCACCCCCCTATCCGGGTTTGTGAGCCGTGGCGAACGCCCCCACCGCTCACAGCGGCTCACAGCGGCACACGGCGGCTCACAGCTCCACACACAGCGACTCACAGCCGCACACAGCAGCCGATCCGGCGCGACCGAACCGTGTCTCGCTCACGGCCGCCAGACCCGACACCGCTCACAAACCCACCGGCGCCCCGCCCGCGCGTGTCGAAGCCGTCACCGCGAGACGGCGGGGTGTGGAGGACAGCGAAAGGGCCGTGGGGGGGCGACGCCCCGGGGGGGGGGGAGGGGCGCCGCCCGGGCAGGGGGGGCGGGGGGCCGCGCCCCGGGGCGGCCGCCGGCCCCGCCGGCCC
>NZ_JBFAPO010000014.1:0-20010 GCF_040676755.1 Dactylosporangium sp. NPDC049525 | reverse complement strand
GGGTGACCCCCCCCCCCCGGGGCGGGGGGGGGTGGGGGCGCACCCCTCCGGGGGGGCGCGCGCCCCCCGGGGGGGGCCCCCCCCACGGCCCAGAACGATGCCGATCGTGCAGGCGCACGATCGCGGCTCAGGCAGCCGCCAGCAGCGGCCTGTCCGTGGTGCGGGCGGCCACGCCGGCGCGGGTCCGCTGCCGGTGGGCGGCCTGCTTCGCCAGTTCCTGTTCCGCCTCGGGTGAGGTGGCTCCGGTGAGCAGGCCCTCGGCGAGGGCGGCGGCGATGCGCTCGTCGATGCGGTTCAGCCGCATCCGCAGCGCGTCGACGGTGACGCCGAGGCGGACGGCGATCGGCTCGATCGCCCGCTTGCCGAGGCGGGTGTCGATGTAGGGCTCCTCGTCGCAGGCGTCCAGCAGGCCGAGCGCGACCGCACGCTGGACCAGGAGGTCGGGGTGCTTCCACGGCCGGTGCGGGGTGCGGGGACCGGGCGGGATGGCGTCGAGGTCGTCGACGAGGACGACGTGACGCTGCTGCGCGACCAGCGCCAGTCCGGCGCGGTACCCAGCCTTGCACAGCTGGGCGTACGGGGCTGGGCGGGACACGTCGACGTGGTCACGCAGCGCGGTGAGGAACCCGGTCAGGACCTCGGCGTCGACGTCGTCGGGGTCGCCGTACCAGCCGCCGGCAACCAGGAGCGCGGCATGCCGGACCAGGCCGGGCAGGGCCAGGGCGGTCGTGGCGACGACCCAGGCGGGGCCGTCGAGGCGGGCCCGGACGATCAGCTCCCGCCACACCGCGTCCAACGCCGCCCAGTCCCTCGGGTGCTCGGCCAGCCAGGTGCGCAGCACCGCCACACTGACCACGCCCTCGGGCAGGCCGAGGTCGGGGTCCATGCCGGTCAGGTCGATGCTCAGCGGGTCCGGGCCGGTGACCAGCGCGGTGAACGCGGTGTCGACGCACGCGAACGGCGAGGACGGCCACACCTCGTCATCGGCGCCGCTGGCGGCGTCGGCCCGGCCCGGGTCGGCTGGTCCGCGACCGGGCACGGCGCGGGCCGTGCCGTTGACCGCCGGACGGGATGTGGCAGCGGCGCGGCCCGTGTCACGAGCCGTGTCACGGGCAGTGTCATCGGTGCCGGCGTCGGTGTCCGGGCGGTTCGTGGTGCGGTCCAGGGTGATGGACACGGTCATGTCACAAACTCCTATGACAACGAAGATCGTGGATGGACATCGCGGGGTTGCCACGGCGATGTCCGGGGTTGTCATTGCGCCACGAACGGCTCACAGGTCACTGACAGTGCTGGTCAGCGGCGCATCTGGGCGGTCGGCGCCACGGCAGGCCCGACGCCGGCCGGCCGTGTCACACGATCTACGGCATCGATTGTGATCGTTGACATCGATGAAGTGTCACAGTCATTGAACTGCGCATTGACATCACGGCCGCCCAAAGTCGATGCGCCAGATGGACTGTCAGGCCCACAAGCACGGCAGCGCCCAGGAGTTCGCACACAGCGCCTGTCGCCGCTCACGGCGGGCGCCGCACGCACTCACAGCAACTCACAGCGCCCCTCACGGGACAGCCAAGTGGCTGTGACGCCACCACACGGCACAGATGTCTGTCGATTGACACGTCGTCGTGTCACAGAAGATCATCAATTGACATCGCCCGAATGTCACAGAAGATCATCGATTGATATGGGGAGCATGTCACAGAAGATCATCGATAGCTTGTTGTCACCCGCAGTCGGAAATCCCTCCGGACCACCGCACCACCCACGCGTTGCCGGCATTGCCTCTGGCGCCGGCACAGCCAACAACCATCGACGGACACAGCATCGCTGTCGCGACGCTCGCCGCGCGACCCGGTGCGACGCCGGCAACCACTCTCCCGTCGCGCCGGCACCTCCTTCCGGATGACAGCGGAGAACCCCGGTCCGGTGAGCGGGCATGGAGATCTCGACCGCCCACAGCCGCTCACAGCCGGGCTTTGACGGCTGGGCACAGTCACTCACAGCCGCTCACAGCGACTGCTGTGAGCCGCTGTAAGCCGCTGTGAGCGGCTGGGTCTGACCTGCTGATGCCACTGTGAGCGGTTGTGAGCCGTTGTGAGTGGCCGGGTCTTGACCGCAGATGCCGCTGTGAGCGGCCTCCGCCACCGCTCGGTGACGGCCTGTTGCTGTGAGCGTGCCGTGTGTGTGGCTGTGAGCGGTGTTCGGGGTGCTGTGAGCGGCTGTGAGTGGTGGGGGCGTTCGCCACGGCTCACAAACCCGGATAGGAGGGTGTCAGCGCTTCCCGGCGCGGCGCGGAGCCGACAGCCATATGAGCAAGCACCCGCCGCACCACCAGCCCACCCACCACGACCCCAGCTCCGACCCGAACCTCGGCCCGGACGGGACGGCCGGCGCCCCGGGTGCCGACGATGCCGAGCAGCTGCTCGTCGACGTCGTCGCCGGGGACCCGCCCGTCCCGATCACCGTCTGGCGGACCGCCCGCACCAGCGGCGACCACGGCGCCAGCATCCCGGCCCGGCTGGCCAGGCGGCTCGTCGCCGCCTACAGCCGCCCTGGCGAGGCCGTTGTCGACCTCACCGCCGACCACGCCCTCACCACCGCCAGCACCACCGGCGGGCGCCGGCACCACCGGGCCTGGTTCACCGACGTCGCCAGCCTCATCATCGGCCCCGCCACCACCAGCAACGTCGACGACGAGGACACGACGCAGGCCGACGACGACCTCGACACCGACCTCACCGCCAGTGGCGTCGAGCTGGACCTGTCCCTCGCGGACTGGTTCGGAAACGACCTCACCGACCCGCACCTCCCACCGACCGCACCCCCGGTCGTCCCGATCCCCGACGGCGTGTCCCTCGCCGGACTGACCAGCCTCGTCGTCGCGACCTGGCCCCTGGACCCGGACGCGGTCCCCAACCGGATCCGGCTGGCCTGGCTGCTCACCGCCTGCCGGGAGCTGCTGCGCCCGGGCGGCTGCCTCGTCCTCGTCGTGGCCGTCCCGGCAGGGCTCGCCGCGACACCGGAGGACTTCAGCCCGATCGCCACCGCCGCCGGCCAGGTCGGCCTCGGCTACCTGCAGCACATCGTCGCCGTCGCCGCCGACACCAGCGGCGATGGGCACGGCGATGGGCACGGCGACGCGTTCGTCTACCACCTCGACGACGAGGAACTCCTCGCCCTGTCCAAGGCCCGCGCCGACAGCGCCGGCGAACAGTGGACGGTCGCGCACCTGCGGGTCCACGCGGACCTGCTCGTCTTCACCCCGGTGCCTGGTACGGCAGGCCGCCGCAACGGCTCCCGCCGCAACGGCTCCCGCCGCAGCGGTTCCCGCTGGACCGGGCGCAGCGGGGAGGCATCCAATGGCTGAGTCCCGCGCCGCTGTGGCTGCCGACCCGGACGAGCCCGGCCGCGGCAGCACCACCCCGACCGGCACGCGCCGGAGCGGTCCGGTTGGCCGGCACCGCGCCTACGACGCCCAGCACCGCGCCGCCGCGGACACCAACCCGGACGGGCCCACCCTGCCTGCCCCGTCCCTGGCGGGGCTGTCGGTGTGGGCGACCGCGCAACGGACCGGCCCGGTCCAGCGCCGCGGCAGGTACGTACCGGAATCGGTGCAACACCCTGCGAGGATGCTGCCGGCGATCGCCGCGCACGCCATCCACGCCTACACCGAACCCGGCGACCTGGTCCTGGACCCGATGTCCGGGATCGGCACGACCCTCGTGGAGGCCACACACGCCGGACGGGACGCGCTCGGGATCGAGTACGAGTCCCGCTGGTCCGACATCGCCGACGCCAACCTCCGCCACGCCCGCACCCAGGGCGCCACCGGCCGCGGCGGCGTCATCCGCGGCGACGCCACCGACATCCTGTCCCTCGTCCCCGCCGCCCTCATCGGCCACGTCGCCCTGGTGGTGACCTCACCGCCGTACGGGCCGACCGTCCACGGCCTGGTCCGCACCGGCGACGAACTCGACATCCGCGACAACCGGTACAACGACGGCGCCGACAAGGGCAACCTCGCCTACCGCGACCTCACCGGCCTCGCCGACGGGTTCACGCAGATCCTGCGCGGCTGCCACACCCTGCTGCGCCCCGGCGGGACCGTCGTGGTCACCGCCCGCCCCTGGCGCAAGAACGGTGAACTCGTCGACCTGCCCTCCGCCGTCATCGGCGCCGGCATCCGCGCCGGCCTGATCCCGACCGAACGGTGCGTGGCGCTGCTCGCCGCGGTCCGCGACGGGCAACTCGTCGCCCGACCCAGCTTCTTCCAGCTGCAGTCCGTGCGCAAGGCACGCGCCGGCGGCACCCCGATGCACCTCATCGCACACGAGGACGTCCTCATCTTCACCAAACCGATCACACCGTCCACATCGGACGGTACCGGGGGACGCGGATGAGCACATCCATCCACCGGTATCTCAGTCTCGGCGCCGGCGTCCAGAGCTCAGCCACGTTGCTGCTCGCCGCCCGCGGCGACATCCCGACCTTCACCGCGGCCGTCTTCGCCGACACCGCCTGGGAACCCACCGCCGTCTACCAGCACCTCAACCGCCTCGAACGGATCGCCACCGAGGCGGGCATCCCGATCATACGGGTGTCGGCCGGGGACATCCGCGCCGACGCCCTCGACCCTGCCCACCGCTTCGCGTCGATGCCGCTGTTCACGCTCGGCCCGGACGGCGAACGCGGCATGGCCCGACGCCAATGCACGTCCGAGTACAAGATCAAACCGATCAAGGCCGAGATCCGGCGCCGGCTCGGCTACCCGCACCCGCGGCGGGTGCCGGCCGGCGTCGTCGCCGACATCGCGATCGGGATCTCCCTTGATGAGATCGGCCGGGCGCGTGACGCCGACGTCGGCTACATGCGCAACATCTTCCCCCTGCTCGACCTCGGGTGGCGGCGCAGCGACTGCGTCGCCTACCTCGAGCGGCACGGCCTGCCGGGCACCCCGAAGTCGAGCTGCCTCGGGTGCCCGTTCCACGACGACACCTTCTGGGCCGCACTGAAGGCGGACAGCCCGGCGGAGTGGGCGGACGCGGTCGCGTTCGACGCCGCGATCCGGCACGGCTCCGCGCGGGCCAACGCCGACGGGCACCCGCTGCGCGGGCAGTTCTTCCTGCACCGCCAACGCGTCCCGCTCGACCAGGTCGTGCTCCGGCCTCGGTCAGCGGCTGCTGATGTGGACGTGCCGGGGTGCGGGCCGTGGACCTGCCCGCACCCCGGCGACACCAGCACCGACACCACCGACATCACCGTCGGGACCGCCCCGGTGCGGGAGGTGGCGTGAGTGCCCACCCCACCGGCACACCGCCGGGCCAGCACCCCGCTGCCGGAGACCCCGGCGGACCTGACGGCCGCCGCAGCGGCGGCCCGCGGATCGGGTCGCTGTGCACCGGCTACGGCGGCCTCGACCTCGCCGTCGAATGGGTCCTCGGCGGACAGCTCGCCTGGTACGCCGAAACAGACCCGCACGCCCGCACCGTTTGCAAGCACCACTGGCCCGACGTCGCCAACCTCGGCGACATCCGCACCGTCGACTGGAGCCTCGTCGAACCCGTCGAGATCCTCACCGCCGGGTTCCCGTGCCAGGACATCTCCAACGCCGGGAAACGCGCCGGGATCACCGGCGAACACTCCAGCGTCTGGACCGCCGTCGCCGACGCCGTTCGCGTCCTACGACCACCACTCGTCTTCGTGGAGAACGTCGCCGCCCTCCTCCACCGAGGCTTCGACGTCGTCCACGCCGACCTGGCCGAGATCGGGTACGACACGCGCTGGGCATGCCTACGCGCATCCGACATCGGCGCCGCCCACCGCCGCGACCGCCTGTTCCTGCTGGCCGCCGACCAACAGCGGCTCCGCAGCGGCGCCGACGCTGCCGACGCCGTGCGCCCGTGACGGCCACGGTGTCGGCCACCAGTACGGACTTCCCGACCTCATCGAACCCCGCGGTACCCGCCACCACCTGCTACCCACACCGACAGCGGCGCCATACGGCACCAACCAGTCCCCATCGCAGGGGGCGGCGGTCCGGCCCAGCCTGGACAGCCTCGCCCGCAGGCAGCTGCTACCGACCCCGACCGTCGCGGACAGCCGATCCTCGGCCAACGCCACCGCCGGCCGGAGCGTCCCACTCATCGGGCACGCCGGCCGGACCCTCACTGACGCGGCGCGGCTCCTGCCGACAACGCGAGCCACCGACGGCAGCAAAGGCTGCCCAGGGCAGCGCGGCTCACACGGCGACCTGACCCTGCCCTCCGCAGCCGTCCGCGTGGCCGACCGGCACACCGAGCCCACCGACGTCGGCGATCCGCCGACCGGATACGGCACCCCAGACGAAACCAGATGGGGCAGCTACGCCACCGCCGTCGCCCGCTGGGAACTCCTCCTCGGCCGGCCAGCCCCGGACCCGTCCCAGCCGGGCAAGCACGGCAAGCCCGTCCTCGCACCTCCGTTCGTGGAATGGCTCATGGGCCTGCCCGAACGGTGGGTCACCGACCCGCAGCTCGCGCTGCCCCGCACCCGCGCACTGCGGGTCCTCGGCAACGGGGTCGTACCGCAACAGGCCGCCGCCGCGCTGTGCCTGCTGCTCGACCCGGCCCGCTGGGCGGTACCCGCATGAACCTCCGAAACGACGCCGCCGGCGACCCGCTGAGCGGGTTCGAATACCGGCACGCCGGGCCGGTCCGGCTGTACCTCGGCGACGCCCGCGACGTGCTCGCCGCGATGCCCGACGCCAGCGTCGACGCTGTGGTCACCTCACCGCCGTTCTGGCAGTTGCGGGACTACGGCACCGGCCAGTGGGAAGGCGGCGATCCGGGGTGTGTCCACCACATCCCCGCCCCACCGACGCCGGGAACCTCGTGTCCAGGCTGCCGGGCGGTGTGGATCGACCCGCAGTACGGTCTGGAACCGGCCGTCGACGATTACGTCGACCGGCTCGTGGCCGTGTTCGAGCAGGTGCGGCGGGTCCTGAAGCCGACCGGCACCGTCTGGCTCAACCTGGGCGACAGCTACGCCACCGGGAACCGCCGTACCCGCACCGGCACACCCGCCGGTGCGGGTGCGGACGCGCTGCCGGCGAAGAACCTCAACGGCGTGCCGTGGCGGGTCGCGTTCGCGCTGCAACGGCACGGCTGGTGGCTGCGCAACGCGATCATCTGGGCGAAGCCGAACCCGATGCCGGAATCGGTCCGGGATCGGCTGACCGCCAGCTACGAACTGCTGTTCCTGCTGACCCGCTCAGCGAGGTACCACTTCGACCTCGACCCGATCCGGATACCCCTCGCCCGGCCCGACGCGGCGGACGGCACCCGCACCTTCGGCGGCGCCCGCAAAGGCGCCACCGGCGGGATCGGACCGACCGCACGCCGGCGCGGCGGCAGCCGCTACGGCGGCAAACACCACGACGGCAGCCCGCAGGCCGCGAAAGCGGCCGGCAGCAACCTGGTGCCGCTCGGGCACGCCCACACCGCCGCGCACACCCGTGGCCGCAATCCCGGCGACGTGTGGCAGATCGCCACCCGCCCGTACCACGGCGCGCACGTCGCACCGTTCCCGCTGGACCTGCCACTCCGGGCGATCGCGGCCGGGTGTCCACCCGGCGGGACCGTCCTGGACCCGATCTCCGGCGCCGGCACCACCGGACTCGCCGCACTGCACCTCGGCCGCGCCTACATCGGCGTCGACATCGCCACCGCGTTCCACGACGAGGCCCTCACCCGGCTCGCCCCGTACCTGCCCCCCGACACCGCCACCGGCCCGTGCCCGCACGACGCAGCACCGGCAGGACCGGCGGGACGGACGGGTACAGCTGGAGGGCCGGGATGAGTCTGCGGACGGTGCCGGCAGGACCGGCGGGCAACGGCTCGACCGTTTCAGCCGGACCCAGGAATTCTCCGGGCAGGTCGTCACTGATCCGCGTCGGCTGGCCCGCATCATGGCCCGCCACGACCCGGCCATCTACCCCGGCAGATATGCAACCTGCGTTTTCGATCACGCTAAAGCCCTCTGCGGCGCCCGACCCGATCTCGACAACTGCCAACCCCTGCACTGCCGCAATGCCGCGCTCACCCAGGCCAACCGCCAAGCGCTGCGCGGCGAGGTGACCGAGCTCGAGACCTACCTCGACCGGATCCCTGCACTGCCGCCCTATCTCAGTGCCGTCCTTCGGCAACGCGCGAACGCCATCACCGCGTTCCTCGACACCAACACCGCGCCACGATGAGCCGCACCCTGCCCACCGAGGACGTCGTGCGCCAAGCGCTGGACGCGATGCTCAACCAGGCAGCCGCCACCGGCATCCGACCGACCGTTCAGGGCTTGGCCCGCCAGCTCGGCATCCCGAACGCCACCTTCTGGCGCCGCTATCGCGACATTGCCATCGAGCTTCGCCAAGCCAGCACCACCAGCGGCACGCCGACAGCGGACCGACCACCAGCGCGCGTCGGCGAACTCGAAGCAAGAGTCGCGACGCTGCGCCGCGAACGCGACGAACTCGCCGACCAACTCCGCGACGCGCTCGGCCACCTGCAGAACATCTCGCCGTCGACAACGCCCGGCTCCGCCGCGCTCTCGAAGCCGCTCACGACGTCACCCGCCTCGACACCCGCACGCCACGCCCACAACCGCGCTAGTGCTGTGACCGGGAACGTTGACCGGGTTGGGGGACACGCCGGTCAGCGTTCCCGACTTCGCTGTGGTCGGGGTCCACGCTGTCGGGATGTCGGAACCTGTTCGAGCGCGCCGGCTCTCTGACCCTGGCCCACCTGCTCGCCAACGGCGACGAGGACGACGGGCAGTGACCGCGCTGACCGAAGTCGCCTTAGCGCTTTGGAGGCTGCCGACTTCTTCGATAGGCGATTTCGCCGAATATCGCGATCGTCACCGCAGGTAGCACGCCACGTCTTAGCTCTGCCAGCCACGAGTCGCCGTTCCACAGTGCGAGAACGGTGATCGCGATGACAGCTACAAGCAGGTAGCCGCCAAAACGGACTGCGGGCGGGATATGGCGAGTATGGCGAGGCATGGTCGCAAACTTAAACGCTGCGCAGTCGTGCTGCTGACCGCCTCCGTGCGGCCGAGGCCCTGTCGCCCCGGCCCGTCGTGGCGAGCCAGTCTCTCCACCCGCTCACCCGAGTGCACGCGGAAGCCGGCCCTCAATATCACTGAGCCGCCGAGCCCGAACAGGATCTGCCATCCGCACAGCCTGAACCCCAACCACCGCAAAGGCCGGGAACGCCGACCGGCGTGTCACCCAACCCGGTCAACGTTCCCGGTCAAAGCACTAGCCAGCCGGAACGGCGTCCGCCTGGATCGCCGCGCCCGCCGACGAGCCCGCGCCGCGCGGACCCGGCGTCAAGGCCACACCCTCCGGGCGGCCTATGGCCGGCCTTGACCCCGTCTTCCTCCACGGCGCCGCGCCTCGCCGAGACGCGGCTCACCCAGCGTCCACCCCTCCGACCAAACACGGTGGACAACGGTCAGTGCCAAGCCCTGGCCATAACACCGACTGGCACCGCCACCACCGCCCACCCGCCGGGCACAAGTACTCCATCGGCGTCGCCGACCAGGACAACACCCTGGTCGGCGTCGCCGTCGTCGGCCGGCCGGTCGCCCGGCTCCTCGACGACGGCCACACGGTCACCCAGGTCACCCAGGTCACCCAGGTCACCCAGGTCGCCGCCGACGGCACCCGCAACGCCTGCTCGATGCTCTACGCCGCGGCCTGGACGGCGGCGAAAGCGCTCGGCTACCGGCGTCTCGTCACCTACACCCAGGCCGGGGAGAACGGCGCAAGTCTCCGCGCCGCCGGCTGGCAGGTCATCGCGCAGCGCCCGGCCACACCGGGCTGGTCACGCCCCAGCCAGCCCCGCACCGACCACGGCACCGCCCACATCGCCAGACAGCGCTGGCACGCCCCCACCTGACGGAAGGCCCGAAGCGCTCGCCGCGCCCAGCCGCACCGGCAATCCCCCGTCCTGCCGCCAGCACCGCACGCCGGTGGGGTCGGCACCACCGTGTGCCGACCCCACCGGCCCGACCCCGAGGGAGCCGACCGTGCCCGGCACCACCCACCGCGTCCCGACCGACCCGGCAGCGCCGCAACGTCGACCGCGACGGCGGCGACCCGGGCCGTTCCCGGTCACCATCGTGCAGGCCGCCCCACGGTCGCACCGGTGGTGACCGCCGACCAGCATGGCCGGCGCAGCGCCGCGAACCAGACCGCCGGCGAGTTCACCACCGCCGCCCGACAGGGCCGCAGCTCCCGCGTCGGCGCCACCTACGACGTGATGTGGGCGATCGACATCCGGCAGGTGACCGACATCATCACCGACGCACCCGGCCTCGCCGCCGACCCGACACCGGGAGCGCTGCTGATCGGTCGGGACCTGCGCGGCCGACCGGTCGTCGTCCTGCTGCACGCCGACACCTGGAGCCTCGTCATCGCCCCCAGCCGCGCCGGACACGCCGCGAGCAGCTTCGTGTGCATCGACGGCCACCGCAGCGGATTCGACCTCGACCACCTGGTCTGGTCCTTCGACGACGACACCAGCGTCCACGGCGTCGAGTGGACCGACATGCTCGCCGCCGTCCTCGCCGCCGCGACCTGAACCACGCGCCCCGAGGCCCCTTCGCACCGCCGTGCAGCACCGGCATCGGCACCGCCACCCCGCCGGCGCCTGCCTCTGCCCCCTGTCAACACCGTCCTGGAGGCTGCCATGCCGACCACCCACGGCCCACTGCAACACCGCCCGTTCGCCGCGCTCGCCGACCACCTCGACCGGGCCGTCCCGGCGCTCACCGCCGAGGCCGTTCGCGCGGAACTGCGCGCCCTCGTCAGCCGCGGCGCGCTGACCCGCCGCGACGGCGACGACGTCCTGGCCCGCCTCGGCCTGCACACCCAGCCCTACCGGTGGGTCGTCGGCGTCGCCGTACCCGTCACCACCACCGTCCGCGCCCCCAACGACCGCTACGCCCACCACGTCGGCACCGCCCACCTCATCGCCGCCCTCAGCCGGCTGCGCACCGGCTACCTCACCGGCCCCGACACCCCCACCACCCCGGTCGAACACCCCGCCGCCCGCAGCCTGCGCCGGCTGCGGACCACCCGCACCGACCCCCACCCCGGCTACCCCACCGGCGGCATCTACCGCATCCACGCCGACGCACTGCTGGCCATCACCGTCACCGGCGACGAGCCCGACACCGTCTACGCCGACGCCCGCACCCGCCTGACCGCCGACCTCAACCGCCGCACCGACATCACCTGCGACACCGGTCGGATGCGGCCGACCGGCCTGCGCCGGCTCACCGACCTCGACCACACCGACGTCATCGCAGATACCAACGGCACCGGCTGACGGCCCGCGCCGCAGATCAGCAGACCCGCCGACCAGACATCCACACCAGCTCTCGCCAGTCCCGGCGAGGGTCGAACTGCCGTGCCCGAAAGGGGCCCACCCAGCCATGCCAGCCCGCAACCACCAGCCACCCCACCCGCAACCCGCGCCCGCGTCGTCCCCGGACCGTCCACGCCGATCGCCCATCACCGCAGCCGTGCCGCCGGTCCTCGTGTTCATCACCGCCGTCATGGCCGCCAACAGCCTCACCGCCGGCTACGGACTCATCCCGGTCGGGTTCGGTCTCACCGCCGCCGCCGGGACCGCCGCCGCCGGCCTGACCCTCCTCGCCCGCGACTGGGTCCACCAGACCGCCGGACGGCCCACCGTCTTGGCCTGCATCGGCACCGGCGCCGTCTTCAGCGCCACACCCGCCGGTCCCCGCCTCGCCATCGCCTCCGCCGTCGCGTTCCTCGTCGCCGAACTCGTCGACCTCCTCGTCTACCAACGACTCCGGGACCGCGGCATGCTCCGCGCCGCGCTCGCGTCCAACGCCGCCAGCGTCCCCGTCGATTCCCTGCTGTTCCTCGCCCTGGCGGGGTTCCCGATCGGGGCCGCGCTGCCCGGCCAGCTGTGGGTGAAGGCCATCGCCACCGTCGTGCCCGTCGCCGTGTTCGCCGCCGCCCGTGCGCTACTACGCCACCGCCTCCGGCCCCGCCGTCCGTGAGGCGATGCGCGCCGGCCGACTAGGGATGATCGCCACCCCCGCGGCCGGAAACCGGGTCGAGGACGGCGTCGCGTGGATCGCCGACAATGCGTCCTACACCGGTCGCTACCCCGGCGACGACCGCTACCTCGCCTGGCTCGCCGCCCGCGTGGTCCATCGTGGACAGTGCGCGTTTGCGACCGCACCCGACGTCGTTGGTGACGCGGTAGCGACGTGGGCGCGGTCCCGGCCGGTCCTGCCCCGCATCCGCGCCCTCGGCTACCCCGCCGCGCTCGTCGCCCAGGACGGACTGGAACACCTCAACATCGACTGGACCCTCTTCGACGCACTGTTCCTGGGCGGATCCACCCCGTGGAAACTCGGACCGGCCGCCGCCCGGCTCGCCGCCCACGCCCACGGGCTCGGCCTCCATGTGCACGTCGGGCGGGTCAACAGCCTGCGCCGGCTGCGGTACGCCGCCAGCATCGGCGCGCACTCCGCCGACGGCACCTATCTCACGTACGGGCCCCGCCGGAATCTGCCGAAGCTGCTCGGCTGGCTGCAACAGGTCAACGCGGCAGGACCGGACAGGACCAAGGCCTCGTGACAGCTGCGGCGCGCACCTACGCCGGTTCGTCAGCTGAAACCTGGGATCCGCCCATGATCTCCGCGCTCGCAGCGTCAAACTCGGCGCCGCAACAGGCACCACGATCTGCGCGCCAGAAGCACCGCTAGCCCGGCCGGTGACGCTGTGGCGACCATCCCGGCGTGTAGTACGGCGCTGACCGAGTCAGCTCGACGCGGGCATGCGTCCCGTGGTCCGGACGTCACCGGCCGGGTCACACCCGCAGCACGGCACAGCCCTGCCCACCGTCACCTCTCGGGGGGCGCGCCCGATGCGGTTCGCCCACCTTCGTTTGCCCATTCCCGCGCTGATTGGAGCGGCACTCGTGACCGCCAACCCCTCCCCCACCACACACTGCAGCGATGGTGGCCCGAATCCTGGTGCAGCGCACCAGAATTCGTTTGCCGGACCGGGTGACCAGGTGGAACTCATCGCCCGGGCCCTCATCCGCCCTGATGGGCACGGCGCCTGGTCCGGCGTGCCGTTTCTTCCTTGAGTCCGGCACCGGCGGCGAACCCCTCACCGAACTGCTGCGCAAACTCGCCGGGTGCGCCCGGCGGGTCGGCGTGGCAGGTCCTGCTGTGGCTGCACTCCCCGGACCGCGAACGCCACCTGCACCAGCGGCTCGCCGACCTCGGCCCGCTCGGGACGCCGGTCGCCACCGCCGCCCGCGCTCCCGGCGCCCACTCCACCACCGGTCCCTGGCGGCTGCACAGCCACCCCAGAGCAGTCGCACTCGCTGACCTTCCCTACCGGAGGCACACAACCGTGAAGACCACCTTCTCTCTCACCGACCTGCGCGGCCTCATGCCGCGCGACCGCTGGGCCATCGACATGCTCACCGAGCACCGGGCCCTGACCACCGACCAGTTCACTGCACTCGCTTGCGACTCCGCGCCGGCCGACGCTGATCGACGACTGCAGATCCTGGCCCAACGCCGCCGGCCCGTCCGCATCGACTTGGCCTGGCTCCTCGGCCCGTTCGTCGTCCACCTCTGCCGGCCCGTTCCCGGCGAGCCGGACCTGACCACCAACCAGTCCTTTGCCGACCTGGCCGCCCATGCCCGGACGCAGGCCGGCACCGACATCCGGGCCTGGCGGTCCATACCCGCTCCATACGGCCAGTACCTGCACAACGGCAAGGACATCGGGTTCTGGTACCAGCGAGACGCCGGCGGACCGCCGTCCAGCTGGCCGTGCCACCGCTCCCTCGCCGTCAACACCGGTGCCAGCCTGCTGCTCGTTACCACCGACGACCTGGACCGCTTTGGGCGCAATTCGGGCGGGCTGACCATCGCCGCCAGCCGCCCCGGCGAGCACGCCTGGCATGTTCGCGGCGAACGCCTCGCCTTGTACGAACTCCCTGAGGCGGAGCAGGTCGATCCGTCGGTGCACCCGATCCATGACCCGCAGCGGCCGTACGACGAGGCCGTCGCCGACGGCGTGTCCTCCTATGTCCGCCCGTAGCGCCTGGACCCCCGAGCGGCTCCGGGCGCTCGATCCGACCACCGACCTCGCCACCGCCGCGGAGATCCTCGGCATCTCGCGCTCCGCCGCATACAAGCTCGCCCGCCGCGGCGCGTTCCCGGTGCCGCTGCTCAAGGTCGGTGCCGTCTACCGCGTACCGACCGCACCGCTGCTCGCCGCCATCCACCTCGACGCGTAGGCACCGTCGGCGCCCACACGGCGCCGGCGGGACGCACCCGCGACGACTTGAACACGCCCGCGAGGCGAGCGTCGATGGACCACGACAAACCGTTGCCACCCTGATCGGAGCACACCACCAACCATGGCAGAAGGAAGCATCTTCAAACGCTGCGGCTGCCGCGACCCGCACACCGACAAGCCCTATGGCACCCACTGCCCTCAGCTGCGCCGCCCGAACCGCTCCTGGAACCCCCAACACGGCCACTGGGCATACCAACTCGAACTCCCACCCACCGCCGATGGACAACGCCGCCTGCTACGCCGCGCCGGCATCGACACCCGCCAGCAGGCCGTCGCCGAACGCGACCACGCCCGCGCACTGCTGGGGCTGGCCGGCCGCGACCGCCGCCGACAGATCGAGATCGGCGACGTCATCCAGAACGCGGTACGCCACCGCCTCCCGTTCCCCGACGTCGACCGCGTCCGGCAACGCCTGCGCGGCGACGGACCACTCGGCGACATGCCCACCGTCGGCGAGTACCTCACCAGCTGGCTCGAACACCTCACAGCCGACATCAACACCATCCACGGCTACGAATCAATCGTCCGCACCCACCTCATTCCGCACCTCGGCGACGTACCCCTCGACAAACTGCGCACCAGCCACCTGCGGGCGATGTTCATCGCCATGGAACGCCGCAACGCTGAAATCCGTGAGCTCAAGGCCAGCCCTGACCCAGCTGTGCGCAGGACCGTTGCGCGAGTCCGCCCCACCGGGCCGGTCACCCGTCATCACATCCGGGCTGTGCTACGGAAGGCGATCAACGACGCCCTCGCCGACGAACTCATCGTCGGCTCCAACCCCGCCATGCTCGTCAAGACTCCAGCCGACCGCGCCCTGCCAATCGTGTGGGAGGACGAACGCATCGAACGGTGGCAGGCCACCGGCGAAGTCCCCGGGCCGGTCATGGTCTGGACCGCCGAACAGGTCGCCACGTTCCTCGACCATGTAGCCGACCACGATCAGGTGATCCACCCCATGCTGCACCTGATGGCGTACCGCGGACTGCGCCGAGGCGAAACCGTCGGGCTGCGGGACACTGAGGTACGGCTCGCCAAACGGGAACTGACCGTCAACAACCAGATCGCCATCATGGGTCATCGGACCATACAGAAACCGCCGAAAAGCCGGGCCGGGAACCGGGACATCGCCCTCGACGCTGACACCGTCCGAGTGCTCACGGCATACAGGGCGCGCCGCGCGGCATGGCGACTCGCTGCCGGGGATGCGTGGCCGGACACCGGGCTGTTCTTCGTCCGCCCCGACGGGCAGCCGTGGCATCCCAACGCGTTCAGCGCGCGGTTCCGGCTGCTCGCACGGAATGCGGGGATGCCGCCGGTACGGTTGCATGACCTACGGCACTCGGCGGCGACCATCGCGCTGGATGCAGGGATCGACATCAAGGTGGTGTCCGAGCAACTCGGCCACTCGACCACCACGCTCACCCGGGACACGTATCAGAGCGTCACCAAGCAGGTGCACCAGGACGCGGCTGACGCCGTCGCTGCCAGAATCGCAGTCAGAGCCGCCATCTACCGATCAGAGGGCAAAGGGTTCGAGTCCTCCTGAACCAACAGATCGTGATCCCACCCAGCACAGACTTCGCGTCGATAGACCACACGACCTTCCGCGATCACCGCAGACGGCTGGTACAACCTCGGTCTCGTCGGCTCCAGCAACGTGGACATGCCCCTCGAATCCCGTGGTGCCTTGCGAGACGATCGCAAGGCACCACGGGATTCGAGCCGGGGTCCGGCGTGGTGGTCGAAATGGGCTGCGTGCGGATCGTTCGATCAAGGCTTGACCTGTGCCTGCGTCCCATCTGACTACGGATCAGAAGGTTAGGGGTTCGAGTCCCTTCGGGCGCGCAACATCAAGAGGCGGTTGACCTGCGGAAACGCGGATCAGCCGCTTCTCTTTGTTTGTCCATTGTGGACCTGAAGTGTTCCGAAAGTGATCGGCTGTTTCGGAAGGGTCCAGATCGGTCCGCGTCGGTGCGTGCTGGACCGCGTCGACCAGTCTGGATCTTGGACGCGGCTCCGCCCGGCCGGGCTGGCCGTGAGCAGCGCTGTGTCGGCATCTGACAGCGCTCGGATTCGGCCCCTCTTTGGAGATCGCTTCACGGCGCCTGCGGGCGCAGTTGGCGTCGGCCGGTCGACGTCTCACCGGTCCCTGCGGGTGAGAGATCCACGCCGGGCGACCTGCAACTCGAACCGGTCAATTCATTCGCGACTCGGACGAACCCGCACGGTACCGGCAGAGCGGTGCACCCGACGAAAAGGCTCGGTAAGGATGCGGATGCGGAGTTGGTCGGCGACGGCGTGGTATGGCGCGCGGCTGAGACGATCTCCAGCCACAGATATTAGGGTCATATGGCCCTATAGTCAGGCATGCTCTGGCGTAGCCCTCGCCGCCGTATGACTGATCCATGCCTGCGCTGCGGCCCGGAAGGCGAGCGGAGCCCGACCGGCTGCCGACTACGGGACACGGCGCGGATGTGGGTGGGATGGTCGGGACGGCCGCATCGTTGCCGCGTCAGAGCTCCGGGCGTGCCGGTCGAGGTACGCCGCAGGCTGATCCGGCCACCGCCTGGCACAGCGAGAGTGTGTTGGTCATCGACGATTCCGGTGACCGCAAGGCCGGCCAGCGCACGGCTCGTGTCGGGCGGCAGTGGCTGGGCCGCTACGGCAAGACCGACAACCAGCAGCATGGTCAACCAAGCACCCACGTTCGTGATGAACAAACCCGCCGCCATCCGCGGTGGTCAGCCAGCCCACCCGGCCCGAACCGGGGCTGCGCCAGGCCGAGGAGTCCGTCGCCGAAGTCTCAAGCGCTCTGCGGAACTTGTCTATGTCGATGCCGCGCACTCGGCCATCTCGGCGAAGGTAGTCGCTTCGGCGAGTTCATCTCGTCCAGACGGGTCGTATTCTTCCATTGATCATTTCCGTGGCCAGTTAACCCGCTAGAGGGATTGACAAGGAGTATTCAAACAGCGAATTCTGACGCCAGGTTGTCTTTGCTCGGTGCGAATCGGGGAGGTCCGTGTGAAGCTCAATCGGCGTACGTTTCTGGCGATCGCGTCCGCGGTTGGCGGATCTCTCGTGCTGTCGCCGGTGCGGTCAGCGGCCGCGCGGCCGGTATCCGTCGCGGATCCGGTGATCGCACCGCGGTTTCCGGGTGTCGCGGCGCAGCAACCGGGCCTGAAGGTGGATAGCGCGGATGCGATCAAGGCTCTTCTCGGCTACGACCCGGCGACCGATCCGGATGCGCGGTACTTTCGATCGCGTGTCCCGGTCGCTGCCAGGATCGCGCCGTTCGCCGCTACTCAGGCGCAGCCGGACCTGAGTGCACGACCGCAGGTGACGAACCTCTCGCAGTATTACGAAGCCATCTCGGACATCGGTGACAACGACTTCAACCGGCACTACCAGTACCTCCGCTATGGAGATACAATCGACCCGTTCGTCACCCGTTTCCAGCAGTATCAGGATATCGTCGGCGGCTGGCAGGGCGCGCAAGCCGTTCCTACTACCGCATACACCGACCTTCTGCACCGGACCGGGTCCCTGTCGATCGGAATCCTCTTTCAGCCCTACACAGGCGACGACAACGACGGGTTCCTCCAACAAGATCGTCCGGGGCACTTCCCGGTTGCCGATAAGCTGGTCGAGCTGGCGAAGTACTTCGGCTACGACGGCTACTTCCTCAACGTCGAGTCGGAACTCGACTCCGATCAGGTCGCATCGCTGATGGCCTTCATCGGTTACCTGCAACAGCTCGCCGCCGTCAACCACTTGAAGACCTTTACCGTGCAGTGGTACGACGCCGTGACGGTCAACGGCGCCTACCCGGCCTATCAGAACACCTTCAACTCCCAGAATGCGGGATGGATCACGCAGGCCGGCGCGGACACGATCTTCATCAACTACTGGTGGGGACAGAGTGATGTGCAAACCGCGGTGCGAGAGTGCGCGTTCCTGCACCTCGATCCCATCAGCGTGTGCTACTTCGGCCTGCAACTCGAACGCCGGACCGGACTGGGCATCACCATGTCGCCCATGGTTCCGCCAGCGAACAACGAGATCGACCTGGTCATCCCAATCAACGGGACCGGCGCGGCGCAGGCCAGCGTCGCGTTGTTCGACCCCGCGCGTCGCTCGCTAGAGTTGTCCCAAGAATCCGCAGCGCCCAACCCCGCAACACCCGGACTGCCGGACCTGCAGTCCGCGGCCTACGAGGCGGAACTGCAGTTCTGGTCCGGAGGCACCCGAAACCCGGCCGTGCCGGCCAGCCCCGGCTCCTACGGCGTCGCCAACTACATCACCGAACGCTCCGTGATCGGTGACCTGCCGTTCTTCTCCCGGTTCAACACCGGCACCGGTACCGCCTTCTATCTCGACGGCGCGTCGTCCTCGTCGACACCGTGGTTCAGCGCCGGAATCCAGGAGATCCTCCCCACTTGGCAATGGTGGACCGAGGACTTCGACACACATTCCACGTCCCAACTCCTCACCGTCGGATACGACTACACCACCGCCTACAACGGCGGGACATCACTCGGCATCGCCGGCGACCTCAGCACCCAGAATCCCACCGCCGTACGCCTGTTCAAGACCGACCTGAAGGTCACCCACAGCACACAAGCCGAAGTGGTGTACCGATCCCCGAAACCGCACGCCGCCGAGCTCTATCTCGGTCTGATCCTCAAGGACAGCAACCGCACCGTGTGGCAGCGTCTCGACCACCGCGACGGCGTGAAGATCACCGCGGCCAGTGGTGGCTGGACCCGCGCAACCGTGCCCCTCACCCGGCACGCCGGCAAACGCGTCGCGGCCATCTCAGCCGGCGTCAAGCTCACGCCGCACCAAAAGCCCGTCGCCGGCTACGCAGTGAACATCGGCAGCATCGGCATCTTCGACCCGAAAGACCGTCCCCACCGGCTCCCGCGGCCAAGGCACTTCCACATCGAAGCATCCCATGTCGGCACGGACGGGAGCGCCGCGGAACTGCGCCTGCTGTGGGACTTCGACCCGCAGGTCTGGTACTACGACATCACCCGCACCCGTCCCGGCGGCAGACTGATCTGGCTCGGCCGCATCACCGGCGACGCCTACTACGTCCAAGCCATGCCACGCATCGGCAACGAACGTTCCACCACGGTCGTACTCAAGGCGGTTGGCAGGAACCCCTCCGTCGACAGCGAAACGTCGCTGAGATTTACCTGGTGAACCGCGACACTTGGGCGACGTAGCAAGGCTTTGGCGCGGAGGGCTGCCCCGCGGGCGAGCCCTCTCGACAGGAGCGGGACCGCGCTGCGCCGTCAGCCGTGCCGGTGCTGTCTTGTACCCGGAGCGGCCCGGGGAGGAGACGATGCCGTCGGGGTTGGCGACCCCAGCCGACACGACGGTCGCCTGCGTGACGTCCTTGACGTTGAATCCTACCGACATGAAGTTCTCGATCACGCTGTGCTGGTAGTCCGGCGGTGCGCCGACTTAGGAGCCCTGGAGCGCGGGCGAGTCGAATTAGTAGGCGGAGCCCCCGGTGAAGGCGCCGGTGTTGGCGTCGATGATCGCGTTTGTTCGTCCGGGGCTGCCGATCAGCCAGAGCTGGCTGGTGGCCC
>NZ_JBFAPO010000013.1:0-214810 GCF_040676755.1 Dactylosporangium sp. NPDC049525 | reverse complement strand
GGCGGGCCGCCCCCCCGCCCGCCCGGTGGGGGCGGGCGGCCGGCGCCCGCCTGGTCGTCGGGCTCAGCGCCCCGGGGCGGAGGCCGACGGGCTGGGCGACGGGGACAACGAGGTCAGTGACGGCGTCGGCACCGCCGAGGAGGACGGTGCCGGCGTCGCCTTGTCCGCGGCCACGATGCGCCGCTGCAGCGATACTTCGGTCAGCCCGGTCCCGCCGACCTGGATGTCGTCATACGCGGTGAGGTGCCGGTCCTCATCGAAGTACAGGATCGACAGCGCGAGCGGCAGCGGCTTGGCGCTCTCCAGGCCACGCAGCCCGGCACCGCCCGTCGACCCCTCGACCATCAGCAGCGTGCGCTCCGGCGGCTGCGCGACCGGCGACGCGGCGTCCGACGGCAGCACGACCGGCACGCTCGGGTCGAGCCTGGTGATCGAACGGGCGTGCCGGTGCCCGGCCAGGACGAGGGGGCAGATCCCGGCCAGGGGCTGCGCGGCCACGGGGTCGTGCACCAGGGCGACGTCGACCGGCTTCGGGCTGGACAGGATCTTCTCGGCGAGCAGCTCACCGGACGTGACGACGGCGGCGTGCTGCTCGGCGTCGGTGGCGTCGGTCGACTTGTCCGGGGTGAACCGCGGGTCGCCGATCCCGGCGAACGTCAACCCCTGGACCGTGGCGATCGAGTTGTCGAGCACGATCGCGTTGGGCTGCTTCGCGACCGCGGCGGCGGTGACCGCCGAGTCGTGATTGCCGCGGACGTACAGGTACGGCAGCTGCAGCCGGCTGATCTCGCCGACGTAGGAGGACTCCGGCTCGCTGCCCCAGTCGTTGATGTCGCCGGTGTCCACGACGATGTCGACGTCGAACTGGTCCGCGACGGTCCGCACCACGCCCCACGCGGCGGGGTTGAGGTGCATGTCGGAGATGTGCAGCACCTTCGTCGCGCTGGTGTTCGGCTCGTACACCGGCAGCGCGGAGATCGTGCCGTACAGCTTGGAGACGTTGAGCACCAGCTTCTGCAGCTGCGCCCGGTACTCCTCGTAGCGGTCGGAGATCCGGCGCGCGTCGCCGATGATCGCGGGCGCGTTGACCAGCAGGCCGCGGTAGGTGGGCTCCTGGATCGCGGCGGGCTTGAACGTCAGCGCGGTCGCGCCGCCGACCGAGGCGAGCACCGCGACCACCACCAGGCCACCGATCGCCGTCTCGCGCCGGGTCCGGAACACCAGCCCGACGAGGATCATCGCGCCGAGCAGCCCGGAGCCTGCGGTCTGCAGCGCCAGCCGGCGCACGCCCAGGTTGAGCTGGTCGACGGCGTCGTGGCTGACCTGCTCCAGGTTGCCGCCGTCGGCGACGACCGCCCTGGTCCGGGCCTCGTCCAGGGACTCGAGGCGGATCTCCAGGTGGGCCGGGCCGTCGTGACTGTCCAGCTCGAGGGAGCCCAGCGGCGGGATCTCCACCGACGTGTCGCCGCGCAGCGACGGCGTCAGCGACAGCCGCGCCTGGAACGGGCCGATGTCCTGGGTCGTGTGCCCGCCGAGCTGGATGCCGATAAGCATGCCGATGATCGCGACGACGCCGAGCAGGACGCCGCGCAGCACCCGCTTGGTGCGCCGCCAGCCCGCTCCGGAGCCTTTGCCGGGTGGGCGGAACGGGTGGTGCCGCCGTCCGGCGGCCATCACGATCGCCCGGCGCTGAATCCGGCGCGCGGCCACGGCGGCCCGCCGGCGGAACGGCGAGCTCAACTCTTGCCGGCCCCACCCACGTTGCTGATCACGATCTGCAAGAGCTTGTCGTCCTCAGGCTTCGGATCGCCACGACCGTCCTTGTTGGACGTGGAGACCCAGATGCTGTTGTCCGGCGCCGCCACCGCCGCCCGCAGCCGGCCGTGCGCGTCCTTCAGCAGGGGGCTCGGCGCCCCGAAGATGCTGCCCTGGTCGGTGAGCTGCATCACGTACAGCCGCTCGCCCTTGAGGCACGAGGTGACGAGGAACCCCTCGACGTAGGCGAGGCCGGAGCACGACGCCTCGGACGTCTTCCACACCTGGATGGGGTCGACGAACTTCGGGTCGCCGCCCTTGCCCTCGTAGGTCGGCCAGCCGTAGTTCTTGCCCGCCTCGATCACGTTGATCTCGTCCCATTCACCCGAGCCGAACTCCACGGCATACATCCGCTTGTTCTTGTCCCAGGCGAACCCTTGCACGTTGCGATGTCCGTAGCTGTACACGGTGGTTCCGAACGGGTTACCAGGTGCCGGCTTCCCGTCGGGCTGGATGCGCAGGATCTTGCCGCCGAGGCTGTTGAGGTTCGGTGCGTTCTCCGGCTTCGCCGCGTCGCCGGTCGACACGTACAGCAGGCCGTCGGGTCCGAAGTGGATCTGGCCGCCGTTGTGGATCGTCGACTTCGGGATGCCGGTCAGGATCGGGGTCGGCGGCGAGCCGAGGGTGAGCTTCGCGACCCGGTTGTCGTCCTTGGCGGTGTAGTAGATGAACACCGTCTTGTCGGTGTCATACGCCGGCGACACCGCGATGCCCATCAGGCCACCCTCGCCGCCCGGCACCACGTCATCGATCGTCTGCACGGTCGACACCGCCAGGCCGTCGGGCGTGGACTCCTTGCCGACCTTCAGCAGCTTCTTGCTGTCGCGCTCGGTGACCAGCGCGGAACCGTCCGGCAGGAACGCGATGCCCCACGGCACGGTGAGGCCCTTGACCAGCACCTTGGTGGCGACCTGCGTCTGGCCGCCGTCCTCCTCACCCCCCGAGGTCGACGCGCTCGGATACGGCGACAGCTTCGGCGGCGAGCCCAGCTCGTCGGGGGGCGGCGGGCCGAACGAGCAGCCCGCGAGGGCCAGCATCGCCACGACGGCCGCCATCAGGGTCTTTGCGGCCGTCAGGCTTCTCGGGTGCGTCCGGGCGCTCACCCGGCCAAGACTAGCGTTGCCGGACATCATCTTCCTTTCAACCTTTGTCGGCGGGGTGGCGTCTGCCCGAGTGACGGATGTTCCGACTCGAGCAAGATTCGTGTTAGAGGAGCCACATGGGGGCCGGGGAGTTCCAGGAGTTCGTCGAAGTTCGATACGGCGACCTGCTGCGCACCGCCTACCTGCTGACCGGCAGCCAGCACGCGGCCGAGGACCTGCTGCAGAGCAGCCTGCTGCGGGTCATGCGGCACTGGGACCGGGTCGACGAGCCCCTCGCGTACGTGCGCCGGGCCATGGTCAACCAGCGCACCAGCATCTGGCGGCGGCTGCGCAACGCTGAGGTGCTGACCGACGACCCACCGGACCGGCCCGGCGACGATCCCACCGACCGGATCGCCGAACGGCAGTCGCTGCTGCAGGCGCTCGACCGGATCCCGGCGCGGATGCGGGCCGTGCTCGTCCTGCGGTACTGGGAGGACCTGTCGGAGACGGACACCGCCGCGCTGCTCGGCATCTCGGTCGGCTCGGTGAAGAGCCAGGCGTCGCGTGGGCTGGTCCGGCTGCGCGGCGTCCTCGGCGTGGACGTGCTGGCCAGCAGGAGGGCGTCATGAGCACCGATCTCGAACAGGCGCTGCGGGCCGCGTTCCGGGACGCCGCCGCGCCCGTCGTCCCGCGGCCCGACCCGATGCGCCGGCTCCTGCAGCGCCGCCGGCGCCGCTGGGCCGGGCTCACCTCCCTCTTCGCCGCGGTCGCGGTCGCTCTCAGCGCGGCGTTCGTCCCCGCCCTGCAGTTCGGCTCGCCGCCGGACCGCGGCAGCGGCGACGCGGGGTACCCCATCACCTCGCCATGGACGCGGACGCTGCTCGACTCGCCGACCCGTGGATCGCTCGGCGCCCCCGTGGTGTCCCAGGAGGAGCTCGAGCGCGAGCTCCGCCGGCGCGGTGGCGACAACCCCCGGCTCGACCGGTTGAAGGTGCTGTTCCTCGGCGACGCGGGCGGCCGGCGGTTCCTCGCGTACGCCCGCTACAACGCCACCCACGCCGCGCTGTATTACAACGACGGCCCCGCGGGCGCCACCGCGGCCCAGCTGCTCGGCGGCGGCTTCAGCAACCTGCGGCTCGACCCGCTGGTCAGGATCGGCAGCGGGTCTGCCCCGGCGCTGGTCGGGCTGGTCCCGGCGGGCTGCCGGTTCGCCACCGCCGCGGGCGGGACCGTCTCCGGCAACGGCGTCGTGGACCGCGTCTGGACCGAGGCGCCGACCGGCAGCTGGATCGCGCGCGACTCGCTGCGGCCCGCCGAGCGCTGGCGGGTCACCTGCGGCGACGGGGGCCTCTACTTCGAGGGCCCGGCGATGCCCGTGGACGAGTTCGGTGAAGGAGCCGACCTGTTCGCCGCCGGCGGCCTGGCCCACGGGAACATCGTGCAGCGCTGGAGCGGGCCGATCGAGGGGACCAGCGGCACCTGGACCCTGACCAGCACCCTGCTGGCCGGCGGCGGCGTGGCGGCGGTGCTGTCCAACGGTGCCGGTGCGAAGACGATGGTCGCGACGGCCTTCCCGCCGGACGTCGCCGCCACGGACACCACGGACCGGTCCGAGTGGGCACTGGCGTCGACAGCGATCAGCTCAGACCCCGACGTGATCGCGATCCGGGTACCGGAGCGGACGGGTGCGTACGCCTACTACGGGGAGAAGGTCCTCGTCGTCACCACGACACCCGGCGCGCGGTCGGCGCTGGTCCCCGCGGCAACCGGCTTCATCGGGCACCCCCTCGACAACGGCGTCGGTGTGCTGCGCACCGAGGGCGGACCCGTCGCGATCAGGAACGTCGCCGACATGACCGTCAGCCAGGCGTACGTCGCCGAACGGCGCGACGTGCCGGAGTACCTGGGGGAGAAGATCGTGTCGGCGTGGTAGTTACTGTGCTCCGGTGAAGGTTTGCATCCCGCACGAGGCCGGCCTGCCGTTGCTCGGTCCGCTCCCCTCCGAGGTGGCCGTGGCCGTCGACACCGCGCCGGTGGACGCGGACTTCTGGGTGCCGCCGTTCCTCGCCCCGCCGGACGTGGTCGACCTGGCGGCGACGATGTCTGGGCTGCGGGTCGTGCAGCTCATGAGCGCCGGCGCCGACCGGTGGGCCGGACGGCTCCCCGAGGGCGTCACCCTGTGCGACGCGCGTGGGGTGCACGACTCCTCCACGTCCGAGTGGGTCCTCACGGCGATCCTGTCCTGCCTGCGGGACTTCCCGCATTTCGTGCGGAGCGGGAGGCAGTGGGCGTACCGGCAGACCGACGAACTCGCGGGCAAGCGGGTGCTGATCGTCGGTGCCGGCTCGATCGGCGCCGCGGTCACGGCCAGGCTGGCGCCGTTCGAGGTGACGGTCACCTCGGTGGCCCGCCGGGCGCGTGACGGCGTGCACGGCGTCGAGGAGCTGCCGTCGCTGCTGCCCTCCGCCGACGTGGTGGTGGTCCTGGTGCCGCTCACTGCGGAGACGACAGGTCTGGTGTCGGCGGAGTTCCTCGCCGCGATGCCGGACGGGGCACTGCTGGTCAACGCCGCCCGGGGACCCGTGGTGGACACCGGCGCGGTCCTGGCCGAGGCGGCGTCGGGAAGGATCGGCTATGCGACAGACGTCACCGAGCCGGAGCCGCTGCCGGCCGACCATCCGCTCTGGGATCTGCCGAACGTGCTGATCACTCCACACGTGGCGGGTTCGGTACGGGGACTGTTCCGCCGGGCCTACGCGCTGGCCGGTGCCCAGGTACGGCGATTCGCCGCCGGTGAGCCGCTGGTCAACGTGGTGGTCGACGGCTACTGATCGCTGGTTTTGGTCACGGTGGTGATCTTCTCGAGGTCGGTGGGGCGGACCGCGTCGAGCTTCACGAAGTGACCGTTGGCGAGGCGCGCCTGCACGGCGCCGTCCTGGCTGACCAGACCGTCGACCGCGGCCCACGGCACCCGCCGGCTGCCGAACAGCGCCCGCACCGTGAAACCGGCCTCGTCGACGTCGGTGCCGGCCCGCCACGCCCACACCGCGATCGCGATCGGCACCAGCAGGACAGGCAGGAACCAGAGGCTCTCGGCCAGCAGCGGGATCGCGCCGACGGTGGCGATGCCGGCCGCCACGGCCAGCGACGCGCTGCGCCGGAACCGGACGGTGGGACGCGTGGTACGGGTGGTCACCGGACAAGTCTCGCACCTTTCGTGGAACTGCTTCTTGTCGGTGGGTCGGGGCATACTGGCGCGGTGGGGGATCACGATCGGGGCGGACGCCTCTCGCTCGGCGCGGCACGCGGGGTTACGCTCGGTGCCGTGTTCGACGTGATCGCGGCTGACCGGCTCGCCGGTGATCGCGGCGGTCCGCGTCGAAATGTATGGATCTGCCTGGAGGCTGGGACTTGACCGGCAACTCGTGGCACTCCGGCGTCAAGAGCAACCGCCGGGTCGGCGTGCGCCCGACCGGCGTGCTCGCGGGCGCCCTGCTCGTCGCCGCCACCCTCCTCGCCCTCGCCGTCACCGGCTGGGGCGTGACGGAGCTGAGCCCCCTGTGGAGCGCCGCGGCGATCCTGGCGCTCATCGGTGTGCTCGTGCTCACGCTGCGTGGCTTCCCGCTCTTCGCCATCCTCACCGCGGTCGCCGGCGCCGTCGCCTGGGGCGCCGCCACCCGCACCTGGCTCCCCGACGGCTGGATGGACATCCTCGGCCTGCTCAAGTTCATCGGTGCCAACCTCGGCTTCGACGTGCCGCTCATCGGCGCGTTCCTGGCCGCGCTGATGCTCGACGCCCGCCGGTTGTCCCGCGCCGCCGTCGACGAGGCCGTCAGCGGCCGCCGCTGGTGGGGCAAGCCCGACGACCACCTGCCCCGGCTCAAGGAGCTCGAGGCGCTGCCCTCGGCCCGCTTCTTCGCCCTCGGCGAGGGCGGCTGCACCCACCTCGTGGTCGCCGGGCGGCGGGTGGCCCTGTTCCTGCCGACCGTCTGGCCGCACGGCGAGTTCACCATGGACGCCTCCGGCCAGGTCCTGCGTGGCGGCCGGCTCTTCGTCCCCGGCTCGGAGGACGTCGACGGCCTCGCCGCCGAGGTGCACACCTGGCGCGAGCAGCTCGGCAAGGTCGGCGGCGCCGTTCGCGGCTATCTCGTCGTCGCACCCTCCCGCGGCGACGTCAGCGAGGACCTCGTCATCTCCGTCGCCCCCGGCGAGCACCTCCACCTCGTCCACGCGCACGAGATGGTCGACGCCGCGGGCCGCTGGCTCGCCGCCGAGCCCTATCGGGTGGAGCTCTCCGTCATGGAGCGCCTGCTGGTGATCGCCTCGGGCAACAAGCTGCCCGAGCCGTCGCCCCTGGCGCGCTCCTTCGCCCGGATGAACACCGGCGCGCACCCCACCGTCCCCGCGTCCCCCATGGTCGCCGACGCCGCCTTCGCCGCGGTGGCCGGCACCGACGGCCCCACCGGCGCCGAGCCCGGCTCGCTCCGCGACCGCCTCACCCGCGGCCGGTTCGGCCGCTCCACCGGCGGCGACACGTCCCGCGCCGAGGGCGGTTCCGGCGGCCGCTGGAACGGCCCGCCCGACTCCCCGTCGCACCTGGAGGAAGACGTTTCCAGCACCCGTCGCGGCGGCGACTTCGACGACGACGGCTCGGTCCGCGACCGGTTCGGCCGCACCGGCCGCGGTCCCGGGCCCGATCCGGACCCGATCGCCCCCGCCAACGACTCGTGGGAGTCCCGAGCCACGCGCGAGCTGGTCGGCTCCTGGGACAGCGAGTCGGCCAACAAGCTGGCCGCGTGGGCCGCGGACTCGGACCCCGACCCGGACTACTCCGCCGGCCGCGACGACCGCGACCGCTTGACGCTCGAAGACTTCGGCAGCAACTCCGACACCGACACCGGCGCGGGCCGCGGGTCGGAGCCGTTCCGCGACGAGTGGACGGCCACCCCGGACGACGCCGGCCACGATGACGCCGGCTCCCGGCTGCCGTGGTCGTCGGGCCGCGACGAGAGCGCGGCACCGGCGGACGAGCCCCGGCGGGTCGGCCGCCGCCGCGCGGACCCTGAGGACGAGCCGGCCGCTGCTGGCTGGCGCACTGAGCCGTTCGTTGCCCCGGAACCTCCGGTGGCTCCGGCACCTCCGATGGCTTCGGGGCCTTCGGGGCCTTCGGGGCCTTCGGGGGGTGAGCGCCGGTCGTCGTCGCCACCGCCGCCTGAGTGGCCGGCGTCGCCGTCGTCCGCGCCGTCCGTCTCGTTCGCCGCGCCCTCGGCCGCGGGGGGCGCGCCGGAGCCGCCGGCGGACCGGTTCGCGTCGCTCATGTCGGAGTTCGACCGCCTCGCCAATGACCCTGACCGGTTCGGCTTCGCTTTGGACGGCCCGGAGGACTTCAGTTCGGCGGCGCCCCACGACCCGAGTCCGTTCGCGTCGGAGCCCGGCCCGGCGCCCTTGCCGCCGCCGTCGTCGTCTGATCGCTTCGACGCGCCGGGCCCGCCGTCCCGCGGTGCTGCCTCGTCGGGTGCTTACGGGGCGGATGCCGACCGGTTCGGCTCGACCGGCGCCGACCGCTTCGACTCGGCGGCCCCGTCGTCGGACCGTGCCTGGTCGTCGAACCTGAGCGGCCCGTCGGACCGGGAGCCGGCACTGGACCTGGGGGGTCCGTCGGACCGTGCCTGGTCGTCCGACTTGGGTCGGTCGTCGGACTTGGGCCGAGACTCGGACTTCGGTCGGGCCTCGGACTTCGGTCGGGCTTCCGATCTTGGCCGGGCTTCCGACCTGGGTGGCGGGTTGTCCGGGCGGGACGCGGGGTCGGATCTGGGCAGTGGTCGGTCGGATCGTGATTCCGCGTTCGATCGTGACCGGCCGTCGGATCGTGACCGGCCGTCGGATCGTGACCGGCCGTCGGACCGGGACCGCTGGTCGGATCTGGGCGGCGAGATCGCGGATCGGGGCGGTGCCGCGGATCGCGACAGACCGGGCCGGAGCCCGGCCGACACTGGACATTTCAGCACCGGCGCCGGCGAGCGCCCCGCGCGGCGTCCTGCCGAGCGGCCCGCCTGGACCGGCAGCCTCTTCGACGGCGACAAGCCTGAGCTGGTCGCCGAGCCGCTCGAGCTGCGCCGCTCCTGGGACGCCGACCCGGAGGCCCGCTCCGTCCGGCGCCGCGACCGCCAGCAGCCCGGCCCATCAGGTCGCACCTCGGCAGACGACCCCGTCTCCAGCGCGCCCACGTCGGGCATGCCAACGTCGGGCAGTCCGACGTCCTCGATCCCGACCTCAGGCAGCCCGACCTCAGGCAGTCCGACCTCCGGCGGTCCGACCTCCGGCGGTCCGACGTCTGGCGGTCCCCGGCCCGGTGCCTCGTCCTTCGCCGGTCCCTCCACCACCGGTCCCTCCATCACCGGGTCCTGGTCCACCGGTTCTTCGTCCGCCGACGGCTCCTTCAACGGCCCGTCGGCAGCATGGCCGGTGGCCGCCGAGCCCGCGTCCGGTAGCTCGGCGACTCCGTTCGCGCCCCAGCGGTCAGAGCCGCACCGGTCAGAGCCGCACCGAGCGGACCCGGCACCCACGACTCGTTCGAGGTTCGCGTCTGGGCCGTCGACCCGATCGCAGCACCCGTGGGACTCGCCGGCGTCAGACCCGTCCCGGACCGGCCCGCCGGAGCCGAACTCGTCACGCCCGGCACCGTCGCCGTCCTCGTGGTCAAACGCCCCGGGACCCGACCAGCCACGGTCGGACGCAGCGCGGCCTGAGCCCTCATGGTCGGATCAGTTCCGGGCGGACTCATCGCCCGCGGACGCGCCGCCGGTGGACTCCTCCTGGTCGGAGCGGTCCCGGTCGGGGTCTTCGTGGCAGGAGCGGTCGCGGTCGGATTCACCGTCGACGGACGTGCCACCGTCAGGCTCTTCGTGGTCAGGTGACGCCCGGTCGGACGCTGCGAGATCGAATGCTGCACGACCGGATGTTTCGTGGTCGGAGCAGTCCCGGTCGGGGTCTTCGTGGTCGGAGCGGTCGCGGTCGGACTCGTCGCCGATGGACGCGCCGTCGTCGAGCTCGTCGTGGTCGGATGAGTCCCGGTCGGATGCTTCGTGGTCAGACCAGCCCCGGTCGGGCTCTTCGCGGTCGGGCCTGTCGCCAGCGGATGCGCCGTCGTCGGGCTCCTCGTGGTCAGACCAGCCCCGGTCGGGCTCTTCGCGATCGGGCCTGCCGCCAGCGGATGCGCCGTCGTCGGGGTCTTCGTGGTCGGATCATGCCCGTTCGGACGCGGCGCGTTCGGATGCCTCATGGTCGGACCAGCCGCGCTCGGGTCCGTCGCGCGGGGAAGCTGCGCGGGCGGAGCCCGCACCGGCAGACTCTCCGCGGGCAGACGGTTGGCGAGGGGCAGCGTCTGAGCCGCAGCCGGGCGCCTGGGACGCCGCACCCGCTGACGACGGCCCCGCATGGTGGGACGCCGAGGCAGCGCAGAACGCCCGCGGCCAGGTCGACGAGGCGCCGGCGGAGCAGCCGGCGAGTGGCAAGCGCTCACTGTGGGGGCGTTCCAAGTCGGGCAAGGGACGGAAGGGGCAGCCCGCTGAGGCGGCACCGTCCGCGAACGGTCCCGTGCAAGGCCGTCCCGCCGCGGCAGCTCCGAACGCCGGCGACGACTGGGCGTCCGAGGTGGCCACGGGACAGAGCGGGGGCTCCGGGCGATGGTCCGGCACACCCGACGGACCGGGTCCGTCCGAGCGGCCAGGCATGTCCGAGCGGCCAGGCATGTCCGAGCGGCCAGGCATGTCCGAGCGGCCAGGCCAGTCCGAGCGTCCGGGCCTGTCTGAACGGCCGGATCTGTCCGAGCGTCCGGGTTCGCCGGAGCGGCCAGGCCAGTCCGGGCGGCCGGGATCGCCCGAGCGGCAGGGGCAGTCCGGGCGGCCGGGATCGCCCGAGCGCTCGGGCTCGTCCGCGCGGCGGGCGGGGACCTCCGACCGGCCGGCGTGGGCCACGGACCCGACGTCCGGATACGAGAGCGACCCGAGCGGCGAGTTCACCTCCGAGAGCCGATCCCGCATCCCGTCACGCAACGCGCCCGGCGGCGGCAGTGGCGACCGGCCCGGCAGCGGTGAGCAGGACCGAGGCGGCGCCGCCGTGCCAGGTCAGCGGCAGCGTGCACGCGACATGATGTTCGACGACGATGACGTGGCGCCGTTGGAGCTCAACCTCGACGAGGAGCCCAAGAGCCCCGACCAGCGCTCCCGCCGGTTCCTGCGCCGCAAGTAACCCAGCTCGCCGGTCCGCCGGCGCAATGATCCAAAGACGGATCCGGTCTGCCCGGGCCGCTGGTGGCGCGGCGTTCGACACAGACACGCCACCAGCGGTGGGGTCAGTGCCAGCCGGGCATCGGGTACGCGGACAGCAGCTCGCGCACCTCGGCGGCGATCCTGTCCAGTGCCTGGTCGTCGTCCTTGACCGCGGCGTCGACGGCGCGGGAGATCCAGTCGGCGACCTGGGGCATCTGTGCCTCGGTGAGGCCGCGGGTGGTGAGCGCGGGCGTGCCGATGCGGACGCCGGACGGGTCGAAGGGCTTGCGGGTGTCGTACGGGACGGTGTTGTAGTTCGTCTCGATGCCGGCCCGGTCGAGGGCGCGGGCGGCGGGCTTGCCGCCGATGTTCTTGCCGGTGAGGTCGAGCAGGATGAGGTGGTTGTCGGTGCCGCCGGAGACCAGGTCGAAGCCGCGCTCCAACAAGGCGGCAGCCAGCGCGCGGGCGTTGGCGACGATCTGGTGGGCGTAGACGCGGAACGACGGCTGCGCCGCCTCCCGGAGCGCGACGGCGATGCCCGCGGTCGTGTGGTTGTGCGGGCCACCCTGCAGGCCGGGGAACACGGCCTTGTCGATCGCCTTGGCGAAGGGAGCGTCACACAGCAGCATCGCGCCGCGCGGGCCGCGGAGCGTCTTGTGCGTGGTGGTCGAGATGACGGGGGCGTGGCCGACGGGGGAGGGGTGCGCGCCGCCTGCGATGAGGCCGGCGATGTGCGCGATGTCGGCGACGAGAACGGCGTCGACCTCGCGGGCGATCTCGGCGAAGCGCGCGAAGTCGATCGTGCGGGGGATGGCCGTGCCGCCGGAGAAGATCAGCTTCGGGCGCTCGCGGAGGGCGATGTCACGGACCTCGTCGAAGTCGATGAGGCCGTCGGACCTGCGGACCGTGTACTGCACGGGCCGGAACCACGCGCCGGTTGCCGACACGGGCCAGCCGTGGGTGAGGTGGCCGCCCATCGGCAGGGCCATGCCCATCACGGTGTCGCCGGGGGCGGCCAGGGCCATGTACACGGCGAGGTTCGCGGGGGAGCCCGAGTAGGGCTGCACGTTGGCGTGCTCGACGCCGAAGACCGACTTGGCGCGGGCGATCGCCAGTTCCTCGATCGGGTCGATGAACTGCTGGCCCTCGTAGTACCGCTTACCGGGGTAGCCCTCGGAGTACTTGTTCGTCAGGACGGTGCCGGTCGCCTCGAGGACGGCCTGGGAGACGTAGTTCTCCGAGGCGATCATCCGCAGCGTGTCGTGCTGCCGCGAGGCCTCGCGCTGGATCAGGTCCGCGAGGTCAGGATCGGTCGTGGTGATCGTGGGCAGGGCGGGAACATGCATCGGGGCTTCCTCCCGGACAAGGCGCGCACGCGCCTATCACGGGCACCCAGGCGCGCGGTGCCAGCGATACAGGGAGCTCCCCGGTGGTCGATTCCACCTTGACGTGCGCCAGTCGCGGGTACGACCACCATGGTAGTCCAGAACCGAGCCCGTCTCCCGGGCCAATCCGGGCGAATTGGCCCGGGAGACGAATGACCTACGGCACCTTGCGGTAGGCGCCGTCGCTCGCCGCGGTGGCCATGGACGCGTACGCGCGCAGTGCGGCGGAGACGGGCCGCTCCCGGTCCACCGGCGTGTACGGGTGCTCGCGCTTCTCCTGAGCCACCCGGCGCGCGGTGAGCACGTCGTCGTCGACCGCGAGGACGATCGACCTGCGCGGGATGTCGATCTCGATCCGGTCGCCGTCCTCGACGAGGGCGATCAGGCCGCCGCCGGCCGCCTCGGGGGAGATGTGGCCGATGGACAGGCCGGAGGTGCCGCCGGAGAACCGGCCGTCGGTGATGAGCGCGCAGGCGCGCCCCAGGCCACGGCCCTTCAGGAACGACGTCGGGTAGAGCATCTCCTGCATGCCCGGCCCGCCCTTCGGACCCTCGTACCGGATGACCACGACGTCGCCGGCGACGACCTGCTTGGCGAGGATGCCGTCGACCGCGGACTCCTGCGACTCGAAGACCTTGGCCGTGCCGTTGAAGATGAGGTTCTCGTCCGGGACGCCGGCGGTCTTGACGACGCAGCCGTCCGGGGCGATGTTGCCGAACAGGATCGCCAGGCCGCCGTCGACGGTGTACGCGTGCTCCTTGGAGCGGATGCAGCCCTCGGCGGCGTCGGTGTCCAGCGACGCCCAGCGGTTGGACGTGGAGAACGGCTCGACGGTGCGGACCCCGCCGGGCGCGGCGTGGAACAGCTCGAGCGCCGTGTCGGAGGCGGCACCGGAGCGGATGTCCCACTCGGCGAGCCACCCGGCCAGGTCGGGTGAGTGCACGCTGCGGACGCCCGTGTTCAGCAGCCCCGCGCGGTTGAGCTCGCCGAGGATCGCGGGGATGCCGCCGGCGCGGTGCACGTCCTCCATGTGGTACTTCGGGCTGTTCGGCGCGACCTTCGACAGGCACGGCACCCGGCGGGAGATGCCGTCGATGTCGGCGACGCTGAACTCGACCTCGGCCTCGCGGGCGGCGGCGAGCAGGTGCAGGACGGTGTTGGTCGAGCCGCCCATGGCCACGTCGAGGGCGACCGCGTTCTCGAACGCCTCGCGGGTGGCGATCGCACGCGGCAGCACCGAGGCGTCGTCGCCGTCGTAGTACTGCTTGCACAGCTCGACGATCAGCGAGCCGGCCCGCTCGAACAGGGCCTTGCGGGCGCTGTGCGTGGCGAGGGTCGAGCCGTTGCCGGGCAGGGCCAGGCCGATCGCCTCGGTGAGGCAGTTCATCGAGTTGGCGGTGAACATGCCGGAGCACGAGCCGCAGGTCGGGCAGGCGGAGCGCTCGATCTCGCCGAGCTGGTCGTCGGTGACGGCCTCGTTGGCGGAGGCGATCATCGCGTCGATGAGGTCGAGTTTGGCGTGCACGACGCCCTCGATCGCGATGGTCTTGCCGGCTTCCATGGGGCCGCCGGAGACGAATACGGTGGGGATGTTCAGGCGGAGGGCGGCGAGCAGCATGCCGGGCGTGATCTTGTCGCAGTTGGAGATGCACACGAGGGCGTCGGCGCAGTGCGCCTGCACCATGTACTCGACGGCGTCGGCGATGAGCTCGCGGCTGGGCAGCGAGTAGAGCATCCCGCCGTGGCCCATGGCGATGCCGTCGTCGACGGCGATGGTGTTGAACTCCTTGGCGACCCCACCGGCCTCGGCGACCGCGTCGGCGACGATGATCCCGAGGTTGCGCAGGTGGACATGGCCCGGCACGAACTGCGTGAAACTGTTGGCGATGGCGACGATTGGCTTACCGAAATCGGAGTCGGTCATGCCGGTGGCGCGCCACAGGGCGCGTGCGCCGGCCATGTTGCGACCAGAAGTGGAGGTTTTGGACCGCAGCTCGGGCATACTTGTGAGTCTGACACGTTCCAGATCGTGGGACCGGTTGACTCGGGCCGTGAGATGCGCGAGAGTGGGGACATGTCGTCGAGGTCGCTGCGAGTACTTATCATCTAGCGCGCCGACGCCTGCCGTCAGCGCGCTAGCCCCTCGTGCATCGCACGGAGGGGTTTTTTCATGTCTGAGCGAGTATTGAGACGCGACCTGGACACCTTCGAGCGAAAGTGCGAAATGCGATGACGAGACCAACGCCTGAAGTCCTCGCCCACCGAGCGCACCCGACCGCCCCGGCGTCGTCGGCGACGTCGGGGTCGCTGCCGGCCGACAAGACCGACAAGTCGGAGAAGGTCGTAGAGAAGAAGCCGGAACTTCTGACCGGCGCTCAGGTGCTGGTGCGCTCGCTCGAGGCGCTCGGCGCGGACGTCGTCTTCGGCATCCCCGGCGGTGCGATCCTCCCGGCGTACGACCCGCTGTTCGACTCCGAGACCGTCCGGCACATCCTGGTCCGCCACGAGCAGGGCGCCGGCCACGCCGCCACCGGCTACGCGCAGGCCACCGGCAAAGTCGGCGTCTGCATGGCGACGTCCGGGCCGGGCGCCACCAACCTGGTCACGCCGATTGCCGACGCGTACATGGACTCCGTCGCCATGGTCGCGATCACCGGCCAGGTCGCGTCGGCCTACATCGGCACCGACGCGTTCCAGGAAGCCGACATCGCCGGCATCACGCTGCCGATCACCAAGCACAACTACCTGGTCAAGACGGGTGAGGAGCTGCCGCGGGTGCTCGCGGAGGCGTTCCACCTCGCCTCGACCGGCCGGCCCGGCCCGGTCCTGGTCGACATCCCCAAGGACATCCTGCAGAAGCAGACGACGTTCAAGTGGCCGCCGACCCTGGACCTGCCCGGCTATCACCCGACGCTGCACCCGCACGGCAAGCAGATCCGCGAGGCGGCCCGGCTCATCGCCGCCGCGAAGCGCCCCGTGCTGTATGTCGGCGGCGGCGTCATCAAGGCGCACGCGTCCGAGGTGCTGCGCAAGCTGGCCGAGCTGACCGGCGCGCCGGTCGTCACGACGCTGATGGCCCGCGGCGCGTTCCCCGACTCGCACCCGCAGCACATGGGCATGCCCGGCATGCACGGCACCGTCGGCGCCGTCTACTCGCTGCAGAAGGCGGACCTGCTGATCACCCTCGGCGCCCGCTTCGACGACCGGGTGACCGGCGAACTGAGCACGTTCGCGCCGAACGCGCAGATCATCCACGCCGACATCGACCCGGCCGAGATCGGCAAGAACCGGGTCGCGGACGTGCCGATCGTCGGCGACGCCAAGCACGTCATCGAGGAGCTGATCGGCGCCGTCTCCGCGGAGTACGCCGCCGGGCACAAGGCGTCACTCACCGACTGGTGGGCGACCCTCGACGACATCCGCGGCCGGTATCCGCTGGGCTACGAGGAGCCGTCGGACGGCACCTTGGCTCCGCAGTACGTCATCGAGCGCATCGGCAAACTCGTCGGACCCGACGCGATCTACACCGCCGGGGTCGGCCAGCACCAGATGTGGGCGGCGCAGTTCGTGCAGTACGAGCACCCCGCGACCTGGCTCAACTCCGGCGGTCTGGGCACCATGGGCTACGCGGTCCCCGCCGCCATGGGCGCCAAGGTCGGCCGGCCCGACAAGGTGGTCTGGGCGATCGACGGCGACGGCTGCTTCCAGATGACCAACCAGGAGCTCGCCACCTGCGCCCTGGAAGGCATCCCGATCAAGGTGGCCGTCATCAACAACGGCAACCTCGGCATGGTCCGGCAGTGGCAGACGCTGTTCTACGACCAGCGGTACTCCAACACGGAGCTGGGCACCCACAAGCACCGCATCCCGGACTTCGTGAAGCTCGCCGACGCCCTGGGCTGCGTCGGGCTGCGCTGCGAGACCAAGCAGGACGTCGACGCCACGATCGAGGCCGCGATGAAGGTCACCGACCAGCCGGTCGTCGTCGACTTCGTCGTCGGCAAGGACGCCATGGTGTGGCCGATGGTCCCCGCCGGCACCAGCAACGACGAGATCATGTTCGCCCGCGGGGTCGCGCCCAAGTTCGATAAGGACGACGTCTGAGATGACCACACACACCCTGTCAGTCCTGGTGGAGAACAAGCCCGGCATACTCGCCCGGGTCGCCGGCCTGTTCGCCCGCCGCGGCTTCAACATCGACTCCCTCGCGGTCGGTGAGACCGAGCACCCCGAGGTCTCCCGGATGACGATCGTGGTCAACGCCGAGGACAGCCCGCTCGAACAGGTCACCAAGCAGCTCAACAAGCTGGTGCAGGTCCTGAAGATCGTCGAGCTCGACACCAACGCCAGCGTCCAGCGCGAGCTGCTGCTGGTGAAGGTGCGTGCCGAGCGGCCCGTCCGCTCGCAGGTCCTGGAGACGGTGAACCTGTTCCGGGCCCGCGTCGTCGACGTCTCGCCGGACGCCCTCACGATCGAGGCCACCGGCACGTCGGAGAAACTGGACGCGTTGCTCCGTGACCTGGAGCCGTTCGGTATCAAGGAAATGGTCCAGTCCGGCGTCGTGGCCATCGGCCGTGGCTCCCGCTCCATCACCACAGGCCCGGCGCTTCGCGCCGCGTCCTGACTCGAAACCTTTGAAAGGAAAGAAATGTCCGCCGAGGTGTTCTACGACGACGACGCCGACCTGTCGTTGATCCAGGGCCGCAAGGTTGCGGTCCTCGGTTACGGCAGCCAGGGCCACGCCCACGCGCTGTCCCTGCGTGACTCCGGTGTCGACGTCCGCGTCGGCCTGCCGGAGGGTTCCAAGAGCCGCGCGAAGGCCGAGGAGCAGGGCCTGCGGGTCCTCTCGCCGGCCGAGGCCTCCGCCGAGGCGGACGTCATCATGATCCTGGCGCCCGACACCGCGCAGCGCTCCCTCTACACCGAGTCGGTCGAGCCGCACCTCACCGCCGGCAAGGCGCTGTTCTTCGGCCACGGCCTCAACATCCGGTACGGGTTCATCACGCCCCCGGCCGACGTGGACGTCGCCATGGTCGCCCCGAAGGGCCCGGGCCACCTGGTCCGCCGCCAGTTCGTGGACGGCAAGGGCGTGCCGTGTCTTGTCGCGGTCGAGCAGGACGCGTCCGGCAACGCGTTCGCCCTCGCCCTCGCCTACGCGGCGGGCATCGGCGGCACCCGCGCCGGTGCGATCAAGACCACGTTCAAGGAGGAGACCGAGACCGACCTGTTCGGCGAGCAGGCGGTCCTCTGCGGCGGCGCCTCCGCGCTCGTCCAGACCGGTTTCGAGGTGCTCACCGAGGCCGGCTACGCCCCGGAGATCGCCTACTTCGAGTGCCTCCACGAGCTCAAGCTGATCGTGGACCTCATGTACGAGGGCGGCATCGCCCGGATGCGCTACAGCGTGTCCGACACCGCCGAGTACGGCGACTACTCCCGCGGCCCGCGCGTCGTCGACGCCCGGACCAAGCAGGAGATGCAGCGGATCCTCGCCGAGATCCAGTCCGGCGAGTTCGCCAACGAGTGGATCGCCGAGGACGACGCCGGCCGCCCCAACTTCACCAAGTGGCGCGAGCAGGGTGCGGCGCACCCGATCGAGGAGACCGGCAAGAAGCTGCGCTCGATGATGAGCTGGGTCGACCGGCCCATCACCGAGACGGCCTGACCTGCCCCAGGGGGCCCGTCCGGGCCCCCTGGGAAGTTCACGCGCGCGCCGCGTTCGCGTGGATCGCGTCCCGGATGAACTGCGCCAGACCCGGGTGGTCCGTGTCGTAGTTCGCCGTGAACCGCGGGTCGTCGACGTACATGTCGCCGAGGCCGCGGTGGATCTCGCTCGAGCAGTCGTAGAACCACCGGCTGATGTGCTCCCGGTGCGCCTCGGCGAGGTCCATCGCCGCCTCACCCTGCGCCGGCTCGCCGTCGACGAACGCCCGCGTGAACGCCGCGGTGTTCTCCGCGGCCTCCGCCTTGATGCGTTCCCAGTCCCGCGGCGTGTACTTCGCGGTCCGCTCGGCGGACTGCCGGTACGCCTCGGTCTGCCCCCACCGCTGCTCGGCCTCGGCCGCGTACGGGTTCTCCATGGTGCCTCCCTTGTTCGTCGGTAGCACCAGCGTCGGGTCTCCAGCCACGGGAGAGTCAAGCAACGAGTACGGCCCCGGCGTGGAATGTCCACGCCGGGGCCGTCCCGGTTCCCTGACCGCTGCGATCAGGAGCGCGCGTACGGCGAGTACTGCTCGTAGCCCTTGTGCTCGTCGCCCTTGTAGTCAGCCTGGTAGTCGTCAGCCTTGTGGTCGTCGGCCTGGTACTCGTCCGACGCGTAGGCCTGCTGCCCGTCGTGCTCCTTGGGCTCCTCGTACGCGGCGCCGTCCTTGGCCTCGTACGCGTCGTGCTCGATGCCGTCGATCCGGTCGCCGATCAGCTCGATCACGTGGTGCACCTGCTCCTGGACGTCCGCGTACTGGCCGTGGCCGTCGTGCTGGTCGCCCTCGTAGGCGTCGTGACCCTCGTAGGTCGCGTGGTCGGCGCCGCCGTCGTAGTACTCGCTCATCGTGGTGTCTCCTATGCCGTCGGTGGGAGGTCGTGCCGATGCCAGCCGACACGGACGGGCCGGCCCAAAGGGTTCAGAAAGGGCCAGGTCGGGTCCCTGACAGCCGGTCACCCGATCGGGCTGCTGTGATCGCGCTCACGTCCGAGCGGGGACGGGCGGTTGCGGCGGCGGGCCTACCATCGGCGGAAGAGGCCGTCCGCCCGGCCCCGTCGCCGACCTGCGCGTGGCGTGCAGTGCCGCGCGCCCGCGCATCGACGCCAGCCGAAGCCCGAGAGTCGAGGACCGTATGACCCTCCCTCCTGAACGCCCGGTGGTGCTGATCGCCGAGGAGCTTGCTCCCTCCGCCCTTGAGGTCCTCGCCGACGACTACGAGGTCCGTCACATCGACGGCACCGATCGACAGGCACTGCTGAAGTCGCTCGCCGACGCCAGCGCGATCATCGTCCGCAGCGCCACCCAGGTCGACGCCGAGGCAGTCGCAGCCGGGACCCGGCTGAAGGTCGTCGCCCGCGCCGGCGTCGGCCTCGACAACATCGACGTCCCCGCCGCGACCGCCCGCGGCGTCATGGTCGTCAACGCGCCGACGTCCAACATCGTGTCCGCCGCCGAGCAGGCCGTCGCGCTGCTGCTCGCCGTCGCCCGCAACACCGCCGCCGCCTCCGCCGCGCTCAAGGCCGGCGAGTGGAAGCGGTCCAAGTACACCGGCGTCGAGCTGTCCGGCAAGGTCGTCGGCGTCGTCGGCCTGGGCCGCATCGGGGTGCTGTTCGCGCAACGGATGGCGGCGTTCGGGGTCCGGCTCGTCGCGTACGACCCCTACATCCAGCCGGCCAGAGCGGCCGCGCTGGGCGTGCGTCTGCTCGGCCTGGACGAGCTGCTGCGCGAGAGCGACTTCATCTCGATCCACCTGCCGAAGACCCCGGAGACCGTCGGCCTCATCGGCGCCCGTGAGCTGGGCATCGTCAAGCCGGGCGTGCGGATCATCAACGCGGCCCGGGGCGGCCTCGTCGACGAGCAGGCCCTCGCCGACGCGATCGCCGACGGGCGGGTGGCCGGCGCCGGCATCGACGTGTACGCCAAAGAACCGTGCGTCGCGTCGCCGCTGTTCGCGTTCGACAACGTGGTCGCGACCCCGCACCTGGGCGCCTCGACGGTCGAGGCGCAGGACAAGGCGGGCCTGGCGGTCGCCCGCAGCGTGAAGCTCGCCCTCGACGGCGAGTTCGTCCCCGACGCGGTCAACGTGCAGGTCGGCGGTGTGGTCGCCGAGGAGGTGCGCCCGCTGCTGCCCCTGGCGGAGAAGCTCGGCCGGGTCTTCACCGCCGTCGCGGGCGGCATCGCCTCGGCCGTCACCGTCGAGGTGCACGGTGAGGTCGCCCACCATGACGTGTCGGTGCTCAAGCTCGCCGCGACGAAGGGCCTCTTCAGCGGTGTCGTGGCCGAGCAGGTCACCTACGTCAACGCGCCCCACCTGGCGGCCGATCGGGGGGTCGAGGTGGCACTCGCGGTGTTCACCGAGTCCGCCGATCAGACCAACCTGGTGACCGTGCGCGGTGTGCTGCCCGACGGCAGGGTAGCCTCCGTGTCCGGCACGTATGTCGCGGGACCGCGAGAGGCGCTGAAGCTGACCGAGATCGACGGCTTCAGCCTCGAGCTCGCCGCGGAGGGCGTGCTGCTGTTCTTCCGATATGCCGACCGCCCCGGCGTCGTCGGACTGGTGGGGTCAATACTGGGCACTGCGGGGGTCAACATCGCGGCGATGCAGGTCGCCCGGCGCGAAGCCGGCGGCGAGGCGCTGATGACGTTGACCGTCGACACGTCCGTGCACGCGGACCTGCTCAATGAGGCCCAGCAGGCCATCGGCGCCAACGCGGCGAGCACGGTCGACCTGTCGGGCGAGTAAGACGTTCCTCCTAGGGGGCGGGGAGAGTGGCGGCTCTCCCTGCCCCCGTCTTCTTTCCATTCCTTGAGATGACGGTCCACGCAGTAGGACGAACGCGTACCGTGGGCAGGTCCGAGGAAAGGGGCACTGTGGTGGCGAAGATCGCGGTCGTAGCCGGGGACGGTATCGGGACCGAAGTGGTGGCGCAGGCACTCAAGGTGCTGCGGGTCATCCTGCCGGGCGTCGAGACGACCGACTATGACCTTGGCGCCGCCCGCTACCACCGCACCGGCGAGGTGCTCCCCGACAGCGTGCTCGAGGAGCTGCGCGGCCACGACGCGATCCTGCTCGGCGCCGTCGGCGACCCGAGCGTGCCGCCGGGCGTGCTCGAGCGCGGCCTGCTGCTGAAGCTGCGGTTCGACTTCGACCAGTATGTGAACCTGCGCCCGTCGCGGCTGTGGCCCGGCACGACCAGCCCCCTGGCCGGCGTGAAGCCCGGCGAGATCGACCTCGTCGTCGTCCGCGAGGGCACCGAGGGTCTCTATGTCGGCGCCGGCGGCAACCTGCACCCGGGCACGCCCGCCGAGGTCGCGACCGAGGAGAGCCTCAACACCCGGCACGGCGTCGAGCGGGTCATCCGCGACGCGTTCGCCCGCGCGGCGAAGCGCGAGCGGCGCAAGGTCACCCTGGTGCACAAGACCAACGTGCTCACCCACGCCGGCGGCCTGTGGGCCCGCACGTTCAACGCGGTCAAGGCCGAGTTCCCGGACATCGAGACCGAATACCAGCACGTCGACGCCGCCGCCATGTTCCTGGTGAGCAACCCGCAGCGCTACGACGTCGTGGTCACCGACAACCTCTTCGGCGACATCCTCACCGACATCGCCGCCGCGGTCACCGGCGGCATCGGCCTGGCGGCCAGCGGCTCGATCAACCCCGAGCGCGCCTTCCCGTCCATGTTCGAGCCGGTGCACGGCTCCGCGCCGGACATCGCCGGCAAGGGCATCGCCGACCCGTCCGCCGCGGTGCTGTCCACCGCGCTGCTGCTGGACCACCTCGGCCACCCCGAGGCGGCCGCGAAGGTCACCGATGCCGTCGGCGCCGAGGTCGCGGCCCGCACGCCGGGCTCGGCGCTGTCCACGGAAGCGATCGGCGACCGGCTCGCCGAAGCCGTCGCCTGACCCTCGGTGCGCTTGAACGACCGTTCGGGGTAAGTTGCAGACACGACGCGCAACTGGAGGAACGCCATGAACGGCGGTGAAACGCTCGACTTCGAGGTCCGTCCCAACCCGGCGCCGGTGAGCGCCGGGGAGCGGTCCGCGCTGCTCGCCAACCCCGGTTTCGGACGGATCTTCACCGACCACATGGTCACCGTCCGCTATGCCGAGGGCAAGGGCTGGTATGACGCCCGCGTCGAGGCCCGCGCGCCGATCCCGATGGACCCGGCGACCGCCGTGCTGCACTACGCCCAGGAGATCTTCGAGGGCCTGAAGGCCTACCGCGCGGCCGACGGCGGCGTCACCTTGTTCCGCCCCGACGCCAACGCCGCCCGCTTCCGGCAGTCCGCGGCCCGCATGGCCATGGCCCAGGTGCCGTCGCAGCTGTTCCTCGACGCGCTGAGCGAGCTCATCCGCGTCGACCGCGAGTGGGTCCCCTCCGACCCCGAGGGCAGCCTCTACCTGCGCCCGTTCCAATACGCGAGCGAGGTCTTCCTCGGCGTCAAGCCCTCCTCGGAATATCTCTTCCTGGTCATCGCCTCCCCGGTCGGCAGCTACTTCAAGGGCGGCGTCAAACCCGTCAGCGTCTGGGTCTCCCGCGACTACACCCGCGCGGCCCCCGGCGGCACCGGCGCCGCGAAGTGCGGCGGCAACTACGCCGCCAGCCTCGTCGCCCAGGCCGAGGCCATCGAGCACGGCTGCGACCAGGTCGTCTTCCTCGACGCCGTCGAGCAGCGCTACGTCGACGAGCTCGGCGGCATGAACGTCTTCTTCGTCTTCGACGACGGCACCCTGCTCACCCCGCCGCTGACCGGCACGATCCTGCCCGGCATCACCCGCGAGTCGGTCCTGCGCCTCGCCGCCGACCAGGGCCTCACGGTCCGCGAGGAGCTCTACTCCTACGAGCAGTGGCAGGCCGACGCCCGCAGCGGCCGCCTGCGCGAGGCGTTCGCCTGCGGCACCGCCGCGGTCATCACCCCGATCGGCGTCGTCCGTGACCGCTCCGGCGAGTTCACCATCGCCGACGGTGCCGCCGGCAAGGTCACCATGGGCCTCCGCGAGCGTCTCGTCGGCATCCAGCGGGGCACCGTCCCCGACCCGCACGGCTGGGTCCACCGCGTCCTGTAGTCGCGGCACTCTGCTGGCTCATCCATGCGGGCTCCGGTCCGTCGTGGGCGCGCGCCGTCGCTCCCGTCAGTCACCGGTCGGCCGTTGACGGCCTCCCTGCCAGGTTCGCGGATAGTTGCGCGGCCACGACCTGCGGTCGTGAACAAGCACGCGACCTGCGGCCGCGCCCGCGTCTGGCGGGAGTGGGCAGGGGGCTGGGCGGGGGGCCATCTTGACCTTGGAGACTTTGACTGGTTCTGGCAAGTCAAAGTCTCCAAGGTCAACTATCTCGCCGGGTCAGGCGGACCAGCGGCCGAGGTTCGAGGTCCGGCCGTAGCTGGGCCGGATGCCGCGCGGGGTCGGGCGTTCATACGCAAGTAACAATGCTTCCTCGGCGAGCTGCGCATCCGGGCACGGCCAGAACGCCTTGCACTCGCAGAAGTTGTCGGTGCGCGGCTTGTGCGCGTCGTGCAGGGCGCGGGCGACCCGCCACAGCATCGGATCAGCGCAGCCGAACGGTGGCTCGAGCGGCGGCTCACCCCCCGCACCGGCGCCGGACCCGGGCGGAACACCGTCGTCGTTCATCGTCGTCCCCCCAAGGATCCCGAGCCCCACCGCCGTGGCCCGCGCTCGACGGCTGCTGCCGGAAACGGTAACCGCCGATCCCACCCCTGCGCAGACACGCTGTGCGCAACTTGCACGACCGAGCGACACTAAGGCCTTCCGCCACCCGTCTGAACAGCGCAAACACCCAGCGAACCAGACAAACCCCACCCGAACAGGCAACCGACAACACCCGAACAGCCCACCAACCCCGCCGCCCCACACGCCCAGCCGCTGCGCGACCGGGTCAAGAGCCGATCCCGGCCGCGCAGGAAGTGGGGACGGGAGTTAGGGCAGGAGCGGCGACAGAGTCGGAGGCAAGGCCGGCGGACCGCACACGCGATCAGTTCCGAACCCGGACTGCGAGGAAGGCGCGGCGGGAGTCTCTGCTCGGGTCGGACGTCAGACCTGTCGGCAGCCGCCGAAGCGAGAAACAGCCCGAAGCTGCAGCGTACGGGTGCCGGAGCCGCCACTCCGACACCCGTACAAGAGGAAAGCTCCTAGACGGAAGCTGCCTCTGCATCGAGGGTCACGGCCAACGCGTGAACTACCGCGGCGACGCGTAGACCCTCGTCGACCACTTCGCGGGACACCCCTGCACCACGAAGTGATCTTTCGTGCGATTCCAGGCACACCCCGCACCCGGTGATCGCGGATACTGCTGTGGACCACAGCTCGACGTCGACCGTGCCGACGCCGGGCCAGGTGGTCACCTGGCGGCGCAGCCGCGCCGGCAGGTGGTTGTACGCCTCGTCACCGATGAGGTGCTTGGCGCGGAAATAGACGTTGTGGATCGCCATGCGGGAGGCGACTGCTTTGGCTGCTGTAACAGCCTCTGGCTTCAGGTGATTCCCGGCCTCGGTGAGGATCGAGCGGAACACGAAGGCGCTGCGTGTGGTCATCGCGCAGGCGAGCGCGGTGCCCCACAGCTGCTGCTCGGTGAGCAGGGTGCCGGCGAGCGCGGCGTCGAGGTTGAGCTCGACGTCCTTCGCATACGACGGCAGCGCGGCCTTCAGTGCTTCGATCGACATCAGACCGAAGACCTGCCCAGCCGGAGCGGCGAATGGATCTCACCAACGGTGAGCACGGGGACCTCCTGGTTGCTCTCGCTTGACTGGTTCCAACCTTGACCGACGCGCGTTACAGGTACGTGACGAACAGGGTGAATCGTGAAGCAGATCACCTGCGTTCTCAGAATTCGGAATCACATGCCACAGGCGGCACAGCCGTGGCAAGCTACCCAACGTGACTCGGCTCATTATTGGCCCCTAGCGCGACCAGCATCCCCTAGCTGGCCGCGCAGACCTCTCGCATTCGCGAGGGGTCTTTTTGTTGGCCCACCCGCCGGAAGCCACAAAAATCCCAAAGCCAGGAGAAGACCATGCAGGTGTACGACACCACGCTGCGCGACGGGGCCCAGCGAGAGGCGATCAGCTACTCAGTCGTCGACAAGCTGGCGGTCGCCCGGCTTCTCGACGAGTTCGGCGTCGGCTTCATCGAGGGCGGCTGGCCAGGTGCGATGCCGAAGGACACCGAGTTCTTCCGAAGGGCGCGCACGGAACTGGACCTGAAACACGCGGTGTTCGTCGCGTTCGGCGCGACCCGCAAGGCCGGCGTCCGCGTCCAGGACGACCCGCAGGTGCGGGCGCTGCTCGAGGCGGAGACGCCGGCCGTCGCCCTCGTCGCCAAGTCGGACATCCGGCACGTCGAGCGGGCGTTGCGCACCACGGCCCAGGAGAACCTGGCGATGGTCCATGACACCGTGGCGTACCTGGTGGCCGAGGGCCGCAGGGTGTTCCTGGACATGGAGCACTGCTTCGACGGGTACGCGTTCGACCCGGCGTACACCGCGAGCGTCGCCGCCACCGCGCTCGCCGCCGGGGCGGAGAAGGCCGTCATGTGCGACACCAACGGTGGCATGCTGCCGTCGCTGATCACCCGGACGATCGGGGAGGTCAAGGGGCGGCTCGCCGTCGCGCTCGGCATCTCCGAGGACGAGGCGGTCTTCCGGCTCGGCATCCACTGCCAGAACGACACGTCCTGCGCGGTGGCGAACACGATCGCCGCCGTCGAGGCGGGCGTCCCGCACTTCCAGGGCACCGCAAACGGCTACGGCGAGCGGCCCGGCAACGCCGACCTCTTCGCCGTCGTCGCGAACCTCCAGCTGAAGCTCGGTATGCCGGTCCTACCGGACGGGTGCATCGAGCAGATGGTGCGCGTCTCGCACGCCATCGCAGAGATCGCCAACATCGCACCCGACACCCACCAGGCTTATGTCGGGTCGTCAGCGTTCGCTCACAAGGCGGGCCTGCACGCGAGCGCGATCAAAGTGGATCCCGTGCTCTACAACCACATCGACCCGGTCGTCGTGGGCAATGACATGCGGATCCTGGTCACCGAGATGGCCGGCCGGGCCAGCATCGAGCTCAAGGCACGCGAGCTCGGCGTGGACCTGGCCGGCCATCCGGAGGCGCTGTCCCGGGTCACCACCCGGGTCAAGGAACTGGAGGCGCGGGGCTGGTCGTTCGAGGCCGCCGACGCCTCGTTCGAGCTCCTCGTCAGGGCCGAGCTGCAGGACGGTGCGCTGCCCCGGCCGTTCGCGCTCGAGTCGTACCGCGTCCTCGTCGAGCACCGGGAGGACGGCGCCGTGGTGTCCGAGGCGACGGTCAAGGTCCGGGTCAAGGGCGAGCGGATCATCGCGACGGCGGAGGGCAACGGGCCCGTCAACGCCCTCGACGAGGCGCTGCGGGTGGCGTTGACGAAGCACTACCCGGAGCTGTCGCGGTTCGAGCTGGCCGACTACAAGGTCCGCATCCTCGAAGGCAGCCACGGTACGGGTGCCGTCACGCGGGTGCTGGTGGAGACCCGGTCGACGGGCGAGGACTGGACGACGGTCGGCGTCCACGAGAACGTGGTGGAGGCGAGCTGGACCGCGCTCGTCGACGCGCTCAGCTACGGCCTGTCGCGCCAGGTGCGGGTCTGAGCAACGTGCGAGGGGCGGGGCCGTGCGGCCCCGCCCGTCACGGGCACTTGTTCTGTCTGAAGGCGGCCAGCGCCGTCGCGTCCGGCTCGAACTTCCATTGGCCGTTCTGATATTTGATGGTGTTGGTGCCGCTCGTCGCGCTGCCGCCGGCCGGCGTCCTGGTCCATTTGACGGTCGCCGTCGAGTCGTCCACCGGTGTCACTCCGGTGACGACATAGTCACCCTGCAGCGCGGTGCAGGTCGAGACCAGGTCGACGTAGGCGTCCTTGGCGATGGCGGACTGCGCGGTGTCGGTCCAGAGCTCCCAGGCCCCGGCCCAGTCGCCGTCGGACAGGTTGTCGAAGACCTGCTCGGCTGTGACCTGCGCCGTCTGTGCGTCCTGCGGCTGGGCGGTCACCTCCACCGTCGGACGGTCGGCTGTCGGTGTCTCGCCCGCGTCGTCCTTCTTGTCCGAGCAACCAGCCAGGACGCTTGCAAGCACAACCGGCGCGATGACGGCGAGCGCGATGCCGCGGAAGGTTCGTGTCACCCATCTGCTCCAACGTGGTTCTGTCGGGCGTTCCGCCCGATCCGTACGTGAAGGTACTCCCGGCCAACGAACCGCGTATAGCCGGAGGTACGCGTCAGTGATCTATCGGGTTCGTATTCGGCATGATCGGACGGGTCAGCCGTCGGCCTTTGGGAGCACCAACTCGGCGAAGACGGCCTTGTGATCGGTCCCGACGACGCGGTGGATCGCCACCTTCCGCACGCCGACGCGCTCATCGGTCAGGACGTGGTCGATCGTGACGCCAGGGATGTACCACCGCTCGTCGTAGGGCCACGAGGTGGTGAGCCCGGCGCCGGCGACGTCGGCGGCGTCGTGGTAGCCCTTGGCGAGCACATGGCGGAGCGCCGCATGGTCGAGGGTCGCGTTGAAGTCGCCGATGAGCAGGTTGACCGGGCCGTCCGGGGTCGCCGCCGGCTGCGCGGCCAGGTCGGTCACCCAGCAGGTGTCGCGGTCGCCGTCCGACGGGGCGCACGGGTGCACCGACTCGACGTACACCTCCAGGGCGCCGGGGACCCGTACCGTGGCCTGCGCCTGCCCGAAGTCGGAGGCGAACCGCCGGTACCCCTTGTCGGTGAGCGGGAAGCGGCTGTAGACGGCCGAACCGGTCACCCCGGGGCGCGGGTAGGCCACCACGTTGGGCAACGCGTCGTCGAGCCCGGCCTGGTGCAGCGCGGTGCGGCCTTCGTCGGTGTACTCCTGCACCGCGAGCAGGTCCACGGCGCCGGAACGCACCAGGCTCACGATCTGGCCCGGGTCGGCACCGCCGATGAGCATGTTGACGCTCATGACCCGCAGCGTCGGCCCGTCCGGGACGCCGGCGTCGCTGTCGGAGATCCAGCGCGGCAGGACACACGCGGCGAACGCGACGGTCACCACGGCCGCCGCGACCGCCGGCCAGACCCGCTTCGTCAGCACCGCGAGCACCAACGGTGCCAGCGAGAGCACCGCGGCATACGGCGTGAACGCGATCAGCTGGACGGTCGGGAAGCCGCTCTCCAGGCCGAACACCCGCGCCGCCGCCCACACCGCGAACGCCGCGACGAGCAGCCACAGCAGCACGGTCAGCCACCGGCGCCGCCCGGGCGTCGCGGCCGGTGCCGCCAGCGGCAGGGTTTCCTCGGTGCTGACCATCCCGTCAGGGTAGGGGAGCCGCGCCAACGGCTCCTGCCCCTGCTGTGAATCTTCACAGAACCACCAGGGATCCGCCGAACGGGACCACCAGGGACCCGCCGAACGGGACCGCCAGGGATCTCCCGGACGGTCAGCCGCCGGCCTTCGGGAGCACCAGTTCGGCGAACACGGCCCTGTGATCGCTCCCCGGGACGCGATGGACCACGACCTTCCGCACCCCGACGCGCTCATCGGCGAGGACGTGATCGAGCGTCACCCCCACGAAGTACCACCGGTCGTCATCGGGCCACGACACGGAGAGCCCGGCACCGGCGGCGTCGGCCGCGTCGTGGTACCCCTTCGCCACCACCCGGCGGAACGCCGCATGGTCGAGGGTCGCGTTGAAGTCACCCATGAGCAGGTTGACCGGCCCGCCCGGGGTCGCCGCCGGCTGCGCCGCGAGGTCCGCCAGCCAACAGGCGTCCGACCCGCGGCCCATCGGGGCGCACGGGTGCGCCGACTCGACGTACACCTCCGCGGCACCCGGCACCAGCACCCCGGCGTACGCCTGCATGAAGCCGCCGGCGAGCTGCCGGTACCCCTTGCCGGTGAGCGGGAAGCGGCTGTAGACGGCCGACCCGCCCGCGTCGTCCCGCGGGTAGGTGGCCGAGTCGGGCAGGATCTCCTCCAGCCCGGCCGCGCGCAGTGCGGTGCGCCCCGCCTCGGTGTACTCCTGCACGGCCAGCACGTCGACGGCGCCGTCGCGGACGAGGCGCACGATGTGGCCGGGGTCGGCCTGGCCGTAGAGCATGTTGACGCTCATCACCCGCAGCGTCGGCCCGGCCGGAACCCCCGCGTCGCCGTCGGCGATCCAGCGCGGCAGGACGCACGCGGCGAACGCGACCGCCACCACCGCCGCCGCGACCGCCGGCCAGACCCGCCTCGTCAGCAGCGCGATTGCCAGCGGTACCAAGGAGACCACCGCGACATACGGGGTGAAGGCAATGAACTGGACGGTCGGGTAGCCGCGCTCCAGGCCGAACACCCGCACCGCCGCCCACCCCGCGAACGGCGCGATGAGCAGCCACAGCAGCACGGTCAGCCACCGGCGCCGCCGGACCGCCGCGGCAGGCAACGCGAGCGGCGGGGACTCCTCGGTGTTGACCATCCCGTCAAGACTAGGGGGAGCGGGTCGGCCGGTCCGCCCCCTGCTGTGAATCTTCACAGAACCGGCCGGCGCCCCGTTAAGCTGCGCAATCGTGCACCCGGTGATCGCGACGTTCGGCCCGGTGGCGATCCTGACCCACGACGTGTGCGTCGCGCTCGGCATCGGGGTCGCCGCCCTCGTCTTCCTGTGGGAGATCCGGCGCCGCCGGGCACAGGACGACCGGCTCTGGTACGTGCTGGCCGGCGCACTCGTCGGCGGTGCCCTCTTCGCCCGGCTCGGCACCTGGGCGCAGCACCTCGACCCGCGCGACAACGCGACGCTGCTGGAGCAGTGGGCCTACGGCAACCGCAGCATCCTGTCCGGCCTCGTCGGCGCCTATGTCGGCGCGATCGTGGCGAAGAAGGCGTGCGGCTACCCGTGGCGCACCGGTGACCTCTTCGCGCCGGCGGTCGCGGCCGGGATGGCGGTCGGCCGGCTCGGCTGCTTCCTCGCCGAGCCGCCCGGCACCCCGACGGACCTGCCGTGGGGCGTGACCCTGAACGCGGCGCAGGCCGAGGCCATGCACACCGTCGCCGGCGTGCCGCTGCACCCGTCCTTCGGCTACGAGATCCTGTTCCACCTCGCTGCGTTCGGCGCGCTGCTGGCGCTGCGGAAGAAGGTCACCGCACCCGGCGCGCTGTTCAAAATCTATCTGGCCGCTTACGCCGCGTTCCGTTTCGTGGTGGAGTTCGTGCGGGGCAACGAGGTGGTGTGGCTCGGCCTGACCCGGCCGCAGCTGTTCCTGCTGGCCTGCCTGCCGCTCATCGTGGCGGGCCTGGTGCGTGATCTGGTGAGACGGAAGGAAGCGGTGACGGCATGACGTTGCCACCGAACTCGGGCTGGACCGTGCCGCCCCCGCCGCCGCTGCCGCCGAACGGGCAGGACCGCCCGATCCGCGGCCGCAAGGTCGCCGCGGGGCTGGGCATCGCCGCCGGCGGTCAGGTCCTCGCGATCGGCATCGGCGTGCTCGTGACGATCCTGTTCGCCGCGTCCGACAACAGCGACAACGCGTTGCTGGGCGTATACCTGGAGATGCTGCTGCAGCTGGCGTTGTTCGTCGCCTGCCTGGTGGTCGGCATCGTCTGGATCACCCGCCGCGACCGGGGTCTCGGCCTCGGCATCCTCATCGGCTGGGCGGTCAGCGTCATCGTCTTCCCGGTCGCCGGCATCGGTGTCTGCATCGCGCTCGTCAACGCCAACTCGGGGACCGTATGAGCAACGGGATGCAGCTGCGGGGGGACCGGATCCACCGGTACGTCAACGCCTTCTGCCCGCACTGCCACGACGAGCACCCCGACCGTCCACTGGAGACGGTGCAGCGGCTGTCGGGCTGGCTGGCCGAGCGCGACGGCCGGATCTGGCTGGAGCGCGGCTGCCCGAGCCACGGCCTGGTGCGCACGATGTACGACGAGTCGCCGGAGATCCTGCGGTACCTGGAGCAGTGGACCGCCCCGACGAAGACGCACGTGCCGGACCTCGCCGGGAACTTCGCGCCGGTGCCGTCGGCGTATCTGGCCGGGCTGCCGGAGATGCAGACCCAGCACACCTGCATCCTCCTGGCGGACCTCACCGACAGCTGCAACCTGCGCTGCCCCACCTGCTTCACCGACTCGTCCCCGGCGATCGAGGGCGTCGTGCCCCTCGCCGAGGTGCTCAACAGCGTCGACACCAAGCTGTCCCGGGAGAACGGGCGCATCGACGTGCTCATGCTGTCCGGCGGCGAGCCCACCCTGTACCCGCACCTGCCGGAGCTGCTGCGGGAGGTGTCGGCCCGCAACGTCGTGCGGGTCCTCATCAACTCCAACGGCGTGAAGATCGCCCGCGACGACGCGCTGCTGGACCTGCTGACCGAGCACCGCGAGCGGGTCGAGGTCTACCTGCAGTACGACGGCGTCTCCGAGCGCGCCGCCCGGCACCACCGCGGCGCCGACTTACGCCGCCTGAAGGACCAGGCGATCGACCGGCTCTCCTCCCGGGGCATCTTCACCACCCTCACCATGACCTGCGCGCTGGGCGTCAACGACGACGAGATCGGCGCCGTCGTGAAGCGGGCCCTGGACACCCCGTACGTCGGCGGCGTGTCGCTGCAGCCGCAGTTCGGGTCCGGTCGTTCGGGAGCGATCGACCCGCAGAACCGGCTCACCCACACCGGCGTCCTGGCCCGGCTCGGCCCGCAGACCGCCGACCAGGTCACCTGGCGGGACCTGACCGCGCTGCCGTGCTCGCACCCGCACTGCTGCTCCGTGGGGTACCTGCTGCGCGACGACGCCGGGCAGTGGCAGTCGATGACGAAGCTCATCGGCCACGACCGGCTGCTGACGTTCCTGGACCTGGAGCCCGACCTGGTCGCCAACCGCATCGCCGACGTGCAGCTGCCCGCCGCGCTGCGCACCGCGGTGAAGGACTCGCTGCTCGGCCTGCTGTCGGAGCAGTCGTCGCTGTCCCACCCCGACGTCGGCGCGCTGTGGCGCGACATCTGCGAGAACTGCGACCTGGGCATCTCGACCCTGACGACGCTGGTCTCCTCGTCGCTGCCCGGCGGCCGCAACCGGCTGCGCAAGATGCTCGGCGAACGCGTCAAACGCATCACGGTCAAGCCGTTCATGGACATGGCCACGATGATCGAGGAGCGGCTCCTGCAGTGCTGCGTGCACGTGGCCACCGTCGACACCCGCGACGGCGACCCGAAGCACCAGTGCGCCCCGTTCTGCGCCGTGCAGGCCTGGCCGGCGCTGTCCGCTCAGCGCCTGCCCAGAGCGCTATGACCGCCACCCCGCAGCCCTACGACCCGCTGCGCCTGTGCGTGTACGCCACGATCGCCGCCCTCGCGTGGCTGCTGGGACCGGTGGCGCTGCTGGGCTTCGCCGTGCTCGGCTTCGCCGGCTACGTCAGGGCCCGCCGCCAGGGCCTGACCCGCTCCAAGTGCGTCCTGCGCGACACCCGCCTGGTGCTGACCTACCTCGGCGCCCTCGCCCTGGCCGCCGTGGCGGGCATCGGCTGGAACGTCTACACCTGGCTGACCTGAGCGCTGTCGCAGACGGCGATGAGGGCGGCGCGCAGCGGTGCGGCACGGTCCGACAGGTCCCGTTGGCGGCGGGTGTACTCCGCGCGCCCGTCCGGCGTCTCGATCGGCACCGGCGGGTAGCCCAGCGCGGCCAGATCATACGGGCTGGCCTGCATGTCGAGGGTACGGATGGCGACGGCCAGCTCGAAGCAGTCGGCGATCAGCTCGCTCGGGGTGAGCGGGCTCAGCTTGTAGGACCACTTGTAGAGATCCATGTTGGCGTGCAGGCAGCCGGGCTGCTCGTTGGCGGCCTGGGTCTCCCGGGTCGGCTGCAGCAGGTTCAGCGACCGGGCCGGCGCGGTGTAGAAGCGGAACGCGTCGAAATGGCTGCACCGGATGCGGCTCGCCGCGACGACCGCGTCGGTGCCGTCGGATCCGAGGCGCAGCGGCCACGCGTTGTGCCGCAGCTCCTCCTGGGTCTGCCGGTAGACCATCGCCCACTCGTGCAGGCCGAAGCAGCCCAGGTGCGGCTGGCGGGCCGCGGTCGCGGCGAGGAGGTCCCGGACCCAGGTCACGGTCTCCGGGCGCCGGTGCGGCTCGCCACCCGGGCGCCACTGCCGCAGCTGCGCGGGGCGGAACGAGTAGTAGGTGAACAGGAAGTCCAGCACCGGGTGCTTCTCGCCGCGGCGGCGGCGCTCCAGGTGCGGCCCGATCCACCCGTCGACCCGTGCCTCGTGCGCGGCCCGGCGGGCCTGCCACGATGCCTGGTCTGTGAGCATCCGCCAAGTTTAAGTTGTACCGTCACACGCATGCGCAAGCTCGGTGCTCTGCTCGCAGCCGCCACCGCCTGCTCGCTCGCCCTCACCGGTTGCGGTGGTGGTGAGGCCGGCGAAGAGGCCCGCCCGGCGGTGTCCGGCAGCGGCGCCGCAGGCTCGGGCTCGCAGCCCGCGACGGCGCTGGTGCTCGGCAAGCCCGCGAGCGTGAAGGTCACCGTCGGTGCCGGGATGAACGCAGCGCCGTTCGACGTGGCGCGGAGCGTGACGCTGCCGGCGGGGTGGACCGCGGCGGTGTACGCGCGGGTGGACAAGGCCCGCTTCATGACGTTCACGCCGAGCGGCGACCTGCTGGTGTCGCAGCCGAGCCAGGGCAAGGTGCGCATCGTGCGGGGCGGGAAGGCGACCGACTTCGCCTCCGGGCTCAACCGCCCGCACGACCTGGTGTTCGCCGAGATCGCCGGGGCCACCTGGCTGTTCATGGCGGAGGCCGACAAGGTCGTGCGGTACCCGTACAAGGCCGGGGACCTCAAGGCACACGACGGGCAGGTCGTCGTCGACGGGCTGCCGGACACCAGCACCCCGGAGCTGCGCGGCAACTACGCGCACGTGCTGAAGAACATCGCGGTCAAGGGCGAGCTGCTGTATGTGTCGATCGCCTCGACCTGCAACGCGTGCGTCGAGGACACCGTCAGCGACCCGCGGCGCGCGGCGATCTACACCTATGCCGCCGCCGGGAAGAACGCCGGCCGGCACCTGCTGGCCACCGGCATCCGCAACGCGGAAGGGCTCGCGTTCCGCCCCGGCACCGACGAACTGTGGGTCGTGGTCAACAACCGCGACAACACCCTCGTCCCCGACGACCGCGACGTCGACGGCGACGGCAAGTCCGACAAGGGCAAGCGGATGAGCCAGTTCGTCGACCAGTATCCGGCGGAGGAGCTCATCAAGGTGCGCGACGGCGGGTTCTACGGCTGGCCGTTCTGCAACCCCAACAGCGACAACGGCACCCACAACCTCGGCTTCCACCGCGACTACGAGCTCAACCGCGACGGGCAGAAGGCCGACTGCGCCAAGGCCGACCCGATCGACCTCGGGCTGCCGGCGCACACCGCGCCGCTGGGGCTGACGTTCTCCCCGGCGCTCGGCGGCGCCGTCATTCCCATGCACGGCTCGTGGAACAGCACCAAGCCGGTCGGCTACAAGGTGGTCTTCGTGCCGTGGACGGCAAACGGCCCGGGCGACCCGGTCGACCTGCTGTCCGGGCTGGTCGACCTGAAGGCCGCCAAGCCGTGGCTGCGGCCGGTCGACGCGGCGCTGGACGCCGACGGCTCGATCCTCGTCAGCGACGACTTCGGCGGCTCCATCATCCGGCTGACGCCGCCGAAGTAGGCCGGCCGATCCTCGCGGGGCTGCCGTCCGCGAGGAGGAACGAGATCCCGATGGGTCCATTGTGGACCGTGACGGCGCCGGCCGCGTCGACGGTGACGTCCAGCTCGCCGCCGGCGACCTTCAGCCCGCGCACCCGGAACGCGCCGACCGGCGACGGCCGCAGCGGGTCGAACGTGATCCGCCCGGCGGGCACGTCCACGTCCAGGCCCAGCAGCGCGGTGAGCACCGCCGGGCCCACCGCGGCCGCCCACGCCTGCGGGCGGCACGCCGGCGGGTAGGGCGTCGCGCCGTCGTCGCCGCCGTACAGCTCCGGCAGCCGGTAGTCGAAGCGTTCCGCGGCCGACAGCAGCGCGCCGACGAGCGCCGCCGCCTCCTGCCGGTGCCCGTCGCGGGCCAGGCCGAGCAGCGCGATCGCGGTGTCGTGCGGCCAGACAGAGCCGGCGTGATACGAACCGGGGTCGTAGCCGGCCGAGTCCGTGGCGAGGGTTCTCAGCCCGAACGGCGACCGCAGCGACGCCAGGTGATCCGCCACCACAGCGCTTTCGTCCTCGGACAGCAGCCCGGTGCCGAGCAGGTGACCCATGTTGGACGCCACGGCGTCGACCTGTTCCCCGTCGCCGGTCACCGCGACCGCGGGATACCCGCCGGGGCACCAGAACGCCTCCCGGAACCTCTCGGCGAGCTCCGCCGCCCAGGCGCGCCACCGCTGCCCGCCGGGCCGGCCGAACGCGTCCAGCAGGTCGGCACCGTGCAGCGCCGCCTGGTAGGCGTACCCCTGGACCTCACACAACGCCAAGGTCCCGGTGGCGACGCGCCCGTCGGCGAACTGGATGCCGTCGCCGGAGTCCTTCCAGCCCTGGTTGGTCAGCCCCTTGCCGGTGGACCGGTAGGCGACGAACCCCTCGTGCCCCGCCAGCCACGCCAGCGCCGCCTCCACGTTCGGCAGCAGCGCCTCGACGGCGTCGGGCCGCATGCCCCAGCGGTGCGCGTCGGCCAGGGTGCAGACGAACAGGGCGGTCGCGTCGACCGTGCCGTAGTAGACCGGCGGCAGGCGGTGCACGGCGTCGGGAGGCCGGACCTCGTGCAGGATCCGGCCGGGCTCCTCCTCGGTGTCGCCGTCGTACGCGGTGCCCTGCCGCGCGGCGAGCGCCCGCAACGTGCCGGCGGCGACCTCGACCCCGAGCGGCAGGCCGAGCCGCGCGGCCCACAGCGCGTCGCGGCCGAACAGCGTGAGGTACCAGGGACTGCCGGCGCTGTAGTAGACGTCGGCGCCGTCGGTGCGGCGCAACGCGTCGAGGTCCTGGACGCCGGTGCGCACCAGCGCGTCGAGCCGCGGGTCGGCGGCCGCGACCCGCAGTGTGCTGAATCGTTTCGCGCGTTGGATCGGCGGGATGTCGGTACGGGTGAAGCGCAGCTCGACGCTCCACGCCTCGCCGGCCTCGAGCGTGACCGCCCAGCGCAGCGCCCCCTCGGGCGCCGGGGTGGTGTCGAGCCGCACCGCCATGCCGTCCGCGGACCGCGCCCACCAGGCGCCGTCCTCCTCGGCGCGGAAGTCCACTATGGACGCTGTCAGGTCGTCGCGGACCGCGCCGGTGGTGGCGAAGTCCGTCGCCACATCCACCGCGAGCACCACGCTGCGCCGCTCACCGGCCTCGTTGGCCAGCGTGACGGTCTCGGTGCCGCCCAGGGGCTCCGCGAGGCGGCTGCGGGTGACGGTGAGGCTGTCCCGTACCCCCGCGAACACCGCCGACGCGGCACCGGTGCGCTGCACGTCCAGCGCCGTCAGCGTCGCGCCGTCGACCGTGACCTCCAGGCGCGCCACGGCCCGCCGGTCCTCGACGTAGAGCCCGTCCGCGTCGCCGCCGAGCCGCCCGTCCGGCCCGGAGAGCCACGTCGCGGGGCTCGCGACACACGTGACGCGCTCGTGCAGCTGGTGCTGTGCCATGTGCTCGGACGTTACGACATCACGGGCGCGAAGGGTTAGCGTTAACGGTTGTGAGTGACAACCAGCCGGCACCGCCGCAGCTGCCCGGCTGGCTGCGCCGCACCGAGGCCGAGCAGCGCTGGCCCGCCGCCCTGGCGATCGCCGTCGCCGTCGGCATTCACCTGCTGCTGCCCGCCGACCTCGCCCCCCGTCCGCGCTGGCTGCTGCCCGGCCTGGAGGCGGCCCTGCTGATCAGCGTGGTCGCGGTCAACCCGCTGCGGATCAACCGCGAGACCCGGATCCTGCGCCCGCTGAGCATCGGCCTGGCCGCGGTCCTCGGCGTCGCGACCGCCTGGTCCGCCGCCCTGCTGGTGCAGGCCCTCTTCGGCCACGGCGACATCGCGCCCGCGCACCTGCTGCTGTGGGGCGCCGCGATCTGGCTGACCAACGTCATCGTGTTCGCCCTGTGGTTCTGGGAAGGCGACCGCGGCGGCCCGGCGGCCCGCGCCGACGGGCGAAGCCCCCACCCCGACTTCCTCTTCACCCAGATGACCGCCGGGGACCTCGCCCCGCGCGACTGGGAGCCGACGTTCTTCGACTACTTCTACCTGGCGTTCACCAACGCCACCGCCTTCAGCCCCACCGACACCCTGCCGATGTCCATCTGGGCCAAGGCCGGCATGCTCGCCGAGTCCGTCATCTCCCTCATCACCGTCCTGCTCGTCGTAGCCCGCGCCGTCAACGTCATCGGCTGAGCATCGATCCTGTGCGGCGGCTCAGGTCTTCTTAGGGTCGCCACAGCAAGGTTTGGATAGCTTGCCGCTCAACGCCGCGCTTTGCGCGAGTCGGTGTCTGAGCGGGAGGAACCATGATCGAGGCTGTCGGCCTCACCAAGCGGTACGGCGACCGCGTCGCCGTGGACAAGTTGTCGTTCACGGTGCGGCCGGGGCAGGTGACGGGATTCCTGGGGCCGAACGGGGCCGGGAAGTCCACCACGATGCGGATGATCCTGGGGCTCGACGCGCCCACCAGCGGGGGGGTCACGGTCAACGGGCGGCCGTTCGCGCGGCTGGACAACCCGATGCTCGAGGTCGGGGCGCTGCTGGACGCGAAGGCGATCCACGGCGGGCGCAGCGCGTACCACCACCTGCTGTGCCTCGCACAGACCAACAACCTGCCGCGGCGGCGGGTCGACGAGGTGCTCGACACGGTCGGGCTGTCGGCGGTCGCGCGGAAGCGGTCGAAGGGGTTCTCGCTCGGCATGGGGCAGCGGCTCGGCATCGCCACCGCCCTGCTCGGCGACCCGAAGATCCTCATGTTCGACGAGCCGGTCAACGGCCTCGACCCCGAGGGCATCCTGTGGATCCGCAACCTGATGAAGTCCCTCGCCGCTGAGGGGCGCACGGTGTTCGTGTCGAGCCACCTCATGTCGGAGATGGAGCACACCGCGGATCACCTGCTGGTCATCGGGCGGGGACGGATGATCGCGGACTGCACGGTCAAGGAGTTCATCGAGGGCAACTCGGTGCTGGCGACCCGGGTCCGCACACCCGATGCCGATGCGTTGGCAGCGTTGGTACGGGCATCAGGCGGCACCGTGACCACCGATGCGGACGGGGCGCTGCTGGTGACGGAGCTGCCGATGCGTCGCGTCGGGGACCTCGCGTACGACAACGGGCTGCGGTTGCACGAGCTGGCGCCATTGCAGGCGTCGCTGGAGCAGGCGTTCATGGAGCTCACCAAGGACAGCGTCGAATACCACGGCACTTTGGAGAACCGATGACCACGCTCACGGCCGGACGTCCGGCCACCCGCCGGGCCGGCTTCGACGGCCTGCTGCGCTCGGAGTGGACCAAGCTGCGGACCGTGCGCTCCACGACCTGGTCCCTGGCGGCGATGGCGGCGATCTCGGTCGGCCTGATGTCGTTCATCGCCTGGGTCATCATGCGCCAGTGGGGCACGTTCTCACCGGAGGACCAGGCGGTCATGGCGGCCGAGCCGCTGCAGATCATCATCGACCAGCCGGTCTTCATCTCGCAGCTCATCGTCGCGGTGCTCGGTGTCATGGTGGTCTCCGCCGAGTACACGACCGGCATGATCCGCTCCACGCTGCAGGCGCAGCCGCGGCGGCTGCAGGTGCTGGGCGCGAAGGTCGTGGTGTTCGCGGCGCTGATGTTCGCGGTGGGGGAGCTGCTGAGCTTCGCCGCGTTCTTCGCCGGTCGCTGGGTCATGTCCGATCACATCCAGGTCGAGCTCGGCGACCCCGGCATCGCCCGCTCGGTGTTCGGCGCGGGCCTGTTCCTGACCGTCCTCGGCCTGTTCTCGCTGGCCTTCGGCGCGATCGTCCGGCACACCGCGGGCGCCATCACCGGCGTCCTCGGCCTGATCCTGATCGTGTCGAACCTGACGATCCTGCTGCCCGGCAGCTGGGGCGACCACGTCCACGCCTGGATGCCCACCAACGCCGGCCAGCTCATCTTCAAGCCGTCGCTGCCGCCGGACACGCTCCTGACCCAGTGGCAGGGCCTGGCGGTCTTCAGCGGCTGGACGGTCCTCCTGCTGGTCGTGGCCGGGTACCTCTTCCGGACCAGGGACGCCTGACGGGCCCGGACGCTGCTACTCGCAGCCGATGCCGTCGTGGTCGGTGTCGAGCTTGTAGACGTCGCTGCCGATGACCCGGACCGGCCCCTGCACGTATGACGGCCCGTTGCCGCTGCCACCCTTGCAGTCCACGTCCACCGGGTCGTTCGGCACACACGGGGAGTAGTTCGGGTTGCAGTTTCCCGCCGGAGGCTTGGTGGTCGGCTGCTTCGTCGGTGGCTTGGTCGGTGCTTTCGTCGTCGGTGCTTTTACGGCCGGTGCTGTTGTCGTGGCGGCCGGTGCCGGCGGCGTGGTCGTCGTCGGCGCCGCGGTGGCCGGCTCGGTCGTGCCGGTGGTGGCCGTGACAGGCGTGGGGGCCGCGGTGGACTGCGGCATCGCCAGCGCGCCGGTCCGCGCCACGTCCCGGGTTTCGTTCGGGTCCTTACCACCCGCGGCGGCGACGACGATTCCGCAGAACACGAAGACGCCGAGGACGGCGGCGCCGAGTACGAAGAACCAGCCGCGACCCGAGCGCGAGTTGGCCTGATTGAGCTGCGGATACGTCACCCGGGGAAGTCTGCTCGGATGCCGCCCGGCGGGCCAGTAGCCGAACGGATGCGTTCGGTGATACTGCCGGCGGCGCGGGGCCGCGAACGATGCGGCGCGAATAGACTCGGCCGCATGACCCTCACCAACTGGGCGGGAAACATCGCGTTCGGCGCGGCCCGGGTGCACCGACCGTCCACGGTGGACCAGGTGCGGGACGTGGTAGCCGGCGCGGAGCGGGTGCGGGTCCTCGGGTCCGGGCACTCGTTCAACGAGATCGCCGACACGCCCGCCGACCTCGTCAGCGTGGCCGGATTGCCGCCGCGGCCGCGGATCGACGCGGCGGCGGGGACCGTCACCGTGGCCGGCGGGATCCGCTATGGGGAGCTCGCCGCGTTCCTGGACGCCGAAGGCTTTGCGCTGCACAACCTCGGGTCCCTGCCGCACATCTCGATCGCGGGGGCGGTCGCCACCGGCACACATGGATCCGGCGCGGCTCTGGGCAACCTTGCCACCGCCGTGGCGGGGATCGAGCTGGTCACCGCCGGCGGGGAGCTGGTGCGGCTGGCCCGGGGTGACGCGGACTTCGCGGGTGCCGTGGTGTCGCTGGGCGCCCTCGGGGTCGTGGTGGGCGTGACGTTGGACGTGCGCCCGGCGTTCACCATCCGCCAGTTCGTCTTCGAGCACCTGCCGCGGACGGTCCTGGACGCGCGCTGGGAGGAGATCGCGACCGCCGGCTATTCCGTCAGCCTCTTCACCGACTGGTCGGGCGACACGGTCAACCAGCTGTGGCTCAAGCTCGCCGACGGCGAGGAGCCGGACGGCTTCGGGGCGACGCCCGCCGTTCGGACGATGCACCCGATCGCCGCGATGTCCCCGGAAAGCTGCACCGAGCAGGGCGGCGTGCCCGGGCCGTGGCACCGCCGGCTGCCGCACTTCAAGCTGGAGTTCACGCCCAGCAGCGGCGAGGAGCTGCAGACCGAGTTCTTCGTGGCGCGCGGGGACGCGGTCGAGGCGTTCGCCGCGATCGAGCGGCTGCGGCACCTCGTCACGCCCGTCCTGCAGATCTCCGAGATCAGGGTCGTGGCCGCCGACGAGCTGTGGCTGAGCCCACACCACCGGCGCGACAGCGTTGCGCTGCACTTCACCTGGATCCGCGACGGTGCCAGGGTCGCGCCGGTCGTCGCCGCGCTCGAAGACGCGCTGGCGCACCTGGCACCGCGGCCGCACTGGGGCAAGGTGTTCCACCACGCGCCCCGCCCGGAGCGGCTCGGTGACTTCCTCGCGCTGCGCGACCGGCTCGACCCGGACCGCAAGTTCGGCAACGCGTTCGTGGAGCGGCACCTGACGGCGGAGTAGATTCCACGGCGTGCGTATCGCTCGTTTCGCCCACAGCAGTGGCATGTCGTTCGGAGTCGTCGAGGGCGAGCCCTCGGCCGGACTCACCGGACTCACCGTCGCCGAGATCGACGGTCACCCGTTCGGAGAGCTGCGCTTCACCGGCCAGCGCTGGGCGGTCGCCGACGTGCGGCTGCTCTCCCCGATGCTGCCCAGCAAGGTGGTGTGCGTCGGGCGCAATTACGCCGACCACGCCGCGGAGCTCGGCAACGAGGTGCCGAAGGAGCCGCTGCTCTTCCTCAAGCCGTCCACGTCGATCATCGGCCCCAACGACGCGATCCGGATCCCGCCGCAGTCACAGCAGGTCGAGCACGAGGCCGAGCTCGCCGTCGTGATCGGCGTCACCGGTGCCCGCCGCGTCGACCGGGCCGGCGCCGCCGCGGCCATCTTCGGCTACACCGCCGCCAACGACGTCACCGCCCGCGACCTGCAGCGCAAGGACGTCCAGTTCACCCGGGGCAAGGGCTTCGACTCGTTCTGCCCCATCGGCCCCTGGATCGTCACCGGCCTGGACGTCAGCGACGTCGAGGTCCGCTGCGAGGTCAACGACGAGGTCCGCCAGCTCGGCCGCACCAAGGACATGATCTTCGACGTCCCCACCCTCGTGTCCTACGTCTCACACGTCATGACCCTCCTCCCGGGCGACGTGATCCTCACCGGCACCCCCGCCGGCGTCTCCCGGATCGTGGCCGGCGACGAGGTCACCGTCTCGATCGAGGGCATCGGCGCGCTCAGCAACAGGGTCCTGACCTTGGAATAGGCGTGTTTGCGACAACCGATTTGGCCTGGTGCGTTCGCTCCGGTAAAGTTTCCAACCGGCGCTCACAGCGCCAATGGGGTATGGGGTAATTGGCAGCCCAACTGATTCTGGTTCAGTTAGTCTAGGTTCGAGTCCTGGTACCCCAGCACCGCAGCAAGATCGCGGTGCTGTATTGTTCCACCGCACCACCGAGCAAGACCTGGGGCCCCGTCGTCTAGCGGCCCAGGACGCCGCCCTCTCAAGGCGGTAGCGTGGGTTCGAATCCCATCGGGGCTACAGTCCAATAGGTCCACCCTGTTCACAGGGTGGACCTATTCCCGTTGGTGGACTTCCGCATCCCCGCGCACGGCTTCGCCGCGCTCCCCAGCGGGGGGTTCCCACCCCGCACCCCCCATGCTCCGCTTCGCGGTCGCACGCTCGCTTCGCTTGCGGCTCTTCGCTGGCGCGGGGCCTCTGCGTCGCTTGGCGTCTGCATGTTCCGCACCCACCACACCCACCCCACCCCGCTGGCCGCCCGCTTGCTTTGCGTCGGTCGTCAGTCCATGCGTGCAGCGCCGCGTGCGTGCCCGCCCACGCCCGCCTCGGCCTGCGCCCGCCCTGAGCCTGCGCCCGCGCTGCGCCCGCGCTGCGCCCGCGCCCGCGCTGCGCCCGCGCCCGCCTCGCGCCCGCCCCGGCCCGTGTGCCGTCCGTGCCTGCCCTGCCCATGCCTGCACCACTGGGGCGAGATCGGCGGTTGGCTGTTTGCCACGCTGGGGCGAGGTGTCGTGCCTGTGCGGGCGGAGGTCGGCTGTGGCTGGTGGAGGCCTGTGGCCCCAGTGCGATGTGGTCGCGGGGGTGGTCAGGGGGTTTCTAGGTAGCGGAGCATTTGTTGGATTTCGGCGGTGCGGGAGTCGGTGATGCGCTTGGCGAGGTCCAGGGCGCCGGGGTTGACGCCGGAGCTGGTTTCCAGGCGGGCGATCTCGACGGCGTTGTGCTGGTGGGCGACGAGCATGTTGAGGAAGCGTTGCTCGAACTGGGGGCCGTCGTAGGTGGCCAGGGCGGCGATGTCGTCGGCGTTCGTGCCGTGGGCGCCGCCGTGGCCGGTGTGGGCGTCTGCGGCGGCGGTGGGGGGCTGGCCCCAGGTTTGCAGCCAGACCTGCATGGTCTTGGTCTCGTCGGCCTCGGTGACGTCGATGGCGGCGGCGAGGGTGCGCACGTCCTCGCGGACGGACTTCGTGGCCGCCAGGCGGACCATTTCGAGGGCCTGGGCGTGGTGGGCGACCATCATCTGGGCGAACATGACGTCGGTGTCATTGTAGAGCTTGCCCGTGGCGGCGGGTGCCGGGACCGGCTGCGCCGGGGCGGCGGCGCAGCCGGCGAGGAGCAACGCCGCGACGAGTACTAGCTGGAACCGCACCCGAACTCCTCCGTGAACGACGACGGTGCACGACGCTGCACGAGAGTGCACGACGTTGCACGAGGGTGCCCGGTCGCGCCGGGCACCCTCGAAGACGAACTAGACCCGCAGCCAGAGCGCCGGGACGTTGGGCGGTTCCCAACCGGCGATGGCGGTGTGTGCCTGGCGGCACTGGTAGGTGACGCCGCCGTAGGTGACGCGGTCGCCGACCTTGTACGCGGTGCCCGCCTTCCACGTGCCGCCGGCCGGAGGCGTGGTGGCGGTGGGCGTCGGGGTCGGTGTGGGGTTGGTGGTCGGCGTCGGGGTGGGCTGCGTGGGCGTCGGCGTCGGGTTGCCGCCGCCGCCTCCGACCTGCAGGTCGACGCAGGAGTAGAACGCGTTGCCCGTGTCGGCGATGTTCCACCGGGCGAGGACCAGGATCCGGCCGGTGCGGCCGCCGAGGCTCACCGTGTGGGAGACCGTGGCGCCGGGCTGGCGGCCGCCGTCGTCGATGACGCCGATGCGGGTGCCGCCGACGAAGTACTCCCACGTGCTGGTGCTGTGCCGGGCGGTGAGCACCCAGTTGAACGTGACGGAGTTGCCGACGGCGGTCGCCGGCCAACCCTTGTTCGGGTCGTCGAGCTGCGCGAACCGGCTGTTGCCGCCGCTGCAGCTCATCAGGCCCTTGGGACCTTCGACGCTCTGCGGCTCGTAGACGATCTCGCCGCAGTTGGCGACGCGCCCCTGGGCGCACATCGCCTGGCGGCTGGCTGGTGAGGAGATGTACCCGTGCGCTGCGGCCGGTTGGGCGGAGACGAGTAGTGATGTTGCGATGGCGGCGAGCGCCAGCGGAACCAGCGCGATCGTTCTTCGCATCGATCGCTCCCTTCGTGCAGTGGGGGTGATGCCGCCAATGTAAAGGAAGGATTGTTAACAGTAAATAACCTTTATGGAACTCGGTCGATAGAGCGCTCTCACTTAAGGTAAGGTCCAGCCCGCCTTAAGGCATAAGCGGCGGGACCAGTGCCAGCAGGCTGCGCACCACGGGGTTCGTGGTCCGGGCCGACCAGGCGAGCCCGATGTCGACCGTGGGCGGCACTCCGGTGAACCGGCGCAGCACCACGCCCGGCATCCGCAGCGCCCTCGCCCGGCCCTCCGGCACCGCCGCGACCACGCCGCCGGCGGCCACCGCGCGCAGCAGCTGCTCGTCGTCGGGCTCGTGCCGGACGAGTTCGAAGCCGCCGGCGGGCCAGACCTGCGCCACGATCCGGTCGAACATGCCGGGGCCGTTGCCCCGCGGCCACATCACCGCCGGCTCGCCCCTGAGCAGTTCCCGGGGCACCCGCCGGCGGGCTGCCAGCCGATGCCCGGCGGGCAGCGCGAGCAGCAGCTCCTCGGTGTCGACCAGCAGCCACCGGATCCCGTCGTCGTCGACCGGGGGCCGCACGAACGCCGCGTCGTAGCGCCCGGCGAGCAGCCCGGCCACGTTGGGTGCGGTCCAGCCGGTCTCCGGTACCACGTCCACCAGCGGGTGTGCGGCGCGGAACCGCTCGACGAGGTCGTCGACCCTGCCGCCGCGGGCCGAGCGCGTGTACGCCAGCCGCAGCCGGCCGCCCTGCCCGAGCACCGCGGCCGCGATCCGCTGCTCGGCGCCGGCAGCCTGGGCCAGCAGCGCCGCCGCCTCCGCCGCGACGACCGCCCCGACCGGGGTGAGGACGCAGCCGCCCCGCGCCCGCTCGACGAGCCGCGCGCCGACCTCCCGTTCGAGCGCCTTCACCTGCTGGCTGAGCGCCGGCTGGGCGATCCGCAGCCGGGCCGCCGCCCTCGTGAAGTGCAGCTCCTCGGCGAGGACCATGAAGTACCGCAGCCGCCGCAGTTCCATAAGTCAGGCTTATCATGACGCGGCCAACCGGTCTTTGACGGCACCTGCCCGGCCTGGTTGCGTGGGCCGTATGAGCGCGAACGTGACCGTCGTCGGCGCGGGGATCAGCGGCCTCACCTGCGCCGTGCGGCTGCAGGAGCAGGGGCACGCGGTGACGGTCGTGACCGCCGACGAGCCGGCCGGCACCGTCTCCCGGCTCGCCGCCGCCGTCTGGTACCCCACCCGCACCGCCGCCGACCCCCGCGTCCTGGGCTGGGCGCACCGCACCTACGACGAGCTGATGGCGCAGGCAGCCGCGGGCGTGCCGGGGGTGGTCCCGCGGCCGACCCGGATGATCCTGCGGGGGACGCACGCCACGCCGTGGTGGGCGGCCGCGGTCCCGGACTTCGCCGCGGGGCCGGACGAGTGGCGGTTCACCGTGCCTTCGGTGGAGATGGAGGTGTACCTGCCGTGGCTGCTGGACCGGTTCGAGACGGCCGGCGGGCGACTGGTACGGCACCGGCTCGCCCGGCTGGCCGACGCGCCGCTGGTGGCCGGCGGCGCGGACGTCGTGGTCAACGCGAGCGGCCTGGCGGCGCGGGACCTCGCGGGCGACCCGGCCGTGCATCCCGCGCGCGGTCAGGTCGTCGGCGTCGCCAACCCCGGGCTCGTCACCTCGGTGCGTGACGAGGACCACCCCGCGGGGATGACGTACGTCCACCCCCGCAGCCGCGACGTGGTCCTCGGCGGCACGTTCCAGCCCGGCGACTGGGACACGACCGTCGACCCGGCCACCACGGCGGCGATCCTCGCCCGCTGCGTCGAGCTGGTCCCCGAGCTGGCCGGCGCCCCCGTGGTGTGGCAGGCCGTCGGGCTGCGGCCCGCCCGGCACGGCGGCGCCCGGGTCGAGCTCGACCCCGTCGCGCTGCCCGGCGGCGCGCGCGTGGTGCACGACTACGGCCACGGCGGCGCCGGAATCACCCTCGCCTGGGGCTGCGCCGAGGAGGTCGGCACGCTCACGGGTGGCGCGGCAGGCGCATGATCGAAGCATGATTCGCTTCATCCTGAACGTGCTGTGGCTCATCTTCGGCGGCGGGTTCCTGTTGTTCGTGGGCTACGCCGTCGCCGCGGCGATCTGTTTCGTGCTGGTCATCACGATCCCGTTCGCGGTGGCGTCGTGGCGGCTCGCCGTCTATTCACTGTGGCCGTTCGGGCGCACGGTGCAGGCCAAGCCCGACGCCGGCGTGGCCACGGGCGTGGCCAACGTCATCTGGGTCGTGCTCGCCGGATGGTGGCTGGCGCTGAGCCACATCGTCGCCGGCGTCGCGCTGTGCGTCACGCTCATCGGCATCCCGTTCGGCATCGCCAACTTCAAGCTCGTCCCGGCCGCGTTCTGGCCGCTGGGCCGCGAGGTCGTCGACCTGTAGCACCCGCCGGCCGGGACCCGGGTGGTGTCACCCGGGTCCCGGGAGGCTCAGCCGACCAGGATCCGGGCCAGCACCACGGTGTCGGCGCCGTCGCGGCCGACGGTCCCGCCGACGGCCTTGCCCGGGCCGCCGCTGCGTTCGCCGTCGACGTAGAACGCCGCGGTGGCACCGGGGACGCCGCCGGCGGTCGCGGCCCGGAAGCGGGCGCTGTCGGCGAGGGTGCCCTTGGTGCCGGCCACGTACGTCTTCGTCCGCAGGATCACGTGCTCGTCGCGGACCTCGCAGGTGGTCCCGCTGACCTTCAGCAGCTCGGACAGGTCGGCCTGCGCCCGTTTGGCCGCCGCGGCGTCGGCGAGCCGCAGGTCGATCTGCACCGGTTCGCCGGGCGCGTTGTCCGTCGGCGCCGAGCCGGACACGGTCACCGACACCGACGTCGCGGTGGTGACGGCCTTCGCCAGTGCGTCGGTGCCCTTGCGCATCCCCTCGGCAGTCACCGTCGGGGTGCGGCCGCCCATGATCGTGACGGACCCTTCGCCGTGCTCGCCGAACAGCTCGGGGTGCTCCTGAATGTACTTCCGCACCGCCTCGGGATCGCTCAGGTTCACGTCGGGCGGCAGCGTGACCACGCTGTCGAAGTCGGCGCCCGGCGGGAGGATGTCGGGGTCGAGCGCGCCGTCGGGGACGCCGGCGAACATCGCCATCGGGAACAGGACCGAGGTCAGCAGGAAACCGGGATCGCCGAGGATCGACAGGTCGCCGAGCGGGCCGGCCGCGACCGCCGCCGCGGTGGCGTCGCCGGAGAGCGCACCCAGCTGGGCGAGGGCGTCCGTGCCGGTCGCGGCGCCGGTCAGCGGCAGGCCCGCGGCGCCGGACACCCGGGCGCGGACCTCGATGCCGTCGTCGGCGGCCTGCACGCCGACGACCAGCGTGCCCTTGACCTGCGGCAGCGCGACCGGATCGGCGGGGAGGTCCTCCTCGTCCAGGCCTTCGTCCTCCAGCGCGGAGGCAATGAACGCCTGCTGCAGCACGGTGGCGCGGGCCAGGTCGGCCCAGGTGAGGCCGGGCTGGCCGGCGGGCAGCTTCGCCACCGCCGAGGTGAACGCGGGCTCCTTCGACAGCGGGGCCTTCTTCGCGGCGGCGGCCGCCGCGGTGGCGACCTGCTGGAGGTCCTCGCCGCCGAATGCGAGCAGGACGTGCCCGTCGCCGGCGACGAAGCCGATCCTGTCGGTGCCGGCCCTGCGCTGGGCCGCGTCGAGCGCCGTGCGGGCCTTCTTGTCGTCGCGCGAGGACAGCACGGCGAGGGTGACGGCATTGCCGTCGCGGTCCGGGTCGGCCCACAGGGCGACGCCGGCCCGGTCGTCGAACCAGGCGGCGACGTCGTCGTAGCCGATCGGCGCGCCGAGGTCGGCGAAGATGTCGCGTTTCGTCTGGTCGAACGACGTGGGGGCGTTGCCGCCGGCCTTGCGCAGCAGGGCCTCCACCTTGACCCGCTGGCCGATGCCGGGGGAGAGGTCGATGCGGGCGAACGCGGCGACCGAGCCGGGCACGAGGTCCTCCGGCAGCGTGCCGACCGGGCCGTTCCACATCCGGGCCAGGGCGAACGCGCCGCCGCCGAGCAGGACCGCCAGCACCACCGCCACGGCGGTCAGTACGGCGGCGAGCGGACGGCGCGACCGCGGCGGCGACTCGATCACGTCACCGTCCGCGGCGGGCCCCTCCACCGCCGGATCCGCGTCCGCCAACCGGTCCGCCTCGACGGACAGTGCGACGGGTTCTGGTGCGAATTCTGGTGCGAATTCCGGCGCCGGTGCCGGCGTGCCGGTGCCGTCTGGCGGCAGGGTGCTTTCGGACATGGTTGACGGTCCTCCCCGTGAATGCTGGCGGCATCCTACGGGTCACGACGTCCTGCGCGGTGCCCTCCGGTCGCGCCGGAGGGCACCCGCGCCGGGTCAGAGCTGCGTTGCGATGCCGAGCAGCACGGCGAGCAGCATGAACACGCCGAGCACCATGCTCATGCAGCCGCCCCTTCCGCCGGCCGGGGCCGGATCGGCCGGCACGGTCGGTGCCGTGGGGGGCGTCGGCGGCGCGGGGCGCTGCGGGCCGTCGGGGCTGGGCGAGCCGGGGCCGTGCGTCGGCTTGTCGGGTGCGCCCGACGGGGCTTCGCCGACGCCGGACGCCTCACCCACGGGGGTTTCGGGTGCCTCGGAGATGCCGTCGTCAATCGGTTCCGGAGCGGCTGGGGTGGATTCAGGCACTGGCGTTCCCTCCAGTCAAGCGGGCTCGATGTGCCGCACGCTACAGGCCGGAGAGGCGTTGTCCAGCCCGCACCACGGCCATCGCGTGGCGGTCGCCGGGGCGCCGGCCGAGACGCTCGATGGGGCCCGAGACGCTGATGGCGGCGATGACCCGGCCGGTGCGGTCGCGGATGGGGGCGGAGACGCTGGCCACGCCGGCCTCGCGCTCGGCGACGCTCTGCGCCCAGCCGCGGCGACGGACCTCGGCGAGGGTGCGTCCGGTGAACTTGCAGCGGGGCAGGAGCGGCATGACGGCCTCCGGCGGCTCCCACGCGAGGAGCACCTGCGCGGCGGAGCCGGCGGTCATCGGCAGCACCGAGCCGATCGGCACCGTGTCGCGCAGGCCGCTGGCCCGCTCGGCGGCGGCCACGCAGAGCCGCTCGTCGGCGCGGCGGAGGTAGAGCTGCGCGCTCTCGCCGGTCGCGTCGCGCAGTGCGGTGAGCATCGGCTCGGCCGCGGTCAGCAGAACGTCGGGTGCCGCGTTGGCGAGTTCGCCGAGACGCGGGCCCGGCCGCCATCGCCCTTGCGCGTCACGAACGAGTAAGCGGTGGATTTCCAGGGCCTGTGCGAGCCGGTGCGCCGTTGCCCGGGGAAGCTTGGTCCGGTCCACCAGTTCGGCCAGGCTGGCGCCGTCGACACACGCGGCCAGAATGACCACCGCCTTGTCGAGCACGCCAACACCGCTCATACTGTGTCCCACAGACCGAAACATACCTCCCAAACTTTAGGATGTCCAGATGGTGGGAGAAGCACAACAACCGCGGACGCTCGCAGAGAAGGTGTGGGACGCGCACGTCGTGCGCGCCGCCGCCGGCGAGCCGGATCTGCTGTACATCGACCTGCACCTGGTGCACGAGGTCACCAGCCCGCAGGCGTTCGACGGGCTGCGGCTGAGTGGTCGTCCGGTGCGCCGTCCCGAGCTGACGATCGCGACGGAGGACCACAACACGCCGACCGACAACCTGCTGACGATCAGCGACCCGGTGTCGCGCACCCAGATCGAGACGCTGCGGCGCAACTGCGACGAGTTCGGCGTGCGCCGCCACTCGCTCGGCGACGCGCAGCAGGGCGTCGTCCACGTCATGGGACCGCAGCTGGGACTGACCCAGCCGGGCATGACGATCGTGTGCGGCGACTCGCACACCTCCACGCACGGCGCGTTCGGCGCGCTCGCGTTCGGCATCGGCACCAGTGAGGTCGAGCACGTCCTGGCGACCCAGACGCTGCCGCAGCCGCACCTCAAGACGATGGCGGTCAACGTCGTCGGCGAGCTCGCCCCGGGCGTCACGGCGAAGGACCTGGTGCTGGCGCTCATCACCCAGGTCGGCACCGGCGGCGGCCGCGGCCACGTGGTCGAATACCGCGGACCCGCGATCGAGAAGATGTCGATGGAGGGCCGCATGACGGTCTCCAACATGTCGATCGAGTGGGGCGCCAAGGCCGGCATGATCGCGCCGGACGAGACCACGTTCGCGTATGTCGAGGGCCGCGAGTACGCGCCGAAGGGCGAGGCCTGGGACCGCGCGAAGGCCTACTGGACCTCCCTGCGCACCGACGAGGGCGCGAAGTTCGACACCGAGGTCACCCTCGACATCACCCACCTCACGCCGTTCGTCACCTGGGGCACCAACCCGGGCCAGGGCGCGCCGCTGGGCGCGAGCGTGCCGGACCCGGCCGACTTCGCCGAGGACGCGGACCGGGTCGCCGCGCAGAAGGCCCTGGAATACATGGCGCTGACGCCGGGCACGCCGCTGCGCGACGTCGCGGTCGACGTGGTCTTCCTCGGTTCGTGCACGAACGGCCGGCTCGAGGACCTGCGGGCCGCCGCCGACGTGCTGCGCGGGCGCAAGGTCGCCGACTCCGTGCGCATGCTCGTCGTGCCCGGATCCGCGTCGGTCCGCGCCGCCGCCGAGGAGGAGGGGCTCAACGAGGTCTTCACCGCGGCCGGCGCCGAGTGGCGCTTCGCGGGCTGCTCGATGTGCCTGGGCATGAACCCGGACACGCTGAAGCCGGGCGAGCGCTCCGCCTCGACGTCCAACCGCAACTTCGAGGGCCGGCAGGGCCGTGGCGGCCGCACCCACCTGGTGTCGCCGCAGGTCGCCGCCGCCACCGCCGTCGTCGGCCGCCTCGCGGCCCCCGCGGACCTGAACTAGTCGAAGCCCGAAGCGAAGACAGGCAGAATCTGACATGGAGAAGTTCACCGTCCACACGGGCACGGCCGTCCCGCTGCGCCGGTCCAACGTGGACACCGACCAGATCATCCCCGCCGTGTATCTCAAGCGCGTCACCCGCACCGGGTTCGAGGACGGGCTGTTCAACGCATGGCGCTCGGATCCCGCATTCGTGCTCAACAATCCCGCCTACGCGGGCGCCTCGGTGCTCGTGGCCGGACCCGACTTCGGCACCGGATCGTCGCGCGAGCACGCCGTGTGGGCGTTGCAGAACTACGGCTTCAAGGCCGTCGTCGCCCCGCGTTTCGGCGACATCTTCCGGGGAAACGCGCTCAAGGCCGGGCTCCTGCCGATCGAGTTGGACCTGAAAGTCGTCGAGGAACTCTGGGCCGCGATCGAAGCGGATCCGCAGTTGTCGGTAACGGTCGATCTGCAGGACCGCCAGTTGCGTGCGGGGGCCGGCGAATGGGCCTTCCCGATCGACGATTTCAGCCGTTGGCGCCTGCTGGAGGGCCTGGACGACATCGGCCTGACACTGCGCCACGAGGAGTCCATCACGGCCTTCGAACAAGGCCGTCCGGAGTGGACACCCGTCGTTCACTAGGCACTAGCTGGGCGTCTCGATGGGCCTCCAGTCGGATCCGTTGCTCCACAACGATTTCTTTTCCGTCATATGTTTGTATCCTGTGTGCGTTGGGATACCTTGCCCACAGGGACTTCATTTCTGGTACGGGAGGAAACAACGTGAACAAGGCCGAGCTCATCGAGGCGCTCAGCGCTCGCCTGGGCGACAAGAAGTCGGCAAACGCGGCGCTGGACGCGGTGCTGGCCGAGATCCAGGCCGCCGTGACCAAGGGCGACAAGGTTGCCATCACTGGTTTCGGTGTCTTCGAGAAGCGCGTCCGCGGTGCGAGAACCGCCCGCAACCCGCGCACCGGTGAGGCCGTCAAGGTGAAGAAGACGTCGGTGCCCGCGTTCCGGGCCGGCGCCAGCTTCCGCGAGATGGTCGCCGCCGGCAAGGTGCCGAAGGTCGCGCCGGCCAAGAAGGCCGCCGCCGCCACCAAGACCGCCGCCGCGAAGGCGACGACCGCCAAGGCCACCACGGCCAAGGCCACCACCGCCAAGGCGACCACGGCCAAGGCCACCACCGCCAAGGCCACGACGGCGAAGGCCGCTCCGGCCAAGGCCGCCACGAAGGCGACCGCCACGAAGGCGACGGCGAAGGCCGCTCCGGCCAAGGCCGCCGCGACGAAGGCCGCCCCCGCCAAGAAGGCCGCCGCGAAGACCACGCGCGCCGCCGCCTCGACGACCGCGCGCAAGACCACCACGGCGTCCACCACGACGGCCGCCGCCAAGAAGGCGCCCGCCAAGAAGGCCGCCACCGCCAAGTGAGCCGGCCGCAAAGCCGGTAGGGCAACGCCGGCGGCACAACGCCGGTGAGGCAACGGAAAAGGGGCGGCGCCGCGAGTCATCGCGGCGCCGCCCCTTTCTGTCTGCCTAAACGGAAAGCGGGTGCAGCGGATCCCAGCCGAGGAGCCGGTCACCGCTGAAGGTGAGGATCCACCCGCTGCCCTTGCGGGTGTGGAAGTCCACATTGGTGCGACCGGTCAATGCGATCAGCAGCGGCGGCATCAGCTTGCCCTGGCTGCACACGACGCTCGTGCCACCCCGCGCCGCCATGCCCCGCAGGGCGTCCGCGGCGACGGCGGGCGGCCGTCCTTCGTCGAAGGCGCTGTCCAGGTCGTACGGCAGCCCCAGCGGCTCCACCGTCTGCCGGCACCGCAAGGGGGTGGCCGACACCACCCGCTCCGGCCGCAGCAGCCGCAGGAGGCCGCTGAGCGCCTCCGCGTCACGCGCGCCGGTGGCGTCCAGCGGCCGGGCCTCGTCCGGGCCGGCCCAGTCCTTGCGCTTGCCGGCGCGGGCGTGCCGCACCAGCGCCACCACCGCGGTCACCGGCGGCAGGTCCAGGAACGCCTTCACCACGCCCCGGTCGTGCGCGTAGCTCAGCAGCGCCGCTGCCTGCGTCACCGGCACCCACCGGGCCTCCTCGATCTCGTCGTCGGCCGGCCGGTCCTGCCATACCAGGGCCCGCATCGACCAGAACTCGACGACCTTCTCCACGCCCGGCGCGCCGGTCAGGTACCGGATCGAGGGCAGCCGCGTCTGCGGGACACCGTGCACGAGGGTCTCCTCGTGGACCTCCCGCACCGCCGCCGCCAGCTCGTGCTCGCCGGGGTCGACCTTGCCCTTGGGCAGGGACCAGTCGTCATACCGCGGGCGGTGCACCAGCACGATCTCGATGCCGTCCCTGGTCGGGCGCCACACCACCCCGCCCGCCGCGCGGACGACCGTGTTCACTTCAGCCATACTGTGGTGTTCTCCTCGACGACCGCGGCCCACACCGCCGGGAACGCGGCCCGTGCCCGGGTGACAGCCGCCCGCTCCCGTTCGAACAGTCTGCCCGCGGTCACGGCGAGACGGTGGTCGCCACGGTCGAGGAATCTCGCGACGAACAACCACGTGTCGGCGGCGGTCGCGGCGTCCTGGTGCTCGCCGAGGACCTTCTGCGCCTTCGCGATCCGCTTCGCCAGCACGGTTGCGTCGGGACCGACGATCCAGGCGACGGCGTCGGCGGCGTACCGGGCGCGCTTGGCCAGCTTCCGCACCTCGTGCCAGTCGTCGTCGGGCAGCCCCGGGGTCAGCGCCTCCGCGCCGGCCACGAGCTGGCGCCACGGCTTGCGGACCAGACCCGGCAGCACCCGGACGGCCGGGGCCGCGTGCCGGCCGGCCAGCCTCGGCGGCCGCACCAGCGCGTCGAGCAGCGGGACGTAGCGGGGGGAGCGCAGCGCCTCGTCGAGGGCCGACAGCGCCGTCTCCTGCCGCCCGGCAAGCGCGGCGTCGATGCGGCCCACGGCGTCCGCGTCCACCGGCACCAGGGGATCGGCGGCGGCGGTGACGTGCAGCCGCTCCCGCAGCACCTCGACGTCCCTGGCGCCGCCGAGCGCGCCGGCCAGCCGGCCCAGCTCCGTGCGCAGCGGCCGGCTCCAGGCGGGATCGAGCATCGCCTGGAACGTCTGCAGGTCGCTGCGCAGCCGCCGGGTGCCGACCCGCATCTGGTGCACCGGGGTGTCGCCGTTGGGCATCGTCTCGCGCAGCCGCGCGAAGGCGTCGTGCCGCAGGATCCGCGCGACCCCGGCCCGCAGCGCCCCGGCGACCACCGCGCCGGCGCTGCCCTCGGCATCGGCACCGCCGGAAGCACCGGCGGACCCGGACGCGGCCGGGTCGGGCACGGCACCGGCGGCGACCAGGTCGTCGGCGATGCGGGCGAGGTCGCCGGGCGCACCGTCGACCAGCGACACCTCGACGGCGCGAGGACGTCGGCCAGTCTCGCGCGCGGACAGGACGCGGACCTCCGCCAGTACACCACCGGCCGCGGAAAGCACGTGGACGGCCGCGCGGACCGTCCGCACCGCGGCCAGATCGTCGCCCCGGGCGAATGCGGTCACGGCGTCGAGCAGGTCCGGCGGGACGACCCCGGCGCCGGCGGCGGGGCGGTGCAGCTCGCGCCCGCGCCCCGGCAGCAGCAGCGACCAGGTGCCGTCGTGGTGCTGGCGCAGCGACACCCCGGCATGCGCGAGCGCGGTGTCCGGGGTGTCGTGGAAGGTCGCGTCGAGTGGGATGACGCTGCCCGGCCCGGCGAGGTCGGGCAGCGTGAAGCCGTCCTGGACGAGAAATCTCACGTGTTCGGCTCCGCCCGGTCCACCATCCGCCGCAGGAGCGCCTCCTGCGGGTTCTTGCCCGGCCGGCGGTGCCAGGTGCCGTCGCCGGCCAGCTCGAACGCGCCGGTCTCGTCGCTCATCATCAGCTTCAGCATCCGGTCGAGCTCGCCCGCCGCGGCCGGGTCGGTGACCTTGACGAGTGCTTCGACCCGCCGGTCGAGGTTGCGGTGCATGAGGTCGGCGGAGCCGATCCAGTATTCGGCGTCGGCGTCGCGGCCGAACCGGAACACCCGCGAGTGCTCCAGGAACCGGCCCAGCACCGAGCGGACCCGGATGTTGTCCGACAGGTCCGGCACGCCGGGACGCAGGGCGCAGATGCCGCGCACGATCAGGTCGACGCTCACCCCGGCCTGGCCGGCCCGGTAGAGCGAGTCGATGATCTCCTCGTCGACCAGCGAGTTGACCTTCAGCTGGATCAGGCCGCGCTCGCCGAGCGTGATCTCCCGGTCGATCCGGTCGATGATGCCGCGCCGCACCCCGTGCGGAGCGACCAGCAGCCTGCGGTAGGAGGTCTGGCGGCTGTACCCGGTCAGCACGTTGAACAGGTCGGTGAGATCCGCGCCGACCTCCGGGTCCGCGGTCAGCAGGCCGTAGTCCTCATACAGCCGGGCGGTCTTCGGGTGATAGTTACCGGTGCCGACGTGGCAGTACCGCCGGATGTGGTTACCCTCCTGCCGCACGACCAGCGCGGTCTTCGTGTGGGTCTTGAGCCCGACGAGCCCGTAGACGACATGGCAGCCGGCCCGCTCCAGGGTCCTGGCCCAGCCGATGTTGGCCTTCTCGTCGAACCGCGCCTTCACCTCGACCAGCACGACCACCTGCTTGCCGGCCTCGGCCGCGTCGACCAGGGCGTCCACGATCGGGGAGTCGCCGCTGGTCCGGTAGAGCGTGAGCTTGATGGCCAGCACGTTGGGGTCGGCGGCGGCCTGCTCGACGAAGCGCTGCACGCTGGTGGAGAAGGAGTGGTACGGGTGGTGCACCAGGATGTCGTGGTCGCGCAGGCGGGCGAAGACGCTGCGTGGGGTCTCACCCTCGGCGAAGTGCGGGTGGGTCGCCGGCACGAACGGCGGGTCCTTCAGCGCCGGGCGGTCGACGCCGTTGTAGATCTCCCACAGGGCGGTCAGGTCCAGCAGCCCCGGCACCCGCAGCACGTCGTGGGAGTCCATGTCCAGCTCGCGGACCAGCAGCTCCAGGACGTGGTCGGAGATCGAGGCGGCGACCTCCAGGCGCACCGGCGGGCCGAAGCGGCGCCGGGCCAGCTCCCGCTCCAGGGCCTGCAGCAGGTCCTCGTCACGGTCCTCGTCGAGCTCGACCTCGGCGTTGCGGGTCACCCGGAACAGATGGTGCTCCAGCACCTGCATGCCGGAGAACAGCTGCCCCAGGTGTGCCGCGATCAGCTCCTCGACCGGCAGGAACCGGACCGTGCGGACGCCGTCGCGGGTGACCCGGTCCAGCGCGTAGAAGCGCGGCACGTTGTTGGGCACCTTGATCCGGGCGAACAGCTCCGGGCCGCCGTCGCGCTCGCGGACCACGACCGCCAGGTTGAGCGACAGGCCGGAGATGTAGGGGAACGGGTGCGCCGGGTCGACCGCGAGTGGGGTCAGCACCGGGAAGATCTGCTCCCGGAACGACGTGCGCATCCGCTCCCGCTCGGCCGGGTCGAGCTCGCTCCAGCGCACGATGTGGATGTGCTCCTCGGCCATCGCCGGGGCGATCTCCTCGGCGAACACCCGCGACTGGCGCGACATCAGCGCGGTGGTGCGCTCCGCGATCTGCTCCAGCTGCTCCGTCGGCGGCAGGACTCCGGGGCGGCGCACCGGGATGCCGGTCTGCAGGCGCCGCTTCAGGCCGGCGACACGGACCATGTAGAACTCGTCGAGGTTGCTGGCGAAGATGGCGAGGAACTTCGCCCGCTCCAGCAGCGGCGTGCCCGCGTCCTCGGCCAGGGTCAGCACGCGGGCGTTGAAGTCGAGCCAGGACAGCTCGCGGTTGAGATAGCGGTCCTCCGGCAGCGGCTTCTCACTCGGCACGACCAGCGCGTCGTGCTCGGCGGACGGCTCGGCCGGCGGCTCAGCGGGGGACTTCTGGGTGGGGACCAGTGGGGTCTGCTCCGTCACCGCTTCGCTCATGGTGACCTCCTCGGGCTCGGCCTGGCTCGCCTGGGTGTCTTCACCGGTTGCTGGTGCCGCGGCCTTCGTCGCCCGCCGGACACGTGGCGTCGCACCCGCTGCCGGAGCAGCCCGCCGCGGCGCCGCCTTGCGCGGGGCGGCCTTGGGAGGCGCGCTCTGCGGGTCGGGGCGTTGTGCGGCGTTGCGGGGGCGGCTGCGACCGGTAGGCGTTTCGTCCACCGGATCATCATGGCCCGTTTGTGCCGGTCTGAACATGAACTTCCCGCTGCTTGGCCGCTACCGGAACGTCGGCAGTGTGACCTTCACGACGGTCCCGTCCTGATCATGTTCGATGCGGACCCGCTGGCCCAGACGGAGGTGTCGCAGCCCCGACGCGTCGAACGCGGCGGCGGGGAACTGCAGTTGTGCCCCGTCGTCGAGCAGCACCGTCCCGGTGCGGGTGTCCTCGTCGAACGTCGCCACGGTCCCCTGCATCAGTCCACGCTACCGCGCGTCGATGTCCCGACGTGTTTCGCGTGACTGCGTCCCCGCGTCATGTCTGTTACGCGCGGGTGCACAGGACCTCGCCGGTGTGCGCGCCGAGGCCGAGGTCGGCGGCGGCGTCCAGGTCGGCGGCGGTGTCCACGTCGCGGCGCAGGCTCGGCCAGTCGCCGTCGAGCCGGGCCGCGCCGGAGCGCAGGTGCGCCGCCGCGGAGCCGGGCCCGAAGTGCGGGTCGAGCGGCACCCCGGCGGGGGCGGCGAGCAGCACGGTGCCGCTGCCCTCCAGGTCCGGCACGAACACCCGGCGGCCCAGGCGGGCCGCCTCGGCCAGGACGACGGCCAGGTCTGCGGGGCGCATCGCCGGCAGGTCGGCGGTCAGCGCGACCACCGGAGCGCCGCCCGCGCCCCTCGCGCCGAAGGTCAGGGCGGCGTTGAGGCCATCGGCCGGGGTGTCGGGCAGGCAGGTGGCGCCGGCGGCGAGCAGCGCCGCCCGCACGAGCGGGTCGTCGCAGACCGCGACGACCCTGGCCACGGCCGGGCAGGCGAGCACCGCCGCGACCGTGTCACGGGCCATGGCCAGCACCAGCCCGGGGTGCGACGGCTGCGGGACAGCGCCGCGCAGCCGCGTCTTCGCCACACTGAGCGGCTTGACCGGCACCACGGCCACCCAGGTGCTGAGCATGACCCATCCTGACACGGCGCCACGGCGCCCGGCAGTGGCATGATTCGCAGCAGAACCGTGAGGGGAGGGTGAGATGACGCGCCGGAGGCTCGGATTTTGGCGGCGTTTCGCCGTCGCGACCGTGAAGCCCACGATGCAGGTGCTGACCCGCCGCACCTGGACGGGCATGGAGCACATCCCGGCCGAGGGCGGGGTGATCATCGTGGTCAACCACATCTCCCACGCCGACCCCCTTGCCGTCGCGCACTACATCTACGACGCCGGACGCTGGCCGTCGTTCCTGGCCAAGGCGAGCCTGTTCAGCGTGCCGGTCCTCGGCTACCTGCTGCGGGCCAACCACCAGATCCCGGTCCACCGCGGCACCACCGACGCGGTGAAGGCCCTGGAGTCCGCGCGGGCCGGCGTCCGCGACGGCGAGGCCGTGGTCATCTACCCCGAGGGCACCACCACCCGCGAGCCCGACCTGTGGCCGATGCGGGGCAAGACCGGCGCCGCGCGCCTATGGCTGGACACGCGCGCGCCGATGGTCCCGATCGTCATGTGGGGCCCCGAGCGGATCTACGATCCACGCACCAGCAAACTGCGGCTGCTGCCGCGCGCCGACGTGACGATCGTCGCGGGCGACCCGATCGACCTGTCCGCCTGGGACGACGCGCAGCCGAGCGCCCAGACGCTCAACGAGATCACCGACCACATCATGCTGCACCTCCGCGACATGCTCGTGGAGATCCGCGGGGGGACCCCGCCGCCGTTGTGGACACCGCGCAAGACGCTCGCATGAGTGATACGGAGAGCACATGAGCATTCGACGCGCCGCCGTGCTCGGGGCCGGTTCGTGGGGCACGGTCTTCGCGAAGCTGCTCGCCGACGCGGGCACGCCCGAGGTCACCGTCTGGGCCCGCCGCCCCGACGTGGCCGAGGCGATCCGCGAGCGGCACGTGAACCCGGACTACCTGCCCAACACCTGGCTGCCCCCGACGGTCACCGCGACCGGCGACGCCGCCGAGGCGATCGACGGCGCCGACCTGGTCGTGCTCGCCGTGCCATCGCAGACGCTGCGCGACAACCTGGGCGCCTGGGCCGGGGCGATCGGCTCCGACGCCACACTCGTGAGCCTGATGAAAGGCATCGAGCTGGGCACGTTGAAGCGGATGAGCGAGGTGATCGTCGACACCGCCGGCGTCGAGCCCGACCGCATCGCCGTCGTGACCGGCCCCAACCTGGCCCCGGAGATCGCCGCGGAGCAACCGGCGGCGACGGTCGTGGCGTGCACCGACATCCGCCGGGCCGAGCTCGTGCAGCGCGCGATCAGCACGCGGTACCTGCGGCCGTACACCAACGACGACGTCATCGGATGCGAGCTCGGCGGCGCGGTCAAGAACGCGATCGCGCTCGCCTACGGCATGGCCTCGGCGCTCGGCTTCGGCGACAACACCCGGGCGACGCTGATCACCCGTGGCCTCGCGGAGACCACCCGCCTCGGTGGGGCGCTCGGCGCCAACCTGATGACGTTCGCCGGGCTGGCCGGCCTCGGCGACCTGGTCGCGACCTGCTCATCGCCGCTGTCGCGCAACCGCACGTTCGGTGAGCACCTCGGCCGCGGCGAGACCCTGGAGCAGGCACAGGCCGCGACCAGGCAGACCGCCGAAGGGGTCAAGAGCTGCCTGTCGATCCGCGACCTGGCGCACAGCGTCGGCGTCGAGATGCCGATCACCGAGCAGGTCGAGCTGGTCTGCCACGAGGGCGTCGACCCGCTCAAGGCGCTCGCCGCGCTGATGGCCCGCGAGACGAAGCCCGAGCGGCCCGGCGTGCCGTCGACGGGGGAGCATCAGTAGGGTTTTTGGCATGACTGGTGATGGCACGCGGGTTGTGCACGCCGGCGTGCCGTTGGCTGTGCCGGGCCGCCCGTTCCTGCCGGGACCCGGCTTCGGTGCGCCGTACCATCTCGATCCGGTCCTCGGGCCGCAGCCCGGCGTCGACGGCTACGGGCGCACCGACAACGCGACCTGGCGCGCGCTGGAAGCGGCGATCGGCGGCCTCGAAGGCGGCGAGTGTGTGACCTTCGCCTCCGGCATGGCCGCGGTCAGCGCGGTGCTGCTCAGCGTCCTGCGCCCCGGCGACACCGTCGTGGTCCCCGCCGACGGCTACTACAAGACCAGGGCCTTCGCGTCCTCGCACCTCGCCGAGCGCGGCGTCACGGTGCTCGAGGCGCCGACCGCGGGACCCTATCCGGCGCTCGAAACCGTCCGGCTGCTGCTGCTCGAGACGCCGGCCAACCCGGGCCTGGACGTGTGCGACATCGCCGCGCTGGCCGCGCGGGTCCACGCCGGCGGCGGGCTCGTCGCCGTCGACAACACCACCGCGACCCCGCTCGGGCAGCGCCCCCTCGACCTGGGCGCCGACATCTCCGTCGCCTCCGGCACGAAGGCCCTGACCGGCCACTCCGACATCCTGCTCGGCTACGCGTGCACCCGTGACCCGGAGCTGGCCGCGGCCCTCACGGCGTGGCGGGGCTCCACCGGCGCCGTGCTCGGCCCGTTCGAGGCGTGGCTCGCACACCGTTCGATCGGCACGCTCGACCTGCGCCTGGCCCGGCAGACCACCAACGCCACGGCCGTCGCCGCGCTGCTCGCGGCGCACCCCGCGGTCTCCTCGGTGCGCTGGCCCGGGCGGCCGGAGGATCCGGCGTATGCCGTCGCGTCCCGGCAGATGCGGCGCGTCCCCGGCGTCGTGACCTTCACCCTCGCCGACAAGGCCGCCGTCGACCGGTTCCTGGAGGCCGCCGAGCTGGTGTTCGCGGCCACGTCCTTCGGCGGCTTGCACAGCTCCGCCGACCGGCGGGCGCAGTGGGGCGACGACACCCCCGACGGCCTGATCCGCTTCTCGTGCGGCATCGAGGACACCGATGACCTGGTCGCCGACGTGCGGCGGGCACTGGACGCGGTCGTCGCCTGACGCAGCGTGGGCGTGCCGACCGGCCGACAGCGCCCGCTTGACCGTGCGGTTAGGGTCGGCGCGTGGAAACGCCAGAAAAGACCCGGGTCGCCGTCGTGTTCGGCGGCGGCAGCACCGAGCACGCGGTGTCCAGCGTCGGCGCCGCCGACCTCCTTGACGCCCTCGACACCGACGAGTTCGAGATCGTGCCGATCGGGGTGACCCGGGAGGGTCGCTGGGTGCTCAGCGGGGCAGCGCGATCCGACGGGCCGTCCGCTGATCTGGTGCCGTCCGGCGCTGCCGTCACCGTCGTCGACGCCCGCGACGGGGTGGCCCGGCTCGGCGGCATCGACGTCGTCTTCCCCGTCCTGCAGGGCGTGTTCGGTGACGAGGGGACCCTCCAGGGTCTGCTAGAGATGGCCGACCTGCCGTATGTCGGCTCGGGGGTTCTCGCCGCCTCCGTCGCCATGGACCACGACTTCTCCCGCAAGCTCGTCGCCGCCGCGGGCCTGCCCGTCGCCCCGTATGTCGTGCTCAGTGGCACGCCGGACGTCGTCGCGGCCGACCGGGCGCGGCTCGGCCTGCCCGTCGTGGTCCGCCCCGCCCGCGGCACCGGTGGCATGACCGAGGTCACGGACTGGGCGGCGCTGCCGGAGGCGGTCGCCGCGGCCCGCGCCGTCGACGCGAAGGTCGTCGTCGCCGCCGCACCCGCCGGCCGGCGCATCACCGTCGGTGTCCTGGACACGGGCGCCACCGACGGCCCGGGTGCCACCGGCGGCTCAAGTGCCACCGGCGGCTCGGGCGCCACCGGGCGGCCGGAGGCCAGCGTGCCCGGCGAGGTCGGCGGCGACCGGGTCGTCGCGCCCGCCGACCTCGACCACGCGGTTGAGCGCCGGGTCCGGGACCTGGCCGTGGAGGCGTTCGTCACCCTCGACTGCGCCGGGCTGGCCATGGTCGAGTGCACCGTCACCCCGGACGGCGAGGTCTTCTTCGACAGGATCGACACGATGCCCGGCTTCGACCCCGGCGCGCCGTTCCCTGTGGTGTGGCAGGCCAGCGGCGTGGCGTACCAGATGCTGATCTCGAGACTGGTCAAGGCGGCCGTGCGGCGTGGGACCGGCCTGCACTAGCCGCTGTGCAGCTGCCCGCGCAGTGCGCCGTCGGGATAGGCCGAGGAGTGCACGTTGACGTAGTAGCGGCCGGGGTCCTCCCGCAGCCGCCGGGCGAGCCTGCCGCTGAGCTGGGTGCACGTGGCGACCGACCCGGACCAGGTCGGCGCCGTCAGCGCGACGCTGACCGGCCCGTTCTTCCCCGGTCGGCCGGTGTGGATGTGCGCGGCGTCGATGGCGCCGTCCACGTCGCGGACGCGGATCACGTAGCAGAGCCGGCCGTCGCGGTGCAGTTGGAGCAGCGCGACCCCGGTGGCGTCCGGGTCGCCCTTGCCCTTCGGGACCTCCTGCTTCCCGGTCAGGTAGGTGCCCAGGGACAGCGTCCGGGGTGCGGGAGCCGAGGCCGCCGGAGTGGCGAACGTCGTGGCACCGGCGATCAGGGCCGCCGTGGCGGCCAGCAGGGTACGCATGGATCTCCTCCTCGTTCGGGTGGTGCTACCGAGGGGAGATCGGTGTCTAGCAGTGGGTGGTGCCCGGATCGGCGAACGGCACGGTCGCGACGATCGGTGCCGAGAGGTTGACCAGCCACGCGCCGTCGGCCTTCGCCGGCACCACGACCCGCAGCGGGACCTGGCGGTCCACCGTCGTCCAGACGGTCTCGTCGCCTCGCTCCTCCGGATACCAACATACGTCCGACAGGCCCAGCAGCTGGGCGTCTTGCGGAATCGCCCGCTTGCCGACGGTTCCGCAGGACAGCACGATCGCCGGGTCGCCGAACGCCGCGTGCTGCTCGGCGCCCGCGCTGACGGGACGCCGGTGCAGCCCGCCGAGCGAGTCCGGCAGGCGCGCCACCAGCGCGCGGCAGGTTGCCGCCGTGGCTTCGTCCATCGGCGCCGCGTCGGTGTGCACCGTGCCGGTCGCCTCAGCCTTCGGGAAGCCTCCGAGCAGCCAGAACGCCAGGACGCCGACCACCAGCGCAGCGGGGAGCGCGGTGATGGTGGCGATCCTGGCGGGGCTCGTCGCCATCTATAAGTGCACCACCGAGCAGGTCAGCGTGCGGGTGATGCCCGGCACCAGCTGCACGTTGCTGACGATCAGCTTGCCCAGTTCGTCGACGCTCCGCGCCTCCGTGAGCACCACCACGTCATACGGCCCGGTGACGGCGTCGACCCGGACGACCCCGGCGAGCTCCTGGATGGCGGTCGCCACATCGCGTGCCTTGCCCACCTCTGTTTGGATCAGGATGTATGCCTGTACCACGACACGACTCCTTCCTGCGCCGCGCGAGCGCTGATCAGCGCTGAACCTACCGCACCATGGGAGGCAGCGAACCAGCAGCCGTGCGTGATCGTGCCACAACACGCTGCGTCAACCGCAACATCGCGCAATCAGTGTTCAATTTTTGGAGGACGGGTGACCGTTGCAACCGCCGGGGAGTTCGGGCTCATCTCACGGGTGACAGCTCGGCTCGGGGCGGCGTCGCCCCTGGTCCTGCTCGGACCCGGCGACGACGCGGCCCTGGTCGCGACGCCTGACGGCCGGGTCGTGGCCAGCACCGACGTGCTCGTGGACGGCCGGCACTTCCGCCGCGACTGGTCGACCGCCCGCGACGTCGGCCATCGGGCCGCCGCCGCCAATCTCGCCGACATCGCCGCCATGGGGGCCCGCCCGACGGCGCTGCTGGTAGCGCTCTGTACCCCCGCGGACCTTGAGATCACCTGGGCGGAGGAACTCGCGGACGGTCTCGCCGCCGAAGCGGGCAAGGTCGGGGCGATCGTCGTCGGCGGCGACATGTCCGCCAGCCCCACCCTGACCATCGCGGTGACCGCGCTGGGCAACCTGGAGGGGCGGGCGCCGCTGGTGCGCACCGGGGCGCGCCCCGGCGACGTCGTGGCAGTCTGCGGGCGGATCGGGTACGCGGCGGCCGGGTACACGATCCTCTCCCGTGGCTTCCGCTCCCCGAAACTGCTGGTGGAGGCACACCGCCGGCCGCAGGTGCCCTACGCCGCCGGCCCGTCCGGCGCCCGGCTCGGCGCCACCTCCATGATCGACGTGTCGGACGGCCTGCTGGCCGACCTCGGACACATCGCGACCGCCAGCGGCGTCGGGATCGACCTGCACCGCTCGGCGTTCGTGGTGCCCGAACAGATGCGCGACGCGGCGACCGCCCTGGGCGTCGACCCTTACGGCTGGATCCTGGCCGGCGGCGACGACCACGCGCTCGTGGCCACCTTCCCGCCCTCGATCGAGCTGCCGGACGACTGGCGGGTCGTCGGGGAGGTCCTGCCGGCCAGCCTGTTCACCGCCGGTGACGGTGTGACTGTGGACGGTCGCCGGTACACCGGTGGAGCCCCAGGATGGGACCACTTCCGGTAACGAGTGATCGTCTCTATACCCTTTACGCGTGACTGAGCTCGACATCCGACTGACCCGCTACGGCTCGCGGGTCGCCACCGAACTGATCAGCGCCACGCTCGCCGACCTGAGCCAGCGCTACGGCGGGGCGGGGGACACCACCCCCATCCAGCCGGGAGAGTTCGACCCGCCGCTGGGCGGCTTCTTCGTCGCCTACGTCGACCACGTGCCCGCCGGGTGCTGCGGCTGGCGGACCTTCGCCGACGACGAGAGCACCGCGGAGCTCAAGCGGCTCTACGTGGCGCCCTCGTTTCGCGGGCAAGGGGTCGCTCGGCGCCTGCTCGCGGCGGTGGAGGGGGCGGCGCGCGACGCCGGTCGGGAGCGGATCTGGCTGGAGACCGGCACCGCCCAGCCCGAGGCGATCGCCCTGTACGAGAACGCCGGCTACTCGCTGATCCCCGACTTCGGCCACTACAAGGGCTATCCGAGCGTGCGGTCGTTCGGCCGGACGCTCTAGGTGTTACGAAAGCCCCGCGACGATGCGTCGCGGGGCTTTCGCAATGCTGTGCTGGATGCAGGCGATCAGCCGCGAACGACCTTGCCGGCCTTGAGGCAGGAGGTGCATGCTTGCACCTTCCGCGTGGTGCCGCCACCGGCAGGGGTGCGCACCGTCTGAATGTTGGGGTTCCAACGGCGGTTGGTCCGCCGGTGCGAGTGGGACACGTTGTGGCCGAAGCCCGGTCCCTTGCCGCAGACGTCGCACACGCTAGCCACGGGGATCTCCTGGGATTGATTGCGTCTCGGGCTGGAGCCCTCCACCGGACGTGCCGGGGGCGGATTCCAGGTGTCACCGGCCGGCGAACCGGCGGGCAACCCCGCAAGGTTACCTGATGGGACCCGCCGACTCCCAATCGGCCCTTGTCGGGGTCCTGTCGGGGTCCAGTCGGGTCTGCTGCTTCTTCGGCGCGGTGACGCGCCGGTTCTACGGCGCGGTGGCGCGCGAGGAAAATGTCGGTGGTCGCCGATAGGCTCTGGCGCGTGCCAGAGAGTGGGGACGGTGCCGTCGTTCGCCGGTGGTGTGCCGCCGGTCTCGACGCGCTGCGTCGGCACCGGTCAGAGATCGACGCCCTCAATGTCTATCCCGTGCCCGACGGTGACACCGGGACCAACCTGGCGCTGACGATGGCGGCGGCGGTCTCCGCCGTGGACGCCGCGCCCGGCACGGCCGGCGCCGCGGAGCTGCTGGCGGTCGCCGCGAGGGGCGCGCTGCTGGGTGCCCGGGGCAATTCGGGGATCATCCTGGCGCAGCTGCTCAAGGGACTGGCCACCTCGCTGGCCTCGGTGCCGGTCGTGGGCGGCGCGGAGCTCGCGGTGGCCCTCGAGGGCGCCGCCAAGTCGGCGTATACGGCGGTGGCCGCCCCGGTGGAGGGCACGGTCCTGTCCGTCGCCACCGCCGCGGCGCGGGCCGCTTCGTCCGCTGTGGCGGAGGGCGCTTCCTCCGCTGCGGCGGAGACCGTTTCGTCTGTTGTGGCGGAGGGCGCTTCGTCCGCTGTGGTGGAGGCCGTTTCGTCTGCTGTCGCGGGGGGTGCTTCGTCTGCTGTGGCGGAGGCTTTCGCCGACGGCGACGGGGGGCCGGTGGGTGTGGTCGCGGTGGCGCGGGCGGCGGCCGAGGGGGCCCGGGTCGCGCTGGCCCGCACGCCGGAGCAACTGCCGGCGCTGGCGCGGGCGGGTGTCGTCGACGCCGGTGGGCGCGGGCTGGTCGTGCTGCTGGAGGCGTTCGTGACCTCGCTGACCGGGGAGGCGCCGCCGGTCTCCGGCCCGGTGCCCGCTGCTGCCGTCGCCGTGCCCGGTGGGGTCATGGAGCGCGAGGCCGGGTCGGTCGAGTTCGGCTATGAGGTGCAGTTCCTGCTCGACGCCCCGGAGTCGGCGATCGGGCCGCTGCGGGACACGCTCGGCGCGCTCGGCGACTCCCTCGTCGTCGTCGGCGACGATCCGACCTGGCACGTCCACGTGCACGTCAACGACGTCGGCGCGGCGATCGAGGCGGGGATCGTGGCGGGGCGGCCCAGCAGGATCGCCGTGACGAGGTTCGCCGAGCAGATCGCGGAGCGGCATTCGGCCGGCGCGCCCGACCCGGCCGACGTGTCGTCCGACCTCTGGGGCGGCGTGGCGCCGCCCGTCGCGGAGGCCCTCAGCTCGGGTGTGGTCGTCGTGTGCAGCGGCCGGGGGATCAGCGAGCTGCTCGCCGCCGAGGGTGCCACGGTGCTGACCGGCACGCCGTCGACGGGGGAGGTGCTCGCCGCGATCCAGGCGACCGGCGCGCCCAGGGTGGTGGTCCTGCCCAACGACGCCAACGTGCTGGCCGTCGCCAACACCGCCGCGGCCGAGGCCCGGGCCGCCGGGATCCGGGCCGGGGTCGTGCCGACGCGGTCGCCCGTGCAGGCCCTCGCCGCGATGGCCGTGCGGGACACCGGCCGGCGGTTCGAGGACGACGTGATCGCGATGGCGGAGGCCGCGGCCCGGTGCCGGTCGGCGGAGCTGACCGTCGCGGCCCGTGAGGCGCTCACCGTCGCCGGGCGATGCCAGCGGGGCGACGTGCTGGCGATCGTCGACGGGGAGGTCAACCTGATCGGGCAGGACCTGGAGCGCACCGCGTGCCTGCTGCTCGACCGGATGCTGCTGGCCGGCGGGGAGCTGGTCACCCTCATCGCCGGGCAGGGGGCGCCCGCGGGGCTGGGGGAGACGCTGCGCGGGCATGTCGCCGCGGCGTGGCCGTTCGTCGAAGTGCAGTGTTATGAGGGAGGCCAGCCGCACTATCCGCTGCTGGTCGGGGTGGAGTGAGCCGGTGACCGAGATCGACCTGACCACGCCGTTGCAGAAGGTGATCGGCAACGGCGCGAAGCTGCTGGCCGACAGCCTCAACTTGCACACCGTCGGTGACCTGGTCTATCACTTCCCCCGCCGCTATGAGGAGCGGGGCGAGCACACCGACATCCGGTCCCTGGAGATGGACACCGAGGTCACGGTGTTCGGCCAGGTCAAGCGGGTGTCGTCGCGGACGTTCATGCAGCAGCGGGGCAAGACGGCGGGCAAGCGCGGGTCGCTGCTGGAGGCGGTCGTCGGCGACGACAGCGGCGGCGAGCTGAGCGTCACCTTCTTCAACCAGCCCTGGCGGGAGTCGCAGCTGCGCCCCGGCCGGTGGGGCCTGTTCTCCGGCAAGGTCGGCCGGTTCCAGAACAAGCTGCAGCTCAACCAGCCCGACTACATCCTGCTCGACGGCGCGGAAGGGGAGGAGAGCGTCGAGGAGTTCGCCGGCGCCATCATCCCTGTCTACCCGGCGACCGCGAAGGTGCCGACGTGGCGGATCGCCGCCGCCGTGCGCACCGTCCTGGACGTGCTGCCGCCGACGCCCGACCCGGTGCCGGCAACCGTCCGCGCCAAGCGGAAGCTGTCGGCGCTCGACAAGGCGCTCCGCGAGATCCACCGGCCCGAGTCCCGCGAGTCGCTGCACTTCGCGAAGCGCCGGCTGAAGTGGGACGAGGCGTTCGCGCTGCAGCTGACCCTGGTGCAGCGCAAGCACCGCGCCGCCGACTGGCCGGCCCGGGCGCGGCCGTTGCGCGACGACGGGCTGCTGGCGAGCTTCGACGCCCGGCTGCCGTATGAGCTGACCCGCGGCCAGCGCGACGTCGGCGACGAGATCGCGGCCGACCTGGCCCGGCCGCACCCGATGCACCGCCTCCTGCAGGGCGAGGTCGGCTCCGGCAAGACCGTGTGCGCCCTGCGGGCCATGCTGCAGGTCGTCGACGCCGGCGGGCAGGCCGCCATGCTCGCCCCGACCGAGGTCCTCGCCGCGCAGCACCAGCGCAACGTGCTCGACCTGCTCGGCGGCATGGGCCGGGCCGGCGAGCTGGACGCCGCGCCCGACGCGACCCGGGTGGCGCTGCTGACCGGCTCGCTGGGCGCCGCGGCCAAGCGCAAGGTCCTCGACGAGATCGGCTCCGGCGCCGCCGGCATCATCGTCGGCACCCACGCCCTGCTCTATGAGGGCGTCGCGTTCAAGGATCTGGGCCTCATCGTCGTCGACGAGCAGCACCGCTTCGGCGTCGAGCAGCGCGACGCCCTGCGGGCCAAGGCCGACCAGCCGCCGCACGTGCTGGTCATGACCGCGACCCCGATCCCGCGGACCGTCGCGATGACGGTCTTCGGTGACCTGGAGACCTCGGTGCTCAGCCAGCTGCCCAACGGGCGCTCGCCGATCGCGTCGCACGTCGTGCCCGCCACGGACAAGCCGGCGTTCCTCGACCGGGCCTGGCGCCGCATCCGCGAAGAGGTCGCCGCCGGTCACCAGGTCTACATCGTCTGCCCGCGCATCGGTGACGCCAAGTCCGACGGCGAGGACCTGCCCCCCGGCGACGACGAGCGGCGGGCCCCTCTCGCCGTCCTGGACGTCGCGCCGCAGCTGGAGGAGGGTCCGCTGCACGGGCTGCGGATCGGCATCCTGCACGGCCGCCTCCCCGCCGACGAGAAGGACGCCGTGATGCGCTCCTTCGCCGCCGGCAAGCTCGACGTCCTGATCGCCACCACGGTCATCGAGGTCGGCGTCGACGTGCCCAACTCGACGATGATGGTGATCCTCGACGCGGACCGGTTCGGCGTCTCCCAGCTGCACCAGCTCCGCGGCCGGGTCGGCCGGGGCAGCGCACCGGGCCTGTGCCTGCTGGTCACCGAGTCCGGCGAGGGCACCGCCGCGAGGACCCGCCTCGACGCGGTCGCCTCGACCACCGACGGCTTCAAGCTCGCCGAGCTCGACCTCGAGCAACGCCGCGAGGGCGACGTCCTCGGCGCGACCCAGTCCGGCCGCCGCTCCCACCTGAAGCTGCTGTCGCTGCTCCGCGACGCCGACCTGATCGGCGACGCCCGCGCCGAGGCGATCGAGCTGCTGGAGGACGACCGCGAGCTGACCCGCCACCCAGGCCTCGCCGCCACCGTGTCCCAGCTCGTCGACGAGGAGCGCGCCGAATACCTGGAGAAGGGCTGACCCGAGACCCTGGGCCCATGCACGAAGGACGGCCCCGGTCATCCGTGCGACCAGGACTGTCTTTCGAAGATCGGCGGGTCCGGTCGGGCGAAGACCGGCGTGGCCGGCTGGGCCGGATCGGGCGACGACCGGCGGGGGGCGGTCGGGCGACGACCGGTCGGCCGGTCGGATGGCTCAGGCGGCGTGCCGGCCGCGGCGGGGACGGCGGCTGAGCAGGATCAGGCCGCCGCCGAAGGCGACCATGAACAGGGCGGTGCCGCCGAGGACGGTGGCGTTCGTGCCGGTGACCGGGAGGCTGGTCGACCCCGTGGCGACGGCGCCGACCGTGGAGGGCGTCACGACCTCGCCGTTGCTGTTCCCGCCGTTGTACCAGGCCCGCACCCCCGCCGGGCGCGGTGGTGTCGCCGACCTTGGTGGTGCCGTACCGGGGGCCGCCGTCGACGATGGGGTTGATCACACCGGTGCCGAAGATCGTGTCGACCTGGGTGTAGCAGCCGGGCACGTCCACGCGCAGGGTCACCGAAGGCTGCGACGCCGTGACGGTCGCGGTGTGCGTGGCGTAGACGAACTGGGGGTTGCCGAAGGACTTCGCCGGCGTGGTGTACGACACCAGCGTGAACGCCTGCTGCTCGCCATCGCGCAGCGGCGCGGACGAGGTGATCGTCGCGGTGCCGCCGGGCCCGTCGAAGGTGTGCCGGTAGGTCGCCGCGGAAGCGCTCACGCAAGAAGCGGAGGCGGAGGTGGCGGCCGAGGCGTACGCGGTGCCGATGAAGGCACCCCCGAACAGCATCGTGGCACCGAAAACGAGCATGGCCTTGCGCAAGACGTGCCCCCAAGTTGGCGTCTCGTCTGGGGGCGGTCTCACCACTGACTCCCCGGGCCGCAAAGCGGTGACCGATTGATGCTCGGCCCGGTTCAACGTCTCCCCATTTTCTGGGTAGTCGTGACGGTTGAATGCCAGTACAACAGGAAAATTCGGAAATGTCCGCATCGAGAGTGGTGCAGGTCACTCGCTGGGCGCGCCTAGGCTGGATGGCGTGACACGCATCGTGGCCGGCACCCTCGGCGGCCGGCGCCTCACGGTCCCCGCGGGCCAGGGCACCCGGCCGACCTCCGACCGGGTCCGGGAGGCCCTGTTCAGCAGCCTGGAGGCCATGGTCGACCTCGACGGGGCCAGGTTCGCCGACCTCTATGCGGGCTCCGGCGCCGTCGGCTTCGAGGCCTGCTCGCGCGGCGCGGCGCACGTCCTGCTCGCCGAGTCCGACCCGAAGGCCGCCAGGATCGTGCGGGCCAACATCGCCACGCTGGGCGTCGGCGCCACCGTCAGGCTGGTCGCGGACAAGGTCGAGCGGCTGCTCCAGCAGGAGCCGGACCGGCCGTTCGACGTGGTGTTCGCCGACCCGCCGTATGCCGTGACCGACGAGCGGGTCGGCGCGGTCCTTGAGGCGTTGGTCACCCGCTGGCTCGCCGACGGCGCGGTCGTCGTGGTCGAGCGCAGCAGCCGGGGCGCCCCGATGCGCTGGCCCGAGGGCCTCGTCCAGCGCGCGGAGCGGCGCTACGGCGAGACGACGCTGTGGTATGCCGAACGCGACGCGGGCGTGTGACGCGGGCCCCCTCAGCCTCTTTGGTACGGTCCCCGCTCATGAGGCTTGGGCTGGTGCAATGAGGCGCGCGGTGTGTCCGGGTTCGTTCGATCCGGTCACCAACGGACACCTGGACATCGTCGGACGCGCGTCGAAAATGTTCGATGAAGTCGTCGTCGCGGTGCTGATCAACACGAGCAAGGCCGGGCTGTTCACGGTCGAGGAGCGGCAGGAGATGCTCGCGGAGGTGACGGCGCCGTACACCAACGTGCGGGTCGACGCGTTCCAGGGCCTGCTGGTCGACTTCTGCCAGGCCAACGACATCAGCGCCATCGTCAAGGGTGTCCGGGTCGCGGGCGACTTCGACTACGAGCTGCAGATGGCGCAGATGAACTACGGGCTCGGCGCCATCGAGACGCTCTTCATGCCGACCAACCCGAAGTACTCCTTCGTCTCGTCGAGCCTCATCAAAGAGGTTGCGAAATGGGGCGGCGACGTTTCGCCGCATGTGCCCGATCTTGTGGCAAACCTGCTGCGAGAACGGCTCGTGAAACCCTGAAACTGAGGACTTCCCGTGTGGCGATGGAGCGGCATCATGGTTTGGGCCGCATGATGGTGACGTTGTTTGCCGTGGGGACAGGGAGTGACCGCAAGTGGATCCGCTCGAGAGCATCGACCAGATCATCGCGCTGGTCGAGGGTGCACGGTCGGCACCGATGTCGCGGAGCAACTTCGTGGCCGACCGCGCCGAGATGATCAACCTGCTTGACCAGCTGCGCGCCGACCTGCCGGGTGAACTTCGGCGGGCCAGTGCGCTGCTCGACGAGCGGGACAAGATCGTCGACGCGGGTCGCCGCGAGGCCGAGCGCATCATCACGGAGGCCGAGGCGGAGCACAACCGGCTCGTGTCGATCAACGAGATCGTCGTGTCCGCCGAGCATGAGGCGTCCCGCACGATCAACGAGGCGCGGGCCGAGACCCAGCGCCTCCGCGATGAGGTGGACGACTATGTCGACACGGCCCTGGCCAACTTCGAGCAGTTCCTCACCCGCTCTCTCGCCTCGATCGAGCGTGGCCGCGACAAGATGCACGCGCTGCGCGAGATAGGCTCCTTCACACCGTCCGGCGACGACGACCGGCCGCTGCCGTTCTAAGAGAACGCAGGGGCGATTCGACGGGAGATCTGCCGCTCGGGTAGCCTTGTCCGTCGGCCCTGCCTGGCCGGAGTCTGAAGATGCCACATCAGCCGCACCCGCACCTGGATCCCCGAAAGCCACTGGTCCTCGAGACGAGAGACCTGCCCCGGCGACCGGGCGCTCTGCATGCGGTTTCGCGTCAAGTGCCGGCACCGACGGACCTCGGTCTGGAGCTGATCGGCGTGCCTGTCGGCGCCGAGCTCGACCTCCAGCTGCGGATGGAGTCGGTGTCAGAAGGCGTTCTCGTCTCCGGCACCGTCACCGGCCCGCTGGTGGGCGAGTGCGGACGCTGCCTGCGCCCGATCAGTGCCACGTTGGACGTCCCGATCCAAGAGTTCTATGCCTATGAGCACAGCACCACGGACGAGACGACCGACGAGGACGAGGTCGGACGGCTGCAGGGCGACCTGATCGACCTGGAGCCGGCACTGCGGGACGCGGTGGTGCTCTCCCTGGCCGCCAACCCCGTGTGCCGTGAAGACTGCCCAGGGCTGTGCCCCGACTGCGGGGTGCCGCTGGATGAGCTGCCCGCCGGTCACAACCACGAGCAGGTCGACCCGCGCTGGGCCGCCCTGACCCAGATCCAGCACTCAGAGGAGTAAGACCCGTGGCCGTTCCGAAGCGGAAGATGTCGCGCAGCAACACCCGGTCGCGCCGGAGCCAGTGGAAAGCCGTCGCGGTGCAGACGCAGCCGTGCCCGCAGTGCCGCTCTCCGAAGCTGTCCCACGCTGCCTGCTCGGTCTGCGGCACGTACAACGGCCGTCAGGTCATCGAGGTCTGATTTCCGGATCCGGGTGACGCGATCCGACAGGTCGCCGCACGGCGGGCAGCCCCCGTCCGGCACCGCGCGGATCGCCGTCGACCTCCTCGGCGGGGACAGTGCTCCCGCCGTCGTGGTTGACGGCGCTCTGCGCGCGTGCAGCGCCGATCCAGACCTGCATCTCCTCCTCGTAGGGCCGCGTGAGACGGCCGACGAGGTCCTTGGCGCGCTCGCGGTCCATGACCGCGAGCGCGTCAGTGTCAGCGTGGTCGACCGCGCCGTCGGCATGGGCGACTCCCCGTTGCGCCATGTCCGGCGGGAGTCCACCGTGCGCGCCGCCGCCGAGGCGGTCTACGGCGGCCGCGTCGACGCGATGGTCTCGGCGGGCGCCAGCGGCGCCGTCGTCGCCGCGTCCGCCCACGTCCTGGGCCGGCTCCCCGGCGTGCGCCGGCCCGGCCTCGCCGCGCACGTGCCCACCCCGCACGGCCCGGTGGTGCTGCTCGACGTCGGCGTGACGATCGACGGCACCATGCTGGAGCTGGTGCAGCACGCGGTCCTCGGCGCCGCGTACGCCGCCGCCGCCTTCGGCGTCGCCGAGCCCCGCATCGGCCTGCTGTCCATCGGCAGCGAGCCGGGCAAGGGCGACCGGCTCCGCCGGGCCGTCGCGGTCGCGCTGTCCGACACCGTCCTGCCCGCCGGCGGGCGCTACATCGGCCTCGTCGAGGGCCACGACGTGCCGCAGGGAGGCCCGGCCGACGTGGTGGTCACCGACGGTTTCACCGGCAACATCCTGCTCAAGGGCATCGAAGGTGCCACCGGCAGCCACCGGCCCGGCCCGGCCGAGCAGGGCGCGGCCCTGCTCGGCGTCGCCGGCACCGTCGTGGTCTGCCACGGCTCCGCCGACGGCTCCGACATCGCCTCCGGCATCGCCCTCGCCGCCCGCCTGCACCGCGCGGGGGTCATCCCCGCCGTGGCCGGACTGGCCGACGACCTGCTGACCGAACTCTCCTCGGCCGGCGGCCTCACCATCCGTGACGCACTAGGAGAGCGCTCGTGACGAACCCGACCCCACTCGAGACCGCCTTCGAGGTGGACTTCGAGCCCGACATGCTCCGGCGGGCGCTGACCCACCGGTCCTTCGCCTACGAGAACGGCGGCCTGCCCACCAACGAGCGGCTCGAGTTCCTCGGCGACGCCGTGCTCGGTGTGGTGATCACCACCGCGCTGTTCAACAACCACCCCGACCTCGCCGAGGGGCAGCTGGCGAAGCTGCGCGCGAGCGTGGTCAACATGCGCGCCCTCGCCGACGTCGCCCGGCGCCTCGGCCCCGAGGGCATCGGCCCCTACCTGTTGCTCGGCAAGGGCGAGGAGGCCACCGGCGGGCGCAACAAGGCCAGCATCCTGGCCGACACGCTCGAGGCGCTCATCGGCGCGATCTACCTCCAGTACGGCCTGGACACCGCCGCCACGGTGATCCACAAGCTGTTCGACGAGCTGATGGCCGAGGCGGCCCTGCGCGGCGCCGGCCTCGACTGGAAGACCAGCCTGCAGGAGCTCACCGCCGGTCGCGGCCTCGGCGTCCCGGAGTACCGCATCGACGAGGAGGGCCCCGATCACGCCAAGCGGTTCACCGCCTGGGTGATCGTCGCCAAGCGCCGCTACGGCGGTGCGCAGGGCGGCAGCAAGAAGGAGGCCGAGCAGCGCGCCGCGGAGGCGGCCTGGCGGGAGCTGTCCGCGCGGTCACCGGAGAAGGGCGACGATGGCCACCGTGATTGAGGTGGCCCGGCGCCGGGGCACGCAGATCCAGTGGGCACTTCCGCTGGCGGTCTATGCGCTGAGCCGCCTGCTGCAGCTGACGTTCGTCTGGTGGATGGCGGACAACGGCGAGGTCCGCAGCCGGCTGCTCGCCTGGGACGGCGGCCACTTCGTCCGCCTCGCCGAGGAGGGGTACCCGACCGGGTACAGCTACACGACCGAGGGCGCGCTGACCGGTAACGGGCTGGCGTTCTTCCCCGGATACCCGATGCTGGTGCGGATCGTGCACCTCGCGACCGGCCTGGAGGTCGGCACCGCCGCGATCACCGTGGCGTGGATCGCCGGCGCGTTCGCCGCCGTGCTGCTGTGCGCGCTCGGCACCCGCCTGTACGACGAGCGGGTCGGCGTGGCGCTCACCGCCCTGTTCTGCACCCAGCCGATGTCGATGGCGCTGTCGATGGCGTACTCCGAGGCGCTGTTCGTCGCGATGGTCGCCGGCATGTTCCTCTTCGCGCACCGCGGCGACTGGCTCCTCGCCGGCGTGTTCGGCCTCGGCGCCGCACTGACCCGGCCGACCGGCGCCGCCGCCGCGCTCGGGCTCGCGGTCGCCGCCGCCATGGCCGTGCACCAAAGCCGCCGCGCGGCCCGCGATCCCGACGAGAGCGACCCGCCGAAGCCCATCTGGCAGCCGATCGCCGCGGCCGCCCTCGCGCTCGCCGGGGTCCCCGGATACCTGCTGTGGGTCGGCCTGCGGGTCGGCGACCTCGGCGCCTGGTTCGACATCCAGACCGCCGGCTGGGGCACCACGTTCGACTACGGCAGGTCCACGTTCGAGTTCGTCCGCACCGCGCTGCGCACCGGCGACGGCTGGATCCAGGTGAGCATCGCCTGGATGGTCATCGGCGTGGTCGTGCTGGCCGCCGTGGCCGTGGCGAAGAAGGTGTGGATCCCGCTGCAGGTGTACGGCCTGATCGCGCTCGTCATGGTCCTCGGCCAGGGCGGCTACTACCACTCCAAGCCGCGGCTGCTGGTCCCGGTGCTGCTGATCCTGGTCCCGCCGGCGATCGCCCTGGGACGGGCCAAGCCCCGCACGGCGGCGCTAGTGTTGTCGGGCTGCGCGGCGTTCGGGTTGTGGTATGGCTCCTACCTGATCACCGTCTGGCATTACGCGATCTGACCTGATCGCTTTCTGGCACTCCGCGATCTGACCCCCATTGGAGACCGATGCCTGAGCTTCCCGAGGTCGAGACCGTCCGCCGCGGCCTCGACAAGTGGGTCTCCGGCCGGCGCATCGCCACCGTCGAGGTGCTGCACCCGCGGGCGATCCGCCGCCACCTGCCCGGCGCCGTCCACTTCGCCGACGTGCTCGCCGGCCGGCTCGTCGGCGCGGTCCAGCGCCGCGGCAAGTACCTGTGGCTGCCGCTCGACGACGAGGACGCCCTCGTCGGCCACCTCGGCATGTCCGGCCAGCTGCTCATGCAGCCGGTCGAGGCGCCGGCCGAGATCCACCTGCGGGTCCGGTTCACCTTCGCCGACGACGGCCCCGAGCTGCGCTTCGTCGACCAGCGCACGTTCGGCGGCCTGGCGGTGTCCGCCGGCGGCGCGATCCTGCCGGCCGAGCTGGTGCACATCGCGCTCGACCCGGTCGACCCGTCGTTCTCCGACGACGCGTTCGTGGAAAGCCTGCGCCGCCGCCGGACCGACGTCAAGCGGGCGCTGCTGGATCAGACCCTGATCTCCGGCGTCGGCAACATCTACGCCGACGAGGCCCTGTGGCGGGCGAAGCTGCACGGCGCCCGGCAGACCGACCAGCTGTCCCGCCCGGTGGTGCGGCGGCTGCTCGGGCACGTCCGCGACGTGCTCAACGAGGCGATCGGGCAGGGCGGCACCAGCTTCGATGCGCTGTATGTCAACGTCAACGGCGAAAGCGGCTACTTCGACCGCTCGCTCAACGCCTACGGCCGCGAGGGCGAGCCGTGCGGGCGCTGCGGCAGCCCGATCCGCCGTGAGTCGTTCATGAACCGGTCGTCCTACTCCTGCCCACGCTGCCAGCCGCGGCCGCGGATCCCGGGAGTGGCCCGGAGCCCGCGTTGATCACCCGGTGCGGGCGGGGCCGGCGCGGCAGCGGGGTCGGCGGGTTGAGCTCGGCGAGCCCCGGCACCTGACCGCACCAGGCGGGCAGGTCAGAATACGGATCCGGGGCGCCGAGGTCGGTCACCATGCCGAAGCCGGCGCCCCGCGAGACCTGCAACCGGGCCGCCTCGTCGAGCTCCCACGGCGGCACGGCGTGCACGAGGTGCCCGTCGCCGGGGAGCGCGCCCACGCCGTTCCACCGGCGGTAGTCGCGCCAGCTGCCGTCGAAGACGCAGATCGGCAGCCCGAGGTCACGGTAGGTCTGGTCGGGCGGGCCGCCCGGGTTGAGCACGACGTCGGGCAGGTCGGCCCGCTGGGCGAGCCGGGCCGCGATAGCGACCGGGCCGATCGAGTGCGGGCTGAGCGGCACCTTGTCGAGGAACACTCCCTGCACAGGGTAACCGGCCCACCGGTACACGTCGGCCCGGATCTGCTCGACCGGCCGGGTGGACAGGTCCATGTCGACGTAGCCGAGCAGCCGCACGCCGGCGGTGGCGAGCCTGCCCAGGGCAGCCGTGTACGCCGGGTCGCGCCCGCTGCCGGGGCCCCCCGCGACGTCGACGACGACGGTGAACGCGGCACCGTGTCCCGCGACGATCTCCCATGCGTGTGGCCGGGCGAGGGGATGCGCCCGCAGTGGCAGGAGCGTCGGAACCCGGTCCACGACCGGACTAACGATGCTGGGCCCCCTCAAGCACGGCCGGTGTCCACGGTCCAGTAGGGCGTCTTGCCGCGCATCGCGGCGCCGACCCCGATGGACTTCGTGGCGCAGTCCAGCAGGACGTCGCGGTCGCCGCCGTCGCGCAGCCAGCCCTTGACGACGTCGCCGGCGTCGCCGCCCTTGGCGACCAGCTCGTCGGAGAAGCCGGTGTAGCCGGCCTTGCTGACCCGGTCCTGGGCGGAGCTGCCGTCGCTGCCCTGGGTGCGGCTGAAGTCGTGGGTGAGCATGTCGGCGCTGTGTGCCCTGGCCGCCGCCCGCAGCTGCGGGTGCATCCGCACCGCCTCGCACTTGGCCTTGCGGCGCTCGCTGTTGACCAGCTGCACGACCCGGTCCTCGTAGCCGCTGTTGAAACTGGCGTTGACCGTGGGGCTGGCCTTGCCGGTGGTGGCGGCGGTGCTCGGCGGGGCGGCACTGGACGCCGGCGCCTCGGTGGGTTCGGGCGTGTCGGCGGGGGCCGGCGCGGCGGCCGCGGCGGCGGCCGAGGGCTCGTCACCGCCGTCGGTCAGCGCGGGCACGATCATCGCGCCGATGCCGAAGAGGATGAGGACCGCTGTGGCGATCGCGGCGACCCCGGTCGGTCCTCCGAGCCGGGCGATCAAGCCGGGCTGGGGCGCCGTCATCGCGGGTCTCCTCGGGCTCAGAATTTCTTCGGCACGACGCTACTTTGCTGTGGCGCTTGCGGGCAACCGGTGGCACACTGCCACGATCGGCTACAGGGGTGTGATCACGCACCCGGGTGAGTGAGAACACCCTGGCCAGGACGTTTGGCATGCCGGTCGGCTTGACTAAGTCGCCGCCCGGGCTGAACATAGAGAGGTCGCCAGTCGCGCCCAATCATGCCCTAGTGCTTCGGTCGCGGGTGCTGGGCGCGCGTTTGCCGGAATCCGACCGGCTGCGCTTATCAAGGAGACGATATGGCTAAGGCCCTCTTCGGCCACGTAGGCGGCGCGCCCGATCGGCGCCTCGTAGACGAGGTCACCCAACTGCGTGCCAAGGTTCGGGCGCTCGAGTTCGAGGTCGTCCGGCTGCGCGCCGAGAATGACCGGCTCGCTGCGGCGGCTGCCGAGACGGATCACCTGATCCGGCTCGCTGAGCCGGCGATGGCCTGACTCTAGGCCCTCGCACGAAAGAAGAACGCCGGCAGATCCGGCGCTCTTTACTGGAACCTACGCAGAACTGAATAGCAAACCCGCGCGCCGACATCCTCTGGGTATCGGCGCGCAGTCATGTCCGCCCCAGGCATGGGCTTTTGCGGTCACGTCCTCACGCGCCGTCAACGCGATGCTTGGCGGCGTGCAATCGTCTAACGACGCAGCGTCGACAATGGTTGCGAATGGCTCTTGGGTGGCCATTCAAGGGGCCCGGACACGCGCATTATGGTGTGCGGCGCTGCCGCATTGGGTATCCTGCCGGGCGGTAGTCTGCCTGGTACCGCACCCACCTCGACCCGTGGAGATCCGTGCATCTCAAGAGCCTGACGGTCAAGGGCTTCAAGTCCTTCGCGTCCGCGACCACGCTGCGACTCGAGCCGGGCATCACGTGCGTTGTCGGGCCCAACGGCTCGGGCAAGTCCAACGTGGTCGACGCGATCTCGTGGGTGCTGGGCGAGCAGGGCGCCAAGGCGTTGCGCGGCGGCAAGATGGAGGATGTCATCTTCGCCGGGACCTCCGGCCGGGCCCCGCTGGGCCGCGCCGAGGTCACCCTCACGATCGACAACACCGACGGCGCGCTGCCGATCGACTACACCGAGGTGTCGATCACCCGGCGGATGTTCCGCTCCGGTGAGAGCGAATACGAGATCAACGGCAACCAGTGCCGCCTGCTCGACATCCAGGAGCTGCTGTCCGACTCCGGCATCGGCCGCGAGATGCACGTGATCGTCGGCCAGGGCCGGCTCGACGGCGTGCTGCACGCCCGGCCGGAGGACCGCCGCTCGTTCATCGAGGAGGCCGCCGGCGTCCTGAAGCACCGCAAGCGCAAAGAGAAGGCGATCCGCAAGCTCGACGCGATGGCCGCCAACCTCAACCGCCTCGGTGACCTCACCACCGAGCTGCGCCGCCAGCTCAAGCCGCTCGGCCGGCAGGCCGAGGTCGCCCGCCGGGCCGCCGGCATCCAGGCCGACCTGCGCGACGCCCGGCTGCGGCTGATCGCCGACGACCTCGCCACGCTGCGCACCACCCTCGACAAGGAGATCGCCGACGAGACCGCGCTGCGGGCCCGCCGCGAGGAGGTCGAGGCGGAGGTCGAGTCGATCAACGAGCGGCTCGCCGTGCTGGAGGCCGAGCACGCCGCCGACGCGCCGGTGCTCGCCGAGGCGCAGGACACCTGGTTCCAGCTCTCCACGCTGCAGGAGCGCTACCGCTCGCTGCACCAGCTCGCCGCCGAGCGGCACCGCAACCTGTCGGCCGCCCCGGTCGACGAGCGCCCCGGCCGCGACCCCGACCAGCTGACCGCCGAGGCGGAGAAGGTCCGGGAGCAGGAGGACGAGCTGCGCGCCGCCCTCGAGGCCAGCCAGGAGCGGCTCGCCGACGCCGTCGACCGGCGCCAGGACCTGGAGCGGCGCCTCGCGTTCGCGGAGAAGGCGATCGTCGCGGCGCACAAGGCCATCGCCGACCGGCGGGAGGGCCTGGCGAAGCTCGCCGGCCAGGTCGAGTCCGCCCGCAGCCGCGCGACCGCCGCCGCCGACGAGATCGAGCGCCTGTCGGTGCAGCTCGCCGAGGCCGAGGTGCGCTCCGAGCACGCCCAGGGGCTCTACGAGGAGGCGAGCGCCGGCGCGACCGTCGCCGACCACGCCAACGCCGACCTGGAGATGCGCCACCAGGAGGCGACCCGCGAGCTCGACACGATCAACAACGAGGTCAAGCTGCACAGCGACGCCGAGCGCGCGGCCGAGAAGGACGCCGCCCAGTGGAAGGCCCGCGAGGAGGCTCTCGCCACCGGGCTGCGCCGCAAGGACGGCGCCGGCACGCTGCTCGCCCGCGCCGACCGGATCCCGGGCATGCTCGGCAGCGTCGCGGCGCTGCTGTCGGTGCAGGCCGGGCACGAGGCGGCGCTGGCCGCCGCGCTCGGCGCGCTCGCCGACGCCGTCGCGGTCGCCAACATCGACGGCGCCACGGCCTCGGTGGAGATGCTCAAGCAGGACGACGCCGGCCGGGCCGCACTGCTGATCGCGTCCGCGCCGACGAGCACGGCACCGCCGGTCGAGCGGGTGCCGCTGCCGCCCGGCGCCGCCTGGGCCCTCGACCTGGTCCGCGCCCCCGACGAGCTGCGGCCGGCCCTGGAGCGGGCGATCGGTGACGTGGTCTTCGCGCCGGACCTCACCGTCGCGAAGCGGATCGTGTCGTATGCGCCCAACCTGCGGGCCGTCACCCCGGAGGGCGACGTCCTCGGCGCGTATGCGGCGGCCGGCGGCTCCGGCAAGCAGCACAGCTACATCGAGGTCCAGGCCGCCGTCGAGGAGGCCCGCCAGCAGAAGGTCGACGCCGAGCGGCGCGTCGCCGAGGCCCGCGAGCTGCTCGCGCTCGCCCGGCACGCGGCCACCGGCGCCAAGCAGCAGGTCGCCGAGGCCGCCGCGGCGAAGAAGGAGGCCGACAGCGCGCGCAACGCCGCCGCCCGCCGCCTTGCCGAGTTCGGCGCCGCCGCCAAGTCCGCCAAGGCCGAGGTCGAGCGGCACGCCGCCGCGCGGGCGAAGGCGGAGGCGGCCCGCGAGTCGGGAGTGACGAGCCTCGCCGACCTGGAGGAGCGGCTCGCGCTGGCCGAGGAGACCCCGATCGACGAGGACCCCTCGACGATGGAGCGCGACGACCTCGCCGAGGAGGTGCCCGTCGCCCGCCAGCAGGAGATGGAGGTCCGCCTCGCGGTCCGCACCGCCGAGGAGCGGGTCGGCGCCCTCGCCGGCCGGGCCGACGGGCTGCTGCGCCAGGCGGCGCAGGAGCGGGCCGCCCGCGAGCGGGCCGCCGCGCGCAAGGCCACCCGGGCCCGCGGCGCGAAGGTCGCGGAGACCGTCGCGTCCGCCGCGCAACTGGCGCTGGACAACCTCGCCGCCTCGATCGCCGAGGCGCAGGAGACCCGGGACCTGCTCGCCGAGACCCGCGCCGAGCGGGAGTCGACGCTGACCGAGGTCCGGGGCCGGGCCAAGCAGTTCACCGGTGAGCTGGACCGGCTCACCAACGCCGTGCACCGCGACGAGGTCGCGCGGGCCGAGCAGCGGATGCGCATCGAGCAGCTGGAGGCCCGCTCGGCCGAGGAGTTCGGCCTGGACGCCGACACCCTCGTCGCCGAATACGGCCCTGACCTGGACGTGCCGCCGACCGCGCCCGAGGTCGCCGCCGCCGAGGCCGAGGGCCGGCCGGTGCCCGCGCCGGTGCCGTTCGACCGGGCCACCCAGGAGAAGCGCGCCGCGAAGGCCGAGCGCGAGCTCAACCTCCTCGGCAAGGTCAACCCCCTGGCGCTGGAGGAGTTCGCGGCGATGGAGGAGCGGTTCAAGTTCCTCTCCGACCAGCTCGAGGACCTCAAGGCCACCCGCCGCGACCTGCTCACCGTCGTCAAGGACGTCGACGACCGGATCCTCGAGGTCTTCACCAGCGCCTACCACGACACGGCGCGGGAGTTCGAGCAGGTCTTCGCGGTGCTGTTCCCGGGCGGCGAGGGCCGCCTCGTCCTCACCGACCCCGACGACATGCTCACCACCGGCATCGAGGTCGAGGCCCGCCCGCCGGGCAAGAAGATCAAGCGGCTGTCGCTGCTGTCCGGCGGCGAGCGGTCCCTGACCGCGGTCGCGCTGCTGTGCGCGATCTTCCGGGCCCGCCCCTCGCCGTTCTACATCATGGACGAGGTCGAGGCGGCCCTCGACGACGTCAACCTCGGCCGCCTGATCACGCTCTTCGAGCAGCTCCGCGAGAAGAGCCAGCTGATCATCATCACGCACCAGAAGCGCACGATGGAGGTCGCCGACGCCCTGTACGGCGTCACCATGCGCCAGGGCGTGACCGAGGTCATCTCCCAGCGCCTCCGCACGGAAGAAGCGGCATGATCCAGCGCCCCACCGCCCTGTTGATCGACTTCGACGGGGTGCTGCGCCGCCATGACCCGTCGATCGCCGCCGCGATCGAGGCCCGGCACGGCCTGGAGCCGGGCGCGATCCTCGCCGCCGGCCTCGAATGGGACCGGCAGCTGCCGGCCATCACCGGGCAGATCACGCGTGAGGAGTGGCTCGAGTCGATCGCCGAGGCCCTGAAGGTCGACGAGGCTGTCGTCGCGGAGTGGGACACCGACAAGGGCGAGATCGTGCCTGAAGTGCTGAAGTTCGTCCGGGATGTCCGCAAAGCCGGGATCAAGGTCGGCCTGGCCACGAACGCCATGGACGACCTCGCCGACGTCCTCGCCCTGCACGGGCTCACCGCCCAGTTCGACGCGGTGGCCAACTCCTCGGAGATCGGGGTGCACAAGCCGGCCCCCGGTTACTTCCGAGCCGCCTGCGCCCTCATCGGCGCGCTGCCGAAGCAGTGCCTCTTCATCGACGACACCGACCGCAACATCCGCGCGGCGCGAGCGGCAGGCCTCTCGGCCTACCGCTACACGCCCGGCGACGATCTGACCTACGCGCGCAAGGCGCTCAACATCTAGAGCGCGGACTCGATCGCCTTGACGACCTCGTCCGACTTGGGGGTGGCCCGGGGCGAGAACCGCGCCGCGACCGTGCCGTCGGCGGCGACCAGGAACTTCTCGAAGTTCCACCGGATGTCGCCGGTGTGGCCCTCGGCGTCCGGGGTGTCGACCAGCTGCTGGTAGAGCGGGTGGCGGGCGTCGCCGTTGACCTCGACCTTCTCCGTCATCGGGAAGGTCACGCCATAGGTGGTGCTGCAGAACTCGGCGATCTCCTCGGTGGTGCCCGGCTCCTGGCCGCCGAACTGGTTGCACGGCACGCCGAGCACGGTGAAGCCGCGGTCCGAGTACTCCTTCTGCAGCGCCTCCAGCTCGGCATACTGCGGGGTCAGCCCGCACCGCGAGGCAACGTTGACGACCAGCACGGGGTGGCCGCGGAACCGGCCGAGGTCCAAGGGATCGCCCTGCAGGTCCGCGATCTCGACGTCGTAGAAGCTCATGCCGTCACCTCCGCTGCGCTCCGGTGCCAGCCTGAGCTCCACCCTGCACTCATGATTCGCACTCCTCCGCTTCGCTCCGGATCGTTCATGCCCTGATCGTATCCACGCTTGACTTCGGAGGTTCGTTCGGTAGATTAACAAAGACCGATTTCGGTGAGCCCACCCTCACTCACCGCGGTCTTGCCTTCATCCTCGCCGGACGGCGCCGGCGGACCTGCCCTGCGCGCAACATGCGCCCCGGGCACGCCCGCGACCGCCGTCTTCGAGGAGGGCTCAGCCATCATGGCCGTTGTCACCGTGCGCAATCCCGGCACCGCGGAAGTGCTGGGGGAAGTGCCGGCGACCGACGCCGCACAGGTCGCCGCGACCGTCGAGCGGGCCCTGCGGGCCCAGCGCGCGATGGCCGCCACCCCCGCGCACGAGCGCGCCGACCTGCTCCGCCGCGTCGCCGACCGGATCGAAGCCGAGCGCGACGACCTCGCCCGGCTGCTCGCCGCCGAGAACGGCAAACCGATCCAGCAGACCCGCGGCGAGATCGACGCCGCCGTCCGCATCTTCCGCGGCACCGCGGCGGAGGCGACCAGGCTCTTCGGCCGGCAGATCCCCCTGGACGCCGTGCCGGGGCTGGAGCGGCACCTGGCGGTCACGATGCGCGAGCCGCTCGGCGTCGTCGCCGCGCTCGTGCCGTTCAACTACCCCGTCGAGCTCTACGCGCACAAGGCCGCCGCCGCGCTCGCCGCCGGCAACGCGGTCGTGGTCCAGCCGCCGGCCCGGTGCCCCCTCACCGTGCTGCGGATCGCCGCGATGGTCGAGGCCGCCGGCGCGCCCCAGGACGCGCACCAGGTCGTCATCGGCGGCGCGGAGGTCTCCCAGCTGCTCGCCGAGCTGCCCGGGATCGCCGCGGTGACCCTCACCGGCAGCACCGCCGCCGGCCGGGAGATCGCCCGCCGCGCCGCCGGCACGCTGAAGAAGGTCTGCCTCGAGCTCGGCGGCAACGACGCCCTGATCGTCTGCGCCGACGCCGACGTCGAGGACGCCGCCCGCGCCGTCGTCCTCGGCCGGCTGGCCCGCGGCAACGGCCAGATCTGCTGCGCGGTGAAGCGGGTGTACGTGCAGGCCCCCGTCCACGACGCGTTCGTCGACGCTCTGGTCGCGCAGACCGCGAAACTGTCGGTCGGCGACCAGCTCCTGGAGTCCACCGACGTCGGCCCGCTCATCGCCGAGGAGGCCGCGGGCCGGGTGCTCGACGCCGTCCGCACGCTCGTCACCGACGGCGCCCGGCTCGTCGCCGGCGGGATCCGCACCCGGGCGTTCATGGACCCGACGGTCCTCGTCGACGTGCCCGCGGACAGTCCCGCGTTCGCCGAGGAGATCTTCGGGCCGGTGGCGCCCGTCGCCCGCTTCGACGACCCGCAGGAGGCGGTCCGGCTCGCCAACGCCTCGCCGTACGGGCTGCACGCCGCCGTCTTCACCCGCGACATCTCCCGCGCGCTGAGCATCGCCAAGCAGCTGGACGTCGGCGGCGTCGTCGTCAACGGCTCGACCGCGCTGCGGGCGGAGAACCTGCCGTTCGGCGGCACCAAGGACACCGGCGGCTACCGGGAGGGCATCCACGACACCGTCCTGGACTTCACCCGGCAGAAGACGGTCGTGGTCATGGACGCCTTCCGATGACGCTGCGACTGCAGGACGTGCACAAGTCCTACGCCGGCGTCGAGGTCCTGCACGGCGTGTCGCTGGACGCCGCGCCCGGCGAGGTCCTCGCGATCGTGGGTGCCAACGGCGCCGGCAAGTCCACCCTGATCAAGATCCTGTCGGGTGCCGTGCCGATGAGCTCCGGCACCCTGTCGTTCGACGGCACCGACCTCGACCTGCGCTCACCGCACGACGCCCACGCGCACGGCATCCGCACCGTGCACCAGGAGCTCTCCCTCGTGCCCGAGCTGTCGGTCACGGAGAACCTGCTGATGGGCAACTTCCCGCGGCGGCTCGGCCTGATCGACTGGCCGGCCGCCCACCGCCGGGCCCGGGAGCTGCTGCAGGAGGCGGGCTTCGGCGTGATCGACCCGCGGACCAGGGCTGGACGGCTGTCCGTGGCGCGGCAGCAGATGGTCGAGATCGCCAAGGCGCTCGTCAGCGAACCGCGGGTGCTCGTGCTGGACGAGCCGTCCGCCGTCCTCGCCGGCGCCGACCTCGACGCGCTGTTCGCGCTGATCCGGCGCCTGCAGGCACGCGGGGTCCTGGTGGTGTACGTGTCGCACCGCCTCGCCGAGGTCCTGGAGCTCGCCACCCGGATCGTCGTCGTCAAGGACGGCCGGGTGGTGGCGACGACCACGCCCGGCGCCACCGACGAGGGCTCGCTCATCAGGCTCATGGCGGGCCGGACCCTGGACCGCATCTACCCGGAACGCCGGCCCACGCCGGGGGAGCCGCTGCTGACCGTCAACGGACTCGGCAGGACGGGGGAGTTCGACGGCGTGTCGTTCACGCTGCGGGCCGGCGAGATCGTCGGGCTGTTCGGCCTGGTCGGCTCGGGCCGCACCGAGCTCGCGGCGTGCGTCTTCGGCGCGACCCGGCCCACCACCGGCACGGCGTTCCGGACCCCGGGCGAGGCGATCCGCGCCGGCACCGCGATGGTCACCGAGGACCGGGCCGGCAGTGGCCTGGTCCTCGGGATGACCGTCCGGGACAACATCGGGCTCACCACCTGGCGGTCCACCGCCCGCGGGCCGCTCATCGACCGCCGGCGACAGCGGGCCGACGCGGCCGCCATGATCCAGGAGCTGGCCATCGCGCCCCAGGGCTGCGCCAACATGCCGGTCGTACACCTGAGCGGCGGCAACCAGCAGAAGGTCGTGCTCGCGAAATGGCTGCTCACCGGCCCGCGGGTGCTGATCCTCGACGAACCCACCCGCGGCGTCGACATGGCCACCCGGGTCGACATCTACCGCATGGTCGACCGCCTGGCCCGCGACGGGCTCGCGGTGCTGCTCATCTCCTCCGATCTGACCGAGGTGCTCGGCGCCACCGACCGGGTCCTCGTCATGCGGCAGGGCCGGCTCACCGGCGAACTGCCCTCCGCCGGCACCACCGAGGAACAGGTCCTGGAAAGGGCGATCGCATGACAACGTTGGCTGTCCGGGTGAGGGGGCGGGACGTGACCGTGGAGGTCGCGTTCACGCTGCTGATCGCGGCCCTGATCGTCGTGGCCGCCACCACGTCGGAAAGCTTCCTCACCCAGACCAACATCACCAACCTGCTCAAGCAGATGGTGAGCACCGGGCTGCTCGCCTTCGGCATGCTCGTCGTCATCCTCACCGGCGGCATCGACCTGTCCGTCGGCTCGGTCGTCGCGTTCGCCGGGATCGTCACCGCCGGGCTCGTCGCCGACCTGCCGATCCCCCTCGCCATGCTGGTCGGCGTCGCGAGCGGGGTCGCGTTCGGGGCGATCAACGGCATACTCGTGGCCCGGTTCGCGCTCGCGCCGTTCGTCGTCACCCTCGCGGCCCTCACCACGATCCGCGGGCTCGCGTTCGTTTACTCCGAGGTGCCGATCGCACCGGCCGACCCGGCGTTCCTCACGCTGGGCTCGGCCATGATCGGCCCCGTTCCCCTGATCACGCTGATCATGCTGGCCGTCTTCGGGATCGGCGGCGTGTTCCTGGCCCGGACGCCACCCGGGCGCTCGATCATCGCCATCGGTGGCAACGCCGAGACGGTCCGCCTCGCGGGCATCGACGTGCGGCGGCACATCGTGCTCGCCTACTGCATCAGCGGCTTCTGTGCCGGACTCGCCGGAATCATCCTCACCAGCAGAGTCGGCATCGCACAACCCAGCGTCGGGGTCGCTTTCGAGCTCGACGCGATCGCGGCCTGCGTCATCGGCGGCGCGAGCCTGTCCGGCGGCCGGGGCTCGGCGAAGGGTGCCTTCGGCGGGGTGCTCGTCCTGGTCCTGATCAACAACCTGCTCAACCTCTACGGCGTGCAGTCGTTCTGGCAGCAGGTGCTCAAGGGACTGATCATCATCGCGGTCATCCTCGTGCAGCGCTCGAGGTTGCCGCGTTCTGACTCTGTGAAGGGACGCGCATGAGAAAAGCTTTATCCCTGCTGCTGGTGGCGGCGCTCGGGCTGGCCGGCTGCAGTGAGGACAAGACGTCCGGTGGCGACCAGCCGAAGAGCTACACGGTGGGCGTCGCCAACTTCCTGCTCAGCGGGCCGTACTTCAGTGGCATGGACACCGCCATCGCCGCGCAGGCCAAGGCCAAGGGCAACGTGAAGATCATCAGCAACGACGCCGGGGGCGACGCCGCCAAGCTCGCCGCCAACGTCGAGGACCTGCTGAGCAAGAACGTCGACGCGATCATTATCTCCGGCGGGCCCCTCGAATCCGCGCCGGCCGCGCTCAACGCGATCAAGGCGGCGAAGAAGCCCGTCATCCTCGTCGACCGAAAGTTCGCCACCGGCGAGTACACCAGCTGGATCGGGCCTGACAACGAGGCCATCGGCAAGCAGGACGGCGAGTTCCTGGCGGCCCGCGTCAAGGGCAAGGTCGCGATCATCAAGGGCGGCCCGGCCGACAACTCGATCGGTCTCGCCCGCACCAACGGGTTGAAGTCGGTCCTCGGCAGCAAGTCCGAGATCACCCTGGTCGAGGCCCCCGACTTCGGCAACTGGGGCTCCGATGGCGGGCTCACCGTCATGGAGGGCCTCCTGGCCAAGCACCCCGACCTCGTCGCCGTCTTCTGCGAGAACGACGCCATGTGCCTCGGCGCGCAGCGGGCGATCGCCGCCGCGAACAAGACCAACCAGATCGTCCTGGCCGGCGTCGACGGGCAGGCCGAGGCGCTCAAGGCGATCCTCGACGGCACCAACTACGTGGTGACCGGCCTCAACAGCCCCAACGTCATCGGCAAGCTCGCCCTGGACCGCACCGTCGAGGTGCTCGGCGGCGCCAAGGTCGAGAAGGACACCGTCGTGCCGTCGCCGCAGATCACCAAGGACAACGCGTCCCAATATCTCTAGGAGCCTGCTGTGAGACGACTGCTCACCGGGGTCTTGATCGCCGGGTCGCTGGTCGCGATCCCGTCCGCCCCCGCCGCCGCGGCGCCGACCTGGCGCCTGCTCTACTCGGAGAACTTCTCCCAGCCCATCAACTCCGGCAACGCCCCGTGGGTCCGTGAGACCTACGCCAACCCGTTCGACACCATCACCGACGACGCCGGGCAGTGGTACCGCAACGACTACGGCCCCGCCTGGACGACGCAGTTCAACTCGTTCAACACGTACCGCAAAGAGTTCACCGTCGGCCAGAACGGCTGGCTGACCGCCTCCCTGTCCGCCCGCGACTTCAACAAGGACGGCGTGCTGGAGGCGCCACCGTCGATCACCACCGCCACGGTCGGCGGCACCAGCGCCGCGGTCCTCAACGTCCCCGAGAGCACCGGCGGGGCGATCTTCCGGCCGACGCAGGCGCTGCCCGACCAGTACCGCATCGAATACAAACTCAAGACGATCGACTTCGGCGGCAAGCGCAACGGCACCATCAACTACAACGGCAAGGTCAACGGCTACAGCACCGCCGGCTGCAAGACCCAGCACCCGTGGGGCGAGGGCTCCAACAGCCCCGGCTGGAGCGGCAACGCCGCCGTGCCCTACTGCGAGTGGCAGGACGTGCGGGCCGGACCGTACGGGTACAACGGCTTCCACTTCCTGTCCATCGTGGACTTCGCGAACCCGGCGCCGCGCAACAACCACTTCTGGCACTACCACCGCAAGGTGCTGATGGACTCCTTCTCCCAGCACCCCGACCGGGTCGGCACCGGCACCGGCGGCCGGGTCTGCAACGCCGCCAACAACACCTACTACAACTACCGCGACGGCAACTTCAACACCGTCAACATGTGGATGTCCGGCATGCCGAACTGGAACCCCGGCGCCGGCGGCCTGCCCGGCAACTCCCAGTGGTTCATGACCAGCTGCTCCGGCGGCGCGGCCGAGAACCAGCTCTCCAGCGCCGCCGAACTGCAGCCTGAGCTGATGCCGAACGAGTTCTACACGTTCGCGATCGAGCGCGACGCGACCGGCTACACCCTCGAGGCGAGCGGCAACTTCGCCCGCTCCGGCCAGCGGACCCTGCGCTTCCACCGCGACTTCGTGGTCAACAACGTGCCGATCTGGCACTACAACACCACGTCGGCCGGGTACAACGGCCAGTTCAACGGCAACCTGGTCCAGAACGACGACTTCGGCAGCACCACCTGGCCGAACCAGTGGCCGGCCGGGTCGGCGTACCCCGACTCGTTCGTCATCGGTGACCTCTACACCAACGTCTACGAGGGCAGCGCCAGCCTCACCGACATCAAGCTGTTCGTCCCGGAGACCACCCCGCCGGTCACGAACCTGGCCCTGAACAAGCCGGCGACCGCGTCGTCGCAGTGCGCCGCCGCCGAGGCGCCCGCGAAGGCCGTCAACGGCAGCTGGACCGCCGGCCTTGCCGACAAATGGTGCGCACTGGGCACCGGGAAGTGGCTGCGGGTCGACCTCGGCTCGAACCAGCAGGTCGGCAAGATCGTCCTGCGCCATGCGGGCGCCGGCGGCGAGAAGACCAGCTGGAACACGAAGGACTACGACCTGCAGACCAGCCTCGACGGCAACACGTGGACCACGGTCGCCCAGATCAGGGGCAACACCGCCAGCACGACCACGCACACGTTCACGCCGGTGACCGCCCGACATCTGCGCCTCAACGTGATCACCCCGACGAACGACACGGACACCGCCGCCCGCATCTTCGAACTGGAGGCGTATTCGAGCTGACCCGGTATTGACCTTGGAGACTTTGACACGCTGGAGTGTGCCAAAGTCTCCAAGGTCAACTGAAAGCTGTGACAGATCATCCTTCTTGCTCCGGTCCGTCGTGGGCACGCGCCGCCGCTCCCGTCAGCCACCGGTCGGCCGTGAACGGCCTCCCTGCCACCTCCGCGGACAGTTGCGGTGACGCGACCTGACGGCCGCGACAAGCACGCGGCCGTGGCCGGCCGCGACGCGACCTGACGGCCGCGACAAACGCGCGGCCGCGACCGACCGGTCTAGGTTTGGGCTGTGGCGGAGCAGCTGGCGGTGGGCGCGGTCGTGCGGCGGGGCAAGGACGTCCTGCTGGTCAGCGAGCAGTCCGACGATGACACCGTTTGGGCGCTGCCCGGTGGCGCGGTCGAGGCGGGCGAGCCGCTGCTGGAGCGGGTCGCGCAGGAGGCCGGGTACGCGGCGGTGACGGCCGAGCGGCTGCTGTGGGTAGCCAGGTACACCGCCGCCGGCGCCCGCTACGAGATGCTCGGCTTCGAGGTGACCGGCGTCGGCCCGCACGACGGGTCGGGGGAGTGGGTCCACCTCGCGGCGGCGGTCGAACGCCTGGGGCAGATGTGGTTCGCGCCGATCCGGGAGCCCGCTGTGGGGTATCTCACCGGACGGGCGAGGGTCGCGACGGTGTGGACGTGGGCGGCGCTGGACGCGGCCCCGGTGACCGTGCCCCGTGTCGGCCCCTGAACAGGCCAGGAGCCGGCACGACGGCGGCGGCCGGCGGTGCGGCGGGGGCAGGCCAGGCCAGGTCAGGTCAGGTCAGGTCAGGTCAGCTTGAGGGAGGCGACCTGGCCGAGGGTCTTGTCGGGGCGGGTGCCCTCGATCATCACGTGGGCGGAGCGGCCGTCGAGCAGGAGCACGCCGACGGCGTTGCCGAAGTACGGGTCGGCGGTCTTGTCCCAGCGGACCGGGGGCCTGGGCAGCCCGACGGTGCGGGCAAGGGCGCGCATGAGCTTCGCCGCGGGCGGGTTCCAGCCGAACTTCATCGCGGGCCGGATGTATTTCGGCATGTCGTTGTGGACCGGGGAGCAGGTCAGCTGGTGGACCGGGCTGACCACCGAAGGGCCCAGGTCGGCGCGGGCGGCATAAGAGTGGTGCACATCACCGGAGAGCACGCTGATGGACGCCGGCGGCGGTGAGACGCCGCCCTGGCCGGCGCCGACCTTGCTGAGCAGCGCGGTGAGGGCGTCGAACGAGCGCTTGAAGGCGGCCCAGTGCTCCAGGTCGACGGCCTGGCGGAGCTTCTCGCCGAACTTGGAGACCCAGTCGCGGGGTGACTCGGCCAGCCGCTCGGTCGCGGCCTCCAGGTGGTGGATCGCCGGGGGCAGCAGCCACGGCAGCGAGGAGCCGATCAGCAGGTGGTCGTAGTCGCCGGGGATCTGCTCGGTGAACCAGGTCCACTCCGACTCCGCCAGCATCGCCCGGTGGCCGCGGGCCAGCACGCGGGCGGCGCGGTTGTCGACGACGACCAGGCGGGTGCGGTCGATGTCGATGACGTAGCTCCACCGGTAGGCGGTGGGTTCGTGGTCGGCGCTGGTGCCGAACGCGTCCAGGACCTCGGTGGCGTCGCCGGCGGCGGCAATCACGGCGGCGTAGATCCGGTCGTCGGCCAGGGCGCTCGGCGCGATGTTGCCGAGGTGCTGGTAGACCCAGTAGGAGGACAGACCGGCCTGGATGCGCTCCTCCCACCAGGACAGCGCGGACATGGCGGTGCGCCAGCGGTCGGAGGTGTTCCAGTCGTCGATGATCTCGTGGTCGTCGAAGATCATCACGCTGGGCACGGTGGACAGCAGCCAGCGGATCTCGGGGTCGCCCCACGAGTCGAGATACAGCTTTGTGTACTCGTGGAAGTCCACTACCTGCTTTTTCGGCGCGTCGGCGCGGCGCTTGCGGCGGCGGAGCCACTTCTGGATCTTCTCGGGGGTCTCGTCGGCGTACACCTGGTCGCCGAGCAGCACGAGCATGTCGGGCCACTCGGTCGGCGCGGCGGCGTTGATCGACTCGATGAGCCGGCCCGCGTAGGCGTCCAGCGCGTCGGGCGGGAAGCGGGTCACGCTCAGCGGGCTCGACTCGCGGCACGAGCCGAAGATCAGCCGGACGGGTGCGTCGCCGGGCCTCGTGCGGATGGCCGAGGGCGGCGAGGTCGAATCCGGCAGCGGCCAGACCTCATTGCCGTCGATCTTCACCGTGTACGGCGTGACCGCGTCGTCCGGCAGCCCCGACACCACGACCAGGGCGTAGTGGTGCCCGTGGACGGTGAAGGTGCGGGCGGATCCGCCGGCAGGGGCGGCGTCGACCTCGACCGTTGCCGGGTGTGACGTCTCCACCCAGATCGTCGCGCGGTCGCCCTCGACGCGGCGCAGCACGGGGCCCAGGACCAGCGGCCCGCGGTCCTCGTCGAGGGTCTGGGATGTGTCGTCCGGCATGTCATGGACCTCCAGGACGGTAGGGGGTGGTGCTCTGAAGATGATCCTGCGTGGGCGGACCTGGCGCCACTTCGGGTCCCGCCGCACGTCGTCTGGGAGGATTCCTGCCATGGAGTCGTACATCGTCTTCGGCCTGGTGCTGCTCGTCGTGGTGATCGGGGCGACCCTCGCGCTGGTAGCGCCCCGTTTCCGCAAGCCACCGACCCTCCCACCGGCACAGAAGCCGACCGCTCCGCCTGCGAAGCAGGCACCGACCAAGCAGGCACCGTCCGTACCGACGAAACCGGCGCCGAAAAAGCAGGTGCCGCCGACCGTCGCGCCGCCACCGGTCAAGGCACCGCCGCCCGTGGTGGAGGCGCCCCCGCCGGTCGTGGAGGCGCCGCCGCCGGTCGTCGAGGTGCCGCCGGTCGAGACGCCCGAGCCGACCGCGGGGCGCCTGGTGCGGCTGCGGGCCCGGCTGTCGCGGTCGCAGAACGTCTTCGGCAAGGGGCTGCTCGCCCTGCTGTCGCGGGACAAGCTCGACGACGACACCTGGGACGAGATCGAGGAGACCCTCATCGGCGCCGACGTCGGGGTCGCCGCGACCACCGAGATCGTCGGCAAGCTCCGCGACCGGGCCCGGGTCCACGGCACCGCCACCGCCTCCGAGCTGCGTGGCATGCTCGCCGACGAGCTCGTCGCCGCGCTGGCGCCGGAGATGGACCGCAGCCTGGCCGCGTCCCAGCGCGAGGGCCGCCCGGCGGTCCTGCTGGTCGTCGGCGTCAACGGCGCCGGGAAGACGACCACCTGCGGCAAGATCGCCCGGGTGCTGATCGCCGACGGTCACACCGTGCTCATGGGCGCCGCCGACACCTTCCGGGCGGCCGCCGCCGAGCAGCTCATCACCTGGGGAAGCCGGGTGGGCGCGGAGGTGGTCCGCGGCCCCGAGGGAGCGGATCCGGCGTCGGTGGCGTTCGACGCGGTCAAACGGGGTATCGAAGCCGGTGTGGACACCGTTCTGATCGACACGGCCGGCCGGCTGCAGAACAAGATCGGCCTGATGGACGAGCTGGGCAAGGTCAAACGGGTGGTCGAGAAGCACGGGCCGGTCGACGAGACCCTGCTGATCCTCGACGCGACCACCGGCCAGAACGGCCTGGAGCAGGCACGGGTCTTCACCGAGGTGGTCGACGTCACGGGCGTCGTGCTCACCAAGCTCGACGGCACGGCCAAGGGCGGGATCGTCATCGCCGTCCAGCGCAAACTGGGCATTCCCGTGAAGCTGGTCGGCCTCGGCGAGGGCCCCGACGACCTGGCTCCGTTCGATGCCCGACAGTTCGTCGACGCACTCATTGGCACGGACGCGTAACCTCGGACGGTAGCTTGGCACGGTAACGACGAAGCTGATGAAGGACGACACGTGACGCAGCAGGAGATCCCCCTCCACGGCGGAAACACCTCCGTCGTGGTGCGCTCGGGAGACACCGTGCGCCGCAACGCCGGCCCCTGGACGCCGGCGGTGCATGCGCTGCTGCGGCACCTGGAGTATGTCGGGTTCACCGGCGCACCACGGGCGTTCGGCATCGACGAGCGGGGCCGCGAGGTGCTGTCCTACCTGGAGGGCGAGTCGGGCGGCTATCCGCTCGCCCCGCACTGGGTGACCGACGAGGCGATGGTGACCGTGGCCACGATGCTGCGGATGTTCCACGACGCGCAGGCCGGGTTCCGCCCGCCGCCCAACGCGGTGTGGCGCTCCTTCGGCCCGCCGCCGCCGGACACCGAGGTGATCTGTCACCACGACGCGGCCCCGCACAACGTCATCTGGCGGCCCGACGGGACGTTGTCGCTGATCGACTTCGACCTCGCCTCGCCGGGCGCCAGGATCTACGACGTGGCGTATGCGGCCTGGACGTGGGTGCCGCTCTTCTCCGACCGGGACTCCTACACGCTGGGCTGGAAGCGGCCGAACCGGCCGCGGCGGCTGCGCATGTTCGCTGACGCGTACGGGCTGACCCCGCGCGACCGGCACCGCCTCGTGCGTGTGATCCGGAAACGCATCGTTGACCACATCGAGGGGATTCGACGGATGGCGGCCGCCGGCGACCCGGCCTTCGTGCGCATCGTGCACAAGGGGCATCTCCGCCGTCCGGTCCGTGACCTGCGGCTCATCGACTATGAACGGCACACGCTCGAATACGCCCTTCGATAGGGCTTGCCCGACGTGTGAAGGTTTCTTCACACGCTGGAAACATGACGTGACGCCTTAGAAACCGCTCAGCGCCGGTGCGCGAAACGTGAGCCCTGGAAGCTCTCGCCCAACCGGCTGACAGGGCGACGCTGCCTCGAAGGTCGGGAGGGAGGATCTCGACTACTAGGAGGCCAGCGTGCCTGAAGTGACTATCGACACCGGCAATACCGCCTGGTTGCTGGTTTCGACAGCGCTCGTGCTGCTCATGACGCCGGGTCTGGCACTGTTCTACGGTGGCCTGAACCGTTCCAAAGGCGTCCTCAACATGATGATGATGAGCTTCTCGACCATCGGGCTCGTCAGCATTCTGTGGCTGTTCTACGGCTTCTCGGCGTCGTTCGGCACCGACACGGCCGGTGGTCTCTTCGGCGACCTCGGGCAGTACTTCGGCTCCAAGACCTATATCGACCAGATGTGGCTGTCGACCGACGACAACGCCAGCGGCATCGGCATCCCCACCTATGTCTTCATGGTGTTCCAGATGACGTTCGCCGTCATCACGGTCGCCCTGATCAGCGGCGCGATCGCCGACCGGGCCAAGTTCGCCGGCTGGCTGCTCTTCGCGTTCGGCTGGGCCACGCTGGTGTACTTCCCGGTCGCCCACAACGTGTGGGGCGGCGGCTGGATCTGGCAGAAGCTGCACCCGCTCGACTTCGCCGGTGGCACGGCAGTGCACATCAACGCCGGTGCGGCAGCACTCGGCGTGGCGTTGGTCCTCGGCAAGCGCATCGGCTGGCCGCGGGAGAGCATGAAGCCGCACAACGTGCCGTTCGTCGCCCTCGGCGCCGGTCTGCTGTGGTTCGGCTGGTTCGGCTTCAACGCTGGCTCCGAGCTCACGGTCGACGGCGTGACCGGTCTTGCGTTCGTCAACACCCAGGTCGCCACCGCCGCGGCCGTGCTCGGCTGGGTCATCGTCGAGTGGATCCGTGACCGCAAGCCGACCCTGGTCGGTGCCTCGTCCGGTGCCATCGCCGGCCTGGTCGCGATCACCCCCGCCTGTGGCTTCATCGACTCGTGGGCCGCCGTCATCCTCGGCCTCGTGGCCGGCATCGTCTGTGCCCTCGCGGTGAGCCTCAAGTACCGCTTCGGCTTCGACGACTCGCTCGACGTCGTGGGCGTCCACTTCGTCGGTGGCTGGATCGGCTCCCTGTCGCTGGGCTTCTTCGCCAACGACGCGCTCAACTCGGCCATCACCGGTGGCCTCGGCTCCAAGAACGGCCTGTTCAACGGCGGCGGTGCGGATCAGCTCCTCGCACAGGCCGGGGCAAGCGGTATCGTGACGGTCTACTCCTTCGCGATCGCGTTCGTCCTCGCCTTCGTCATCGAGAAGACGGTCGGCTTCCGGGTCAGCACGGAGGCGGAGGTCGAGGGCATCGACATCTCGGAGCACGCCGAGAGTGGCTACGACCTGAACAACCCGGGCAGCAGCGGTTCGGCCGGCGGGTTCGCCATGGCCGGGATCGGTGGAAGTGCATCAGCGGCTCCGGCGGCGCAAGCCCCGGCGTCGGAATCAGTTGCCGGTTAGCGTCGAGGGATGACGGAGGGAATGGGCATGAAGCTGGTGACCGCGGTCATCAAGCCGTACCAGCTCGACGCGGTGAAAGAGGCCCTGCACGCACTTGGTGTGGCCGGCCTGACCGTGAGCGAGGTTCAGGGGTACGGGCGTCAGAAGGGCCACACCGAGGTCTACCGCGGTGCGGAGTACACGGTGGAGTTCGTCCCGAAGATCCGCGTCGAGATCGTCACCGACGAGCTGGACTTCGAGAAGGTCGTCGACGCCATCGTCACCGCCGCTCGCACCGGCAAGATCGGTGACGGCAAGGTGTGGGTCACCTCGGTCGACGAGGTCATCCGGGTCCGCACCGGCGAGCGCGGCCTCGACGCCCTGTAGTCGAACGCTGATCTTTACCTGAATACTGATCGCATGACGCAACCGTCGGCGCCCGTTCCGGTCCTTTCCACCGGGGCGGGCGCCGTCGCGCGTGCCGGGCGTTCCGCGGTGCTGGACGCCTGGCTGGCCGCCGTCTACACGTCGACGGGCGGACCCGCGACCGGGGTGGCGCTCGTCGCGGTGGGTGGGCTCGGGCGGCGCGAGTGCGCCCCACGCAGCGACCTCGACCTGGTGCTGCTGCACGACGCCGAGGATCCGGCCGCCGCTTCCGGCGATTCGGCTTCCGGGGATCCGGCTTCCGCTTCGGCTGAGGCGCTCGGCACCCGGATCTGGTATCAGATCTGGGACGCGAAATTCGCCCTCGACCATTCCACCCGCACCCCCGAGCAGGCCCTGGCGCTGGCCCGGGAGGACCTCAAGGTCGCCCTCGGCCTGCTCGACGCGCGGCTGATCGCCGGCGACGCCGCCCTGCTGGCCCGCCTGCACACCGACGCCGTCGCGCAGTGGCGCCGCGAGGCCAGGCACCTGCTGCCCACGCTGCGGACGCTCACCCAGGCCCGCTGGGACTCCCACGGCGAGCTGGCGTTCCTGCTCGAGGGCGACGTCAAGGAGTCCCGCGGCGGCCTGCGCGACGTGGGCGTGCTGCGCGGCATCGGCTTCGCCGGCGTCGCCGACGGCCCCCGCCCGGCGGTCCGCGGCGCCCACCGGACCCTGCTCGACGTCCGCGACGCGCTGCACGCCGTGCGCGGTCGCCGGGTCGACCGGCTCCTCGCCCAGGACCGCGATGAGGTCGCCGAGCTGCTCGACCTCGGCGACCGCGACGAGGTGCTGCGGCGCATCGCCGAGGCGGCCCGCACCATCGCGTATGCCAGCGACGACGCCTGGCGCGCGGTGGAGCGCTGGTCCGCCCCCGGCATGCGCGGCCACGCCGAGCGCAAACCCCTGGCCCGCGACGTCGTCGAGCAGCACGGCGAGGTGGTCCTCGCCCGGGCGGCGGTGACCCCGCGGCCCGACCCGACCCTGCCGCTGCGCGTCGCCGCCGCGGCGGCCCGCGCCGAGCTGCCGATCGCGCACGCGACCCTGGAGTGGCTCGGCGGGTTCGCCGCGCCGATGCCCCAGCCGTGGCCGGCGCCGGCGCGGGACGCCCTGCTCACGCTGCTCGGCAGCGGACCGTCGATGATCTCGATCTGGGAGGCCTGCGACCGGTACGGGCTGGTCGTGAACTGGCTGCCGGAGTGGGCCCGGGTCCGCAGCCTGCCGCAGCACAGCCCGGTGCACCTGTTCACCGTGGACCGGCACCTGGTCGAGACGGCCCGGCACGCGGCGAAGCTGTCCCGCGACGTCGACCGCCCGGACCTGCTGGTGCTCTGCGGGCTGCTGCACGACGTCGGCAAGGGGCTGCCCGGCGACCACAGCACCGTCGGCGCGCCGATCGCCGCCGACATCGCCTCCCGGCTCGGGCTGCCTCCCGGCGACGTCGCGCAGGTCGAGAAGGTCGTCCGGCTGCACCTGCTGCTGCCGGACACGGCGACCCGCCGCGACCTCAGCGACCCGCAGACCATCGGCACCGTCGCCGCCGCCGTCGGTGACGCCTCGACCCTCGCGGTGCTGCACGCGCTCGCCCGCGCCGACGCCGCCGCCACCGGGCCCGGCGCCTGGTCGGACTGGAAGGGCCGGCTCATCGCCGAGCTGGTCCGGCACGTCGAGCGGGCCCTGGACACCGGTGTCGTCGCCCCGCCGCCGTCGCCGGCCGCGGCGCTGCCCTCACCGGACAAGCTGCCGGCGGTGCGCATCGACACCGACACCGTGTCGGTGACCGCCGAGGACCGGCGCGGGCTGCTCGCGGCGGTGGCCGGCTGCCTGTCGCTGCACCGGCTCGACGTGGTGACCGCCGACACGATCAGCGCCGGTGGCCTGGCCCGGATGGTCTGCGCGGTCCAGCCACGATACGGCGGGGAGGTCGACAAGGAGGCGGTCGCCAGCGACCTGCGCCGCGCCGTGCTCGGCGAGCTGCCCGTCGCCGAGCGGCTCGCCGCCCGCGAGCGTTCCGCCAGGCACCGCAGCGTGGTCCCGCCGCGGGTGGTGTGGCAGCCGGCCAGCGCCGCGACCGCCGCCACCGTCCTGGAGCTGCGCGCCTCCGACACCCCCGGCCTGCTCTTCCGGGTGGCGCAGGCCCTGGAGGACGTGGGCGCGGACGTGCGTTCCGCACGCATCTCGACGCTCGGCGGCGAGGTCGTCGACGCCTTCTACCTGGCCGGTGAGCTCTCCGCCGACGACCGCGCCCGGGTGCAGGACGCTGTACTGCAGGCGGCAGCGCCCGCCTAGCTTCGGTTACCCTTTGCTGCAGCGCCTACATCGAGGACGGATTCGTCGTGTTTGACACCCTGAGTGACCGGCTCTCCGGCATCTTCTCGAAGCTGAAGAGCAAGGGCAGGCTCACCGACGCGGACGTCGACGCCACCGCCCGGGAGATCCGCCTCGCGCTGCTCGAGGCCGACGTGGCGCTGCCGGTGGTGAAGGACTTCATCGCCCGGCTCAAGGAGCGCGCCCGCGGCGCCGAGGTGTCCAAGGCCCTCAACCCGGCCCAGCAGGTCATCAAGATCGTGCACGAGGAGCTGGTCGCGACGCTCGGCGGCGAGGCCCGCCGGCTCCAGTTCGCCAAGACCGCGCCGACCGTGATCATGCTCGCCGGCCTCCAGGGCTCCGGCAAGACGACCCTGGCGGGCAAGCTCGCCCGCTGGCTCAAGGGCCAGGGGCACCAGCCGCTGCTCGTCGCCTGTGACCTCCAGCGCCCCAACGCCGTCAACCAGCTGCAGGTCCTCGGTGGCCGCGCCGGCGTCGAGGTCTACGCGCCGCAGCCCGGCAATGGCGTCGGCGACCCGGTCAGCGTCGCCCGCGAGTCGATCGAGCACGCCCGGCGCCAGATGCGCGACATCGTCATCGTCGACACCGCCGGCCGGCTCGGCATCGACGCCGAGATGATGCAGCAGGCCGCCGACATCCGTGACGCGGTCGACCCCGACGAGGTCATCTTCGTCATCGACGCGATGGTCGGCCAGGACGCGGTCACCACCGCCCAGGCGTTCCGCGACGGCGTCGGGATCACCGGCGTGGTGCTGTCCAAGCTCGACGGCGACGCCCGCGGTGGTGCCGCGCTCTCCGTCCGGCACGTCACCGGCCAGCCGATCATGTTCGCGTCGACCGGTGAGAAGCTCGAGGACTTCGACGTCTTCCACCCCGACCGGATGGCCTCGCGCATCCTCGGCATGGGTGACGTGCTCACCCTGATCGAGCAGGCCGAGCTGGCGTTCGAGGACGACCAGAAGGAGCGGATGGCCGCCAAGCTCATGGGCGGCGAGTCGTTCACCCTGGAGGACTTCCTCGAGCAGCTGCAGGCGGTGCGGCGGATGGGCCCGATCGCCAACGTGCTGGCGATGATGCCCGGCATGGGGCAGATGAAGGACCAGCTCGCCGAGATCGACGACAAGCATTTCGACAAGGTCACCGCGATCATCCGCTCGATGACCCCGGGCGAGCGCACCAACCCCAAGATCCTCAACGCGTCCCGCCGGGTCCGCATCGCCAACGGCTCCGGCGTCACCGTCACTGACGTCAACCAGCTGCTCAACCGCTTCGCCGACGCGCAGAAGATGATGAAGCAGATGGGCGGCATGATGGGCCTGCCCGGCGGCCGCCGCAAGGCCACCAAGTCGCCGAAGAACAAGCGCAAGGGCAGCAAGAGCGGCGGCGGCGCCCGGCAGCCCCGGCTCGGCGGCGGCATGCCGCAGCTGCCGGCGGGGTTCGACCCGGCGTCCATGGACCCCAACGCGGCGGGTCTGCCGGCCGGGTTCAAGCTGCCGAAGCTCGACTTCTCGAAGCTGCAGAAGCGTGACAAGGACGCCTGACGCGCTGCACGTCCGGGGCGTGCTGCTCCCGGACGACGCGACCACCGACCTCTGGCTGGTCGGCGACCGGGTGACGCTGTCGCCCGTGCCGGGCGCGGTCACCGTCGCCGACGGCGGGTTCGTGCTGCCCGGGCTGGTCGACGCGCACTGCCACCTGGGCATCGCGCCCGGCGGCCACCCGTCGGCCGGGGTCGACGCGGCCCGGGACCTGGCCATGATCGACCGGGACGCGGGCGTCCTGGCGATCCGCGACGCGGGCTCGCCCATCGCCTATCCGATGCTCGACGACGACCCGGAAATGCCCCGGCTGGCCAGGGCGGGCCGGCACGTCGCGCCGCCCAAGCGCTACCTGCGCGACATCGGCGTCGAGGTCGGCGCCGCCGCGCTCGCCGAGGAGATCACCCGGCAGGCCGGGCTCGGCAACGGCTGGGTCAAGCTCGTCGGCGACTGGATCGACCGGGGCGTCGGCGACCTCGCGCCCGCCTGGGACCTGGAGGCGATGGCCGGCGCGGTCGCCGCGGCCCACGCCGCCGGCGCCAGGGTCGCGGTGCACACCTTCGCCGAGGAGTCCGTGGCCGCGCTCGTGCGCGCCGGCGTCGACTCCGTCGAGCACGGCACCGGCCTGTCCGACGACGACATCGCCGTGATGGCCGGCCGCGGCACCGCGCTGGTCCCGACGATGATCAACATCGCCACGTTCGGCGGGATCGCGGCCGCCGCCGCCGACAAGTTCCCCGGCTATGCCCGGCACGTGCTGGCGCTGCGCGACCGGTTCCCGTCGGTGGTGCGGCACGCGCACGAGGCCGGGGTCGCGATCTACGTCGGCAGCGACGCCGGCGGCGGCATCGAGCACGGCCTCGCCGCCCAGGAGATGCTGCTGCTGCACCGCGAGGCGGGCATGCCGGCGCTGGACGTGCTGCGGGCCGGCTCGTGGGGGGCCAGGGAGTGGCTCGGCTTCCCCGGGCTGGTCGAAGGTGGCCTCGCCGACCTGGTCGTGTATGACGGCGACCCGCGGCTCGACCTGACCGAGCTGCTCCGCCCGAAGCGGATCATCCTCAAAGGCCGGGTCCTGAAGGGCGCGGTGTGACGCTGAGCTCCGGACGGGCGGTCCTGCACCGGCACTTCGCCCGTGACACGCTCGTCTGGGCGCCCCTGACCCGGGTCGTGGCCGACGACGAGCTCGGCCTGCGCCTCTGGATGGCGACCGGCAGCCCCCTCATCCGCGAGGTCACCGTCGACGGCCGAGGGCCCCGTGAAATGCCGTTCGCGGAATGGGTACAGACGCCGAAAAAGGTCATCCAAGACGTCTATCGCGGGCCGAGCACCCTGAAATTCAACCCGCGCGGCGCGGCGTATTCGGTGTGGTGGCTGTTCGACCCGGCCGGCCGCTTCCGCGCGTGGTACGTCAACCTTGAGGAGCCGTCGGTCACCTGGGACGACGGTGCCGTGGCCGGCGTCGACCTGACCGACCAGGACCTGGACATCTGGGTCTGGCCGGACCGGCGCTGGGACTGGAAGGACGAGGACGAGCTCAACGAGCGCCTCGCCTTTCCCGAGCACTACTGGGTCGGCGACGCCGAGGCGGTGTGGGAGCAGGGACGGCGGGTCGTGCCGGCGATCGAGGCCGGCGCGTGGCCGTTCGACGGCACCTGGACCGACTTCCGGCCGCCGGCCGACTGGAGCGTCCCGCCGCCCGTCACCGAGGGCTGGGACCGACCGAGGGAGCGTCGTTGAGCGTCCGGTTTGTGCCTGGGCAGGTCGTCATGCACCGCAACGTGCGGCGCGGCAGGCTCGGCTGGGTCCGCCCGGCCAGGGTGGTCTCCGACGACGAGCGTGGGCTGCTGCTGTGGGTCGCGCGGGGCACGCCGGTCGTCAACGAGGTCTCCGGCGACGGCTTCGGCATGCGCACGATGCCGTTCGCGGAGTTCGTGACCCGTGGCACGGCGCTGCAGCACGGCACCTGGAACGGGCCTGGAGTGCTCAAGCTGCACCGGCCCGGCGACCCGTCGCACTCGGTGTGGTGGTTCCACGACGACGCGGGGTGCTTCACCAACTGGTACGTCAACCTGGAGCAGCCCGCGATCCGCTGGAGCGACGAGACGGGCACCTCCGGCGTCGACGTCACCGACTGGGACCTCGACATCGTGGTGGCCCCGGACCGGTCATGGCACTGGAAGGACGAGGAGGAGTTCCTGGAGCGCCTCGCGCTGCCGGAGCACTACTGGGTGCCGGACGAGGCGTTCGTCCGCGCCGAGGGCGAGCGGGTCGTGAAGGAGATCGAGGCGGGTGTGTTCCCGTTCGACGGCACCTGGACGGATTTCACCCCGCCCGCCGACTGGACGCTGCCTGGTCTCGAGCCGGGCTGGGACCGCGGTTTTTGCGCTGGGTAGTGGGTCTGGCACAATGGACTGCTGGTATCAGGTTTCGCGTCGAGCCCTCTAACCCGGCGTCGGGTCCTTTCCATCAGAGCAGAGCCGAAGGCGCCAATCCCCACGGTGTCCGGACGTTCGCTCGGCTTCCACACAGATCCAGGAGCGAGCAAACAAAGTGGCCGTCAAGATCCGGCTCCTGCGGATGGGCAAGATCCGCAACCCGCAGTACCGCATCGTCGTCGCCGACTCGCGCACCAAGCGTGACGGTCGGGCGATCGAATTCGTCGGGCTCTACCACCCGAAGGAGGAGCCCTCGCGCATCGAGGTCAACTCCGAGCGCGTGCAGCACTGGCTCTCGGTCGGCGCGCAGCCGAGCGACGCCGTGCGGGCGATCCTCTCCAAGACCGGTGACTGGCAGCAGTTCAAGGGCCTGCCCGCACCGGCTGAGCCACTGAAGGTCAAGGCCGTCGCGCCTGACCGCCGTGCCACCTACGAGGCCGAGGCGCAGGCCGCCGCCGGTCTCGTCGAGGCGCCGAAGGCGAAGAAGGCCGCCGAGCCGAAGAAGAAGGCAGAGGCTCCGGCTGAGGCTCCGGCCGAGGCTCCGGCCGCGCAGGCTGAGGAGCAGACCGGTGCCGGCGCCGGCGCGGAGGCCTGACGTGCTGCGCCCCGCGTTGGAGCACCTGGTCAAGGGCATCGTCGACAATCCTGACGATGTCCGCGTCCGCATGGTCGACTCCCGCCGCGGTCAGCGCCTCGAGGTCCGCGTCAACCCGGAGGATCTCGGCACGGTGATCGGTCGCGGTGGTCGCACCGCGAAGGCACTGCGCCAGGTGATCACGTCGATCGGTGGTCGCGGCGTCCGCGTCGAGATCGTCGACGCGTACTGATCCATGCTCCTCGTCGTCGGTCAGATTTTTCGTGCGCACGGCGTCCACGGCGAGGTCGTGGTCGACATCCGCACCGATGATCCGGCAGATCGTTTCGCCGTCGGGTCGGTCCTGGTGACCGACTCGACGGCGGTCCGGCATCTGCAGAAAGTGCCGGAAGGCGCCTGGCGCCCGCCGGTAACCGTCACGGTCGAGTCGGTCCGTCCCCACCAGGGCAAGCTGCTCATCGTGTTCGAGGGCATCTACGACCGCAACCTCGCCGAGGACATGCGGGGCGTCCTGCTGTGCGTCGACAGCGCCACCATCCCGGCCCCGACGGATCCTGACGAGTGGAACGATCACGATCTCGTCGGGCTCGCCATCGTCGACGTGACCGGGGAGAAGCTCGGCGAGCTGCTGCGCGTCGACCACGCGCCCGCGCACGACCTGCTGGTCGTCCGGCTCACCGACGGCCGCACCGGCCTGGTGCCGTTCGTCCGCGAGATCGTCCCCGAGGTCGACGTGCCCGGCGGGCGGATCGTCATCGCGCCGCCGGAAGGCCTCTTCGACCTATGAGGGTCGACGTCGTCACGATCTTCCCGGACTATCTCGCGCCGCTAGGCCTGTCGCTGATCGGCAAGGCCCGCGGCACCGGGATCCTGGACCTTGCGGTGCACGACCTGCGCCGCTGGACCCACGACGTGCACCGCACCGTCGACGACACGCCCTATGGCGGCGGTCCGGGCATGGTCATGCGGCCCGAGCCGTGGGGGCAGGCCCTGGACGAGCTGGCTTCGTCCGACACCCACCTGATCGTGCCGTCGCCCGCGGGCACGCCCTTCACCCAGGCCGTGGCGCGGGACCTTGCCTCGGACCCGCACCTGTTGTTCGCCTGCGGGCGGTATGAGGGGATCGACCAGCGGGTCATCGACCACGCGGCGACCCGGATGCGGGTGAGCGAGGTCTCGCTCGGCGACTACGTGCTCTTCGGCGGCGAGGTCGCCGTGCTGGTCGTGCTGGAGGCGGTCACCCGGCTGCTGCCCGGGGTGCTGGGCAACGCCGACTCGCTGGTCGAGGAGTCGCACGCGAACGGGCTGCTGGAAGCACCGATGTACACCAAACCGCCGACCTGGCGAGGGCTGGACGTGCCGGACGTGCTGCGCTCCGGCGACCACGGAAAGATCGCCCGCTGGCGCCGGGACGAGGGGCTGCGGCGCACCGTGCTGCGGCGTCCCGATCTGCTCGAAGGGGGCGGATTTCAGGTTCCGGGCGTCGATGTGGCAAAGTAGTGGGGTTGCTGCGGGCTGATGCCTGCGCACCCCATGATCATCTGACATTCGCGCGCCATGGATTCGGGCGTGCCTTGAGTGACGAGGAACTGCCGCGATGAACACGCTGGACGCGCTCGACGCACAGTCGCAGCGGACCGATATCCCGAGCTTCCGTGCCGGTGACACCGTCAAGGTGCACGCACGGGTCGTCGAGGGCAACCGGTCCCGGGTCCAGGTCTTCCAGGGCGTCGTGATCCGTCGCCAGGGTGACGGCCTGCGGGAGACCTTCTCGGTCCGGAAGGTGAGCTTCGGCGTCGGCGTCGAGCGCACCTACCCGGTCAACAGCCCCGCGGTCGACCGCATCGAGATCGTCACCCGCGGTGACGTGCGCCGGGCCAAGCTCTACTACCTGCGCGACCTCCGGGGCAAGAAGGCCAAGATCAAGGAGAAGCGCGAGACCAAGGTCGGCTGAGCCGCCTGCTGAACGACTTCGAGGAGGGCCCGTGGACGGGTCCTCCTCGAAGTCGTTCACGTGAAAACTCGCTTTCCGGTCAACCGGTGCCGGGCTCCCCAAAGTGGTCTTGTGCCTCTAGGCTGACGCCGATGGCAAGCGACTACGGCCGCGATGGTTACGACGATCGCGGCGATGACATACACCCACGGCGCCGCCCCCTCGATCAGGAGGGCGGGGAGCGTGGGCATCCTGGCTTCGGTGGCAACGCCTACCCGGACCACGACTACTGGGGACAGCCGGCAGACGGCGGCGGGCGGCGCGAGGACCAGCCCACGTTCGACGCCTGGGGCCGCGGCGACGCCCGTGCGGCCCATCGTGGCGACGAGCGTGGCGACCAGCCCGTCCCGCCCGGGCGGGACGACGACCGGGGCGACTGGAACCGGCCCAGCCGATCCTGGGACGACCCGTATGGCGACCGCGGCCGCGAGCCCGCCCGGGGCCGCTGGGACCGCGACGAGCCGCCGGTCGTGCGCGACCGCGCGTTCGACGACCGGGGCTATGACGCCCGTGGCTACGACGCCAGGGGCTATGACACGCGCGGCTACAACAGCCGCGGCTATGACGACCGGGGTTACGACGACCAGGGCTACAACGCCCAGGGATACGACGACCGCGGTTACAACGCCCAGGGTTATGACGACCGTGGCTATGACGCCAGGGGTTATGACGACCGCGGCGGCTATGACGACCGCCGCTCCGGTGAGCGCGGCCCGGCGTCCTTGCGCGGCTACGACCGTGGCCGGGGCGCGTCGACCAGGCCCCGCGGCGGCTATGACGAGGACAGCTCCGTCACCTCGTGGCGCAGCAAGGTCCGCAAGAAGCGCAAGAACATGCCGCTGTGGCAGGAGCTGCCGCTGCTGCTGATCGTCGCGTTCTGCCTGGCGGTGCTCATCCGCACGTTCCTGGTGCAGGCGTTCTTCATCCCGTCCGGCTCGATGGAGGAGACCCTCCTCGTCGGCGACAGGGTGCTGGTCAACAAGGTGCTGTATGACATCCGCGAGCCCATGCGCGGTGAGGTAGTCGTGTTCGAGGGCCCGGCCAACTGGGCGCCGGAGAACCAGGTCGACAAGGACGCCGGCTTCTTCGCCGAGCTCGGCCGGACCGTCGGCGACCTCGTGGGCTTCAGCCAGCCCGGCGAGAAGGACTTCATCAAGCGGGTCATCGGCCTGCCGGGCGACACCGTCTCCTGCTGCGACGTGCAGGGCCGGGTCTTCGTCAACGGCTATCCACTGGACGAGTCGGCGTACATCTACGAGGACTCGCCCCTGGACGCCACGCCCAACCCGAAGCAGTGCACCGCGCGCCGCTTCGGCCCGATCAAGGTCGAGCCGGGGCAGATGTTCGTGATGGGCGACCATCGTGGCGTCTCGCAGGACTCCCGATGTCAGGGACAGGTGCCGATCGAAAACGTCATCGGCCGGGCCTTCGTGATCCTGTGGCCGAGCGGGCGGTGGGGTTGGCTGCCGGTGCCGGACACATTCAAGAACGTGCCGAAGGGCGCGGCCGGGCCGCCGGGTCCACGGGTGACAAAAGCGCCCGAATTACCTTTGGTACCCGATATGGTGCTTGCCCCACTCGCGGTTTCTCTCACGGTTTCGACCCGTTCGGCGCGTCAGCAACGGTTGAGGCGTCGCCGATGGTGACGAGCACGTACCCTTCAGGGCGTGATTGACGAGCAGACCAAGCGCCCCAACACTTTTTGGCGCGAGTTGCCAGTGCTTCTGGGCGTGGCGATCATCGTCGCCGTCGTGGTGCGGGCCTTCGTACTGCAGACGTTCTACATCCCGTCCGAGTCGATGGAGAACACCCTCCTCATCCGCGACCGTGTGCTCGTCAACAAGCTCGTCTACGACTTCCGGTCCCCGCACCGCGGGGAGGTCATCGTCTTCGAGGCGCCGGGGTCGTGGCGCAACGACCCGTCCGAGGAGGACTTCATCAAGCGGGTCATCGCCACCGGCGGCGACCACGTGGTCTGCTGCGACGACAAGCAGCGCATCACGGTCAACGGCAAGGCCCTCGACGAGGTCTACATCTACGCCGACGAGAACGGGCTGCAGGACCTCCCCAGCGAGGAGCAGTTCGACGTCACGGTGCCGGCCGGGCGGCTGTGGGTGATGGGCGACCACCGGTCGAGGTCGGGCGATTCGCGCTACAACTTCATCCGTTACAAGGACCCCGTCCAGGCGACGATCCCCGAGGACGACGTGGTCGGCAGGGCTTTCGTGGTGTTCTGGCCGTTCTCGAGAGCGAAGTGGCTGAGCGTGCCGGAGACGTTCGACAAGGTGCCGGCGCCGACCGCGAAGTAAGACGTCGTAGTCTCGTCGTATGACGCGCGACGGGGGACTCATCGACCGCCGGGCCGCGCGGGTGCTCCTGCTGGACCCCGCCGGCCGGGTGCTGATGCTGCACGGCTGGGACCCGGCGCGCCCCGAGCACACCTACTGGTTCACCGTCGGCGGCGGCCTGGAGCCCGGGGAGTCGCTCCTGGAAGCGGCGGTGCGCGAGGCGTTCGAGGAGACCGGCCTGCGGTTCGCGGCCGCCGATCTGGAAGGCCCGGTCCGCACCGACACGGTGTCGTTCCCGTTCGACGGCCAGTGGTTCTCCCAGGAGCAGGCGTTCTTCGTGGCCCGGGCCGCCGACACGCTGATCGACCTGTCCCGCCTCAACGACGTCGAGCAGGGCTGCATCGACGAGGCCCGCTGGTGGTCGGCCTCGGCGCTGGAGGCCACCGACGAGCGCTTCTACCCGCCGGACCTGCCGGAGCTCCTTCGGACGGTGGTCTGAATGCTGGCACCCCCGCGCACCGTCGTGCACCGCGCCGCCGGGCTGTGGGCCCTGGAGCGGGCGCTGCAGCGGCGCGGCTTCGAGCGGGTCGGCGGCGCCGACGAGGCCGGCCGGGGCGCCTGCGCCGGGCCGCTCGTGGTCGCCGCGGTCATCCTCCCGCAGGGCCGCCGCGGCGAGATCGACGACCTCAACGACTCAAAACTGCTCACCGCGACGACCCGCGAGCGGATCTACGACGAGGTCGTCGCCCGCGCCGCCGCCTGGTCGGTGGTGATCATCCCCCCGGGTGAGATCGACCGCCGGGGGCTGCACGTGTCCAACCTCGCCGGCATGCGCCGCGCCTTCGCCGGCCTGGCCGAGCGCCCCGACTATGCCCTCACCGACGGCTTCCGGGTCGACGGCCTCGGCACCCCCGGCCTCGCCGTGTGGAAGGGCGACCAGGTCGCCGCCTGTGTGGCGGCGGCGAGCGTCGTGGCGAAGGTCACCCGGGACCGGATCATGCGCCGGTTGCATGAATCACATCCCGAATACGGCTTCGACGAGCACAAAGGGTATTGCACGCCGGTGCATCAGGCTGCGCTCGTGGCGCACGGCCCGTGCGCCGAGCACCGTTTCTCCTACGCGAACGTGGCGGCGGTGGGGCAACGGAGGCAAAGGCGCGGTAACGTCGGCGTGGCGTCCGGCGAGGCCGCGAAGGTGCCGGCGCAAGTGGGCGACAATGTGGCTATGGAAGGCGGACCGCGATGAGCGCCGAAGATCTCGAGAAGTACGAAACCGAGATGGAGCTCCAGCTCTACCGGGAGTATCGCGACATCGTCCGCCAGTTCTCCTACGTGGTGGAGACCGAGCGCCGGTTCTACCTGGCCAACCAGGTCGACCTGCACGTGCGCAACTCCGACGGCGAGGTCTACTTCGAGGTCGAGATGCACGACGCCTGGGTCTGGGACATGTATCGTCCCGCCCGCTTCGTGAAGAACGTCCGGGTGATGACCTTCAAGGACGTCAACGTCGAGGAGCTCGAGAAGCCCGACATCTCGCTGCCCGACAACGGCTTCGGCGGCTGACACTCCGCGTGGCCGGTCCGGCGCCGTCCTACCGGCGCCGGGTCGGCCCTGTCGCCTTCGTGTAGAGGTAATACCCGCCGGCGACCACGATCAGGCCCAGGATCAGGTAGAACGCCAGCCCGAAGAGCACCTTCACCAGCCACCACGCGACCATCCCGACCAGGATGAGCCCGATGGTGGCCAGCACCACCCGCACGCCGTTGCCGTTCATGCGCCGATCTTCGCACACCCGTCCACAAGGGCCTCGTTGTCCACAGGTCCGGCGACGGGCGGTTGCCGGTGCGGGCGGGATTGGCGAAGCTTCGCCGCATGCCGATGCGTTTGTTCGCTCTTGTACTGGTGGCGCTCTCGTCCCTCATCCCCGCTGTGGCACCTGACGCTCGTGCGGCGCCGGTGGTGCTCGCCGGCGGGCCAGGTGCCTTTCGCTGGTCGCTGGACCCGCCGGTGTTGTTCGACGGTGGGTCGGGTGCCTTTCGCTGGCCGCTGGACCCGCCGGTGGCCGTCACGCGCCGGTTCGAGCCGCCGCCGGATCCGTACAAGGCCGGTCACCGCGGCGCGGACCTGCTCGGCGCTCCCGGTGCGCAGGTGCGCAGCGCCGGCACCGGGGTGGTCGCGTTCGCCGGAATGGTCGCCGGGCGGCCGGTGATGAGCGTGTCGCACCCCGGTGGCCTGCGCACGACCTACGAGCCCGTGGGCCCGTCCGTCCGGGCCGGGACCGTGGTGTCGGCCGGCACTCCGATCGGCGTGCTGCGGGCGGGACACGCCGGCTGCCCGGCGGCCGCCTGCCTGCACTGGGGACTGCGGTCCGGCGACGTGTATCTCGACCCGCTGAGCCTGCTGCACCGCGGCCGGGTCCGCCTCCTGCCGGTGTGAGCGTCCTACTGGCGCAGCAGCTTCGGCAGGCCTTCCACGAGGCGGTGGAAGTCCTCCTCGCGGTTGTACACCTGCGCCGACAGCCGCAGGTAACCCCGGCCGCGCCAGGAGTTGAGCCCGACCTCGGTGGTGAGCTCGTCGGAGATCCTGCGGCGCAGGGCGGTCGCCGCCGCCGGATCGGCCGCCGCGCCGGGCGGCAGCGGCACGACGGTCATCGGCAGGCCCGTCCTGGCCGGCACGGTCACATGCAGGGCCTCGGCGAGCAGGGCCTGGCCGTGCTCGGCGAGCGCCACGTTGTGCCGGCGGACCGCGTCCACGCCGAGGGACCGCAGCACGAACAGGCCGGCGGGCGCGGCGAGCCAGGGCGTGTAGTCGTGCGCGCCGACCCACTCCACGCTGTCGGGGAAGCCGGCGGGTTGGCTCCAGGACACCACCAGCGGCCGGATCCGCTCGCGCCAGCGGGCCGCCACCGACAGCAGGGCCGTGCCGCGGGGCGCGTAGGCCCACTTGTGGAAGTTGCCGACCCAGAAGTCGGCGCCGACGCCGGCCACCGAGTCCGGCAGGATGCCGGGCGCGTGCGCCGCGTCGACCAGGATCGCGACCCGCTCGCTGGCCCGGCCGCGGACCGCCTCGACGATCCGGTGGACCGGCAGCACCCGCGCGGTCGGCGAGGTGACGTGGTCGACGATCAGCAGCCGGGTCCTGCCGGTCACGGCGTCCAGGACGGCGCCGACCACGGCGTCGTCGTCGGGCGCGAGCGGCACCCGGGCCACCCGCCGGCTCGCGCCGGTCCGGCGGCAGAGCGCGTCCACGGCGAGGTCGACCGCGCCGTACCCGTGATCGGTGGTGACGATCTCGTCGCCGGAGCCGAGGTCGAGACCGGCCAGGACCGTGGCCACGCCGGTGGTGGCGTTGTCCACCAGGGCGGTGTTGTCGGGGTCGGCGCCGACGAACGCGGCGAGGTGCCGCCGCACGTGCGCGATGCGCTCCTCCAGCCCGACGCTGAAGAACCTCGGCGGGTTGGCCTCCATCTCGTCCCGGAGCCGCTGCTGGGCCCGCTGCACCGAGATCGGCACCATGCCGAACGAGCCGTGGTTGAGCTGCGCGACCGCTGCGTCGTTGGAGAACAGCAGCCGCGCGCCGGGAATCGGCTCCGGAGCGGACATATCAACGATCTTAATGTCCTGTGTGGCCGCGCCGGGGTGGCTTTCGGGTCAGGCGCGGGGGTGGGCCTGTTCGTATGCGGCGCGGAGCCGCTCGATCGAGACATGGGTGTAGATCTGCGTGCTGGCCAGCGAGGCGTGTCCCAGCAGCTCCTGCACCGAGCGCAGGTCGGCGCCGCCTTCGAGCAGGTGGGTCGCGGCGGAGTGGCGCAGGTCGTGGGGGGAGGTGTGCGGCAGGCCGGCGGCCCGGGCGTGGCCGTCGACGAGGCGGCGGGCGGCGGTGGGCTGCAGGCGGCCGCCCCGGGCGCCGAGCAGCAGGGCGTCGCCGCTGGCGGGGACGGCGAGGGCCGGCCGGCCGTGCCGCAGCCACTCGGTGAGCGCCTGCTCGGCGGGCAGCCCGTAAGGCACCGCGCGCTCCTTGTCGCCCTTGCCGATGACGCGCACGACGCGGCGCATCCGGTCGACGTCGCTGATGTCGAGGCCGCACAGCTCGCTGACGCGGATGCCGGTCGCGTAGAGCAGCTCCAGCGCCAGCCGGTCACGCAGGCCGACGGCGTCGACCCGGCCGGCGGGCGCCGTCACGAGGGTCTCCGCCTGGTCGGCGCGCAGCACGGTCGGCAGGTCGCGGTGCGCCTTGGGGCTGCGGAGGCGCTGGCCCGGGTCGGTGGCGAGGAGGCCCTCGCGGTGCGCCCAGGCGGTGAAGGTCCTCGCCGCCGCGGCGTGCCGGGCCAGGCTGGTGCGGGCGGCGCCGGCGGCCCGGCGGCGGGCGAGCCAGCTGCGCAGCACGGCGAGCGTCAGGTCGCCGGGCGCGGTCGTGCCGGTGCGGGCGGCGTGGTCGAGCAGGGAGACGACATCGCCGACATATGCCCGGACGGTGTGCTCGGAGCTGTTGCGCTCCGCGGCGAGATGCCGGGCGAAGTCGTCGACCGCTCCCCGCATCGCATCCGGCAGTGCCTCGTGGGCGGCCTTGGCGCTGTTCGCTTCCGGCTTCGCTTTCGGCTTCGCTTCCGGCTTCACTTTCGGCGCAGCTGGTCTTCGAGGAACCGCTCGATGAGACCGCGGACCACCGCCGCCATCGTGAACCCGTGCTCGGCGCACCAGGCGCGCAGCTCGGCGTGGCGCTCCGCGGGCAGGCGGAACGTGACGAGCTGGCTCTCCTCGCCGGCCGGCAGCGCCCCGCCGAGGGCGCTGTGCGCGCTGGTGAGCGCACCGGCGCGCAGCTCCACGGCGGCGGCGAGCAGGCTGCCGCTGCTGGCCTGGGAAGGCGCGCCGCGGTCGAGGAGCCAGGCGGTGATTTCCTGACGGGTGGTGGTGGGGAGCGTCTCGAGCAGCTCCACGAGCTTGTCGGCCGGAGCGGTCATGTCCTACACGATAGCGCCCGCTATCTCGCTGGGGGTATCGATGGGGAACATTTCGAGCACCCGGACACCTTGGATCTCCTCGAGCAGGCCGGGCAGCGACCGGTCGATCACGACGCCGGGGACACTGACCGTGAACTCGTCGGTCGCCACCGTGCCGTCCCGGCTCAGCACCCGCATCTGCCGGATGTCGACGCCGAGGCGGCCGAGCAGCGTGGTGACCTGACCGAGGGAGCCGGGGCGGTCGGGCAGTTGCACGATCACATGACGTAACGACATGGGCCCAAGCCTGACGACGCAGCGTTTCCATGCAGTTACGACGCCACGTCGGTGGGCTTTCGATGAATTCGTTGACCACGTCTACCGAATCGTTGACTATGTCAAGTATGACTATCGCGGCGGTACGGGAGTTTAACCGCTACTACACGAACCTGATCGGGGTCCTGCGGGCCGGACTGCACGACTCGGCGTATTCGCTGGCCGAGGTGCGGGTGCTCTACGAGCTGGCGGTCGACCGTGCGCACGACACCGCGGAGCTGCGGCGGTTGCTGGACATCGACGCCGGGTACCTGAGCCGGATCCTGGGGCGGCTGGAGGCCGACGGGCTCGTCGCGCGGTCGCGCTCGGCGGCGGACGCGCGCCGCCGCCGGATCGAGCTGACGCCGGCCGGGCGGGAGGCGTTCGCGGCGCTGGACGCGCGCTCAGAGGAGCAGATCGCCGGGCTGCTCGCCGCCGTCGGCGAGGTCGACCGGCGACGCCTGGTCGGCGCGATGGACACGATCCGGTCCGTGTTCGAGGGTGTCCTGCCCGCCCGCACCGTCGTCCTGCGGGCGCTGCTCCCCGGCGACCTCGGCTGGGTCGTGCAGCGCCACGGCGCGCTCTACTCCGCGGAGTACGGCCTCGACGCCACCTTCGAGGCGATGGTCGCCCGGATCGCGGCCGACTACGCGACCTCCCACGACCCGCGGACCGAGGCCGGGTGGATCGCCGAGGTCGACGGCGCACCGGTCGGCTCGATCTTCTGCGTGCGCGCCGCCGACGGCGTGGCCAAGCTCAGGCTGCTGTTCGTCGAGCCGTCGGCGCGGGGGATGGGCGTCGGTGGCGCCCTGGTGGACGAGTGCGTGCGGTTCGCCCGGCGGGCCGGCTACCGGGAGATGGTCCTGTACACCCAGGACGTGCTGACCGCCGCCCGCCGCATCTACCAGCGGGCCGGGTTCGTGCTCGACAGTGCCACCCCGGCGTCGGTGTACGGCGTCGACGTCGTCGAGGAGCAGTGGCGGCTCCCGCTCGTCTGACCTGGGTCGTCGCCGGTTCTGGTGCCGGGCGGTTGTCCACAAGCGGCCCGTTGTCCACAGGTTCGCCGCTCGCGCCGGCCGCCGATCCGCGAACCGCGGCAGGCTTCCCGGCATGACGAACACCAACCAGATCGTGGGCCGATATGGCGAGCGCCTGGCCGGGCGGCACCTCCTCGCTCGCGGCCTCGTCCTGCTCGACCGCAACTGGCGCTGCCCGTCCGGCGAGCTCGACGTGGTCGCCCGGGAAGGCCCGGTGCTGGTGTTCATCGAGGTGAAGACCCGCCGCGGCGCCAAGTTCGGGGCGCCGGCGGAGGCGGTCGGCGCGCAGAAGGCCCGCCGCCTGCGCAGGCTCGCCGGCCTGTGGCTGGCCACACACGGCGGCGCAGACCGGCGGCAGGTCCGCTTCGACGTGGTGAGCGTCCTGCTCGGCGGCGACACCGTCGCCGTGGAGCACCTGCGCGGGGTGTTCTGATGGGCTACGCGAAGATCCGCTCCGTCGCCCTGCAAGGTGTCGTCGGGCAGGTGATCGTCGTCGAGGCCGACGTCGCCCCCGGGCTGCCGAGCCTCGTGGTGTCCGGGCTGCCCGACGCCGCGCTCACCGAGGCCCGCGACCGCATCCGGGCCGCGGTGCACAACTCCGGAGCCACCTGGCCGCAGCAGCGCATCACCGTCAACCTGCTGCCCGCGCACGTGCGCAAGCACGGGTCCGGGTTCGACACAGCGAAAGTCAAGTAAGACCGTGTATAACTTGCCTGTGAGCAAACGAGCAGCGGCGATCTACTGCCGGATTTCGAAGGACCGGATCGGCGCGAGTCTGGGCGTCGACCGGCAGGAGGCCGACTGCCGCGAACTCGCCGCCGCCCTCGGATGGTCCATCGTCATCATCTACCGCGACAACGACTTGAGCGCCTACTCCGGCAAGCCGCGGCCCGGCTACCTGGCGCTACTCGACCAGATCCGCAGAGGCCAAGTCGATGCGGTCATCGCATGGCACACCGACCGGCTGCACCGCTCCCCGGTTGAGCTGGAGGAGTACATCGCAGCCTGCGACCGCCGCGACGTACCGACCCACACTGTCAAGGCCGGGCCGCTCGACCTGTCTTCTCCGAGCGGGCGGATGGTTGCCCGCAGTCTCGGCGTATTTGCCAGATACGAGGTGGAACACATGATTGAACGCCAGCAGCGAGCCAAGCTCCAAGCAGCCACTGAAGGCCGATGGAAAGGCGGCCGACGCCCGTATGGATACGACGACGACGGCGTGACCGTCCGACCGGCTGAGGCGGCCGAGGTGCTACGCGCCAGCGAGGCTGTGCTCACCGGAACCAGCCTCCGCAGCATCGCCGCCGACATGAACAAACGCGGCTTGGTCACGTCTACCGGCGGAGCGTGGCGACAGGACAGCGTGAGGCGGGTGCTGATGCGGGCCAGAAACGCTGGGCTCATGGACCATCGGGGCGAGGTGATCGGCCGAGCGAATTGGCCTGCGATCGTGCCGGAGGATGTGTGGCGCGGTGTGGTTGCCGTGCTCGGAGACCCGTCGCGACGGACCCAGGTCGGCAGCGTGCTCCGCTGGATGGGTACCGGCCTGTACCGGTGCTATTGCGGTGCACTCGTGCGTTCCACCAGCACGGCCCGGACCGCATCCCGGAAGCCGCTGCGGCCGGTGTACGCGTGCATCGAAGGTAAGCACACCGTCCGTACCGCGGAGGAGGTTGACCGCCTGGTCTCCGACGTCATCATCGCCCGGCTGGAACGCCCTGACGCGGCCGACCTGCTGGCGCAAGACACCAGTGTTGACACGGCCGCGCTCCACGTTCAGGGCCAGGCGCTGCGTGCCCGCCTCGACGAGCTGGCGTCGCTCTACGCGGCTGGCACCATCACCGGGTCGCAGTTGCAGATCGGTACCGCGTCCGTCCGGCGGCAGCTCGACGGCGTCGACGCGCAGATCGCCGAGGCGTCGCGCGGCTCGGTGCTGACCGGCGTAGTAGGGGCGACGGACGTAGCCGCAACCTGGAACGCGCTGCACCTCGACCGGAAGCGGGCGATCATCAGCCGGCTGATGACGGTCACGTTGTTGCTCACCGGCAAGGGGCGGCCGGCCGGGTGGCGGCCGGGGGAGTCGTACTTCAACCCCGAGTCGGTCCAAATCACCTGGAAGGAGCCGCATTGAGCAGCGTCGAGTGAACCCCATCACACCACTGGCCCGATTGGCGGCATTTGCCCTGGTCCGACGCTCAGCGTTGTCGGAAGCGCCGATAGGTTCGGTCTCAGTAGACCCAAGATCGGGCGACAGGGTCATCTCCGTGCTTTGAGTCGAGTTGGCGCTCTTCTCAAGGCAGTACTCGGGGCTGACCCTGCCGCCACTCCCATTAACTCGATCGACCGGTAAGCGGATCGAGCCAGCGAGGCAGAGTCACAGGTGACACGCCCCCTCGCAGGCTAGCACGCGGTATCGCCCGTGATACGGCAGTGAGATCCGCCCGCCGGTCGAACAACCGGAGGGCCAGCCCGCCATGCACAAACGAACGACCGCCGAGGCGGCCGCGAAAGCCCGCGCCGCCTTCGCCGCCAGTTTCCCCAACGAAGCGGCCCGCAGCGCCTTCTACAGGGACATCGCGGCCCGCAGCGTGGCCGCACGTCGCGAGCGTGAGAACAGCCGTAACGCCGAGATCAAGCAGCTCCGCCAGGCGCTGGAGACCTTGACCGGCAAGACCTTCGGGATCGGCGCATGACCCGCAGCGCGTACATCGCCGCTGTGGTCGCCGCCGCGCCGCCGCTCGGCGCCGAACAGCGGGCCACGCTCCACGCTCTGCTCAGTGCCCCTAGAAACAGCGAAGCCGGGGTCGCCACCCCGGCCATCGCCCGCATCCCTTTTAAGGACACCACCGATGCGCACGCTACCACGCGCCAGCGCCTCGCCCCGGCCGCGTAAGGCGGCGGCCGGGGACACCGGCCAGCCCCAGGACCCCGTCCGCGTGGGCCGCTTCACGTGGGAACGGCTGATGATGGTCTCCTCGCTGCCGTTTCCCACGCGGTCGATCCTGTTGACGCTGGCAATCTTCATGGACGGCGACGACGGAGGCGACGCCCGGCCGGGCCTCGACAACCTTGTCCAGGTGTCCCGGGGGCGCTCGGTTGTGATCGAACACCTGAACGCCGCCGTCGCGGCCGGCTACTTGATCGTCGTCGAGCGTGGCGGCTGGCGCCGCACGCCGGGGGGGCCGGGGGTGGGTCGCGCTACGGAGTATGCCGCCTCGGTGCCCGCCGCGGTCTACGCCAACAGGGAGGCGATCCTCGGGTCTAAGCCGTGGCGCCGCGAGAGGGACGCTCCACTGACGTCCAAGCAGCCGGACCTTGGCCACAACGACGAACATCGGACTAGCCGGACCTTGGACACACGAATGTCCGAGCAGCCGGACGTTCGTCAGCACGACGAAGGTCCGAGTAGCCGGACGTTCGTCAGTTACGAAGGTCCGGTTTTGGGAGACGAAGGTCCGGTTTTGGGTCACGAACGTCCGGCCACCCGGACCCCATCAAACACTTCCACCAAACACCCTCATCATCCTCAGGCAGCGCCGTCGAAGAGGTCAGCGTTCGCTGGGCTCGGCGCGACCGAGGAGGAGGAGAAGATCATCATCGAGAAGGTAAAAACCGAGCACAACCCGAAGGCCCTCGCCCCCTACCTGGCGAAGCTCTACGAAACCGGCGACCTCGCCGACATGATCGACCAGCACCGCGTCGAACAGGCCAAGGCAGCCGCCAATGCCTACACCGGCCCCACCCACCCCTTCGAACCAGACCACAACGGGATCACCTGCGCCCGCCCTGGCTGCCTCCGGCCAGAGAAGAACCGAGTCCACCGCGTCCCCAACGGCACCGCAGCACCCACGCCGCCAGTACCCGCCGTGAAGGCCAGCCCTCGGCAGCGCTCCGACGACGACACCCCGGAGCTGTCCGAGGCCGAACGCAAGGCCGCATGGGAGGAAGGCCAGCGGCAGTGGAGGGAGGAGAAGGCAGTGACGGAAGCGCAGGAAGCCGAGGCGTGGACGGCACAGGCGGCGCAGAAGGCACGTACGCCCGGCCCGCGTCCGGTTCCGCCCCCGGCCGTGCCGGTCACCCCCACAAGCGGCACCGAGGGGGAGGTGGCAGTCAACACGACTGCCGCCGCCAACACCCGCATCGCCCCGGTCACGCCGAGGGCACCCGCCGAGGCCAGCCCTCGACAGCACGCCAACGACGAAACCCGTGATACGCCGAAGACCGACGAGCGCCCCACCTCTCGAGACCTCGACGCGGTGATCGGCGACCTGGAGGCCGCCAAGGCGGTCAACCACGCGCCGGACCGCAAACCGGCCGGGCAGGCGTCCTCTCGGACATACACGGAGGCGGATTGGCAGCGCGCACGAGGCCGCGCGGCCGAATTCGTCATCGCGGAGACCAGCGCAAGCAAGAGCGAAGCCAAAGCCGCCGTTCGACGCATCGAGGACGAAGGGAACTTCGACCGCCCCTACAGGTTGGGCATGCGGGTGCACGAGCTCGCCGAGAACGGTGAGCTGCACGCCTGGCTCAACCCGCGTTCGGCGCGAGCAGCAAAAGCGAGCGCATGACCACCACCCCCTACCGATGACGACCATTCGGACGACCGGAGGAACGTGCACGCGCGTCTCCGGTCGTCCGGGCCGCAGGCTGGCAGGTCGGCCAGGGGTCTCAGTGGGTGACCCCCAAAGACTTGTGAATCCCCCCACCACCCAGCAAAGGAGCGCACATGACCCACGACCGCCCCGCCGTCACCGTCGGCGCCGTGACCGGCGGGTTCGCCGTCCCCGACCCGCACGACCCCGACACCATGACGTACTGGTGGTGCGACGTCGGAGTCATGACCCCGTATCCGTTCGGCACCCGCTGGGCACCGCTGCCACCCCGGTTCGGCGCGGCGAGCAGAGATGAACGTCGGGAGTTGCGCAACGACTGGTACTCCGAGGTGTACTGGCCGTGGAAGGTCCAGGTCGCCGACACGATCCTCGCCGACCTGGCCAGCGCAAGAGCCCGCTTCGCCGCCGCCTACCCGACTGTCACGCTGGTCAAGCCGCCCACGGTTGCGCGACGCAGCGCGGCGGAGCGGGCAGCCGCCGACCGGCGCGCGGAGGCGCTGTGGGCCGCGGTGCACGCCGGGAGCGGCCAGTCGGTGCGCGCGGTGGCGCGGGAGTTGGACTGCTCCTGGGCGACTGCGAGGAGCCGTGTCACGGCGGGCTCGGTGGCGTGGGCTGCCGACCCGGCGGCGGCGCGGCAACTGCTGATCGACCGGTACACGCCGGTTGCTGGCCGAGTGGACGTGCCGCAGCTGATCGACCGGCTGCTCGCCGGTGCCGGGCTGATGCCGGTTGGCGGTGACATGGCATGACGAGTCGCGCAATCGGGCTGGGCAACGGTCCATCGCTGGACCGGCTGGCTCTGGCAGGCGGCGAACGAGACCAGCGCTGGGCGGGTATGGTCCCGGCGCTGGGTCGGCCGCAGCTGGTTGCCCCGGTCGGTGGGTTCGCGGCGTTCGTGTTTGCGCTCGTGCTCGACGAGCACATGCCGACCCGGCTGACGAGGCTGGCCGATCGGGTCGAGCGTGGCCAGCTGCACCAGAGCCGCATCGGTGAGGTTCGTGAGATGTGGGCGAACGTGCGGGCCGCCGCCGAGGACTGGAAGCAGAATCAGGCCGCTTCCGCCGGCGGAAGCAGGGAAGCCCGGCCTGCGGAAATGCGTCCAGACTTGACTCAGGAGATCGACACGGCCACGGCCGCCCGCCTGCTGCACGTCACGGAGTCTCGTGTTCGTCAGCTAGTCCGGTCCGGTGAGGTCGCCGCCAGGAAGGTTGGCGGCGTGTGGCTGGTCAGTCGGTCTGAGATCGAGATGCGGAGGACCGCAGCATGAGCACTTTTGACGCGATGGTCGAGACGTTCAGGACCGTCCACGGGCTGAGCCCCGAGGCGGCCTGCCGGGCTGCCGTCGGCCGAGACCGGAACGAGGCCGAGGCACGCGCCAACTGGGACCGGTACGACCGGCTGCAGGAGGCCGAGAGCGCCGCAACGGCTGCGATCCTCGCTTCGGCAGGGCATGCATCTGACCTGGCGCCCGAGACTGTTGCTGTCATGGAGGCGGCGCGCAGGAGCCTCGGAATGAACATCACCGAGGCCCGCACCTACGCCGCCAACCTGCGCGACCGCGAGACCCGCCGCGCCGGCAGCGAGCACGCGAAGCGTTTCCAGCAGGAGTTCGCTGGGGCGCTCACCCCGAAGGTTGCGGCATGACGACGGCGACCGGCACCCGGTGGGCGCTCAAGCAGGTTCCGCCTCCGCCGACGCCCGAGGAGGCCGCCGAGGCGCTCGCTTCGGCAGAGGCCGCGCTGGACCGGTGGATCGCCGACAGCGACGAGCGCAACCGGGCGGCTGAGGCTGCAGCCGCCGAGCTGGCGGAAGCCGAAGCCGTTGCCGGCGACGCCGCCTACGAGACCCCCGACGACCTGGACCAGCTCGGCGAGGATCTGATCCGCCGTCGGGCGCAGGTCGAGATCAGCCACCGTGCTGTCACGGCCGCCCGGGCGCGTGTCGACGCGGCCCGCCGCGAGGTACTGACCGCCCGGGCCGTTGACGTCCGCACCCGCGCAAACCGGCTCCGTGCGGTCGCTGCTGCCCGGCAGGCCCGTACCGACCAGCTGATCGCCGAGGTCGACGCGTTCGAGCAGACGCGTTTCACGGTGGCGTCGTACGGCCTTCTGGTGGGCTCGCCGCCACCGCCGCCGATGCCGTTGACGTCGCGGATGCTCCGCCGCGCTGAGTGGCTCGACGGCCAGGCCGACGAGCTCGTGCGTTCTGCCGAGGCCGCTGACCCGGAGCGGCTCGCCGCGGCTGTGGCCCGGCCACCGTTGCAGGCCGACAGTTTGGAGGACCAGGCGTTCGGCTTCGACTTCGACGCCGCACGGCCAGTGGAGCCTGCGGCATCGGTCGCCTGATACCGCGCCCGGCGCGCCTCTGGGGTTCCTCCTTGCCCCCGGGTGGGGCGCGCCGGGCGCACAGCCGTCATGCGTAACGCGGAGGACATCATGAGCAGCACCGAGCAACCGGCCGCAGCGAAGGAGGCCGCGGCGTGGGCCGTCGAGGCGGATGCCACGTACAGTGACGTTGTGATCACTATCGACCCGGTAGGCGCCGCCGAAGCGACCCGGATGCTGCGGGCCGTCCTCGACGAGCTGCCGCCGCAGACACCGACCGACCGGGCGACGGCGCGCCGGATTGAGGGTGCTGCGTGCGCGCTCGACGCCGCGGGTGTAGCCGGTCACGAATCGATGGGCTCGTAGTAGATCGCGAGCTCGTATTCGTCGAACGCCTTCTTGTCCCACCGGATGGCGTTGATGGTGAGCGCCCCGTCTTTGCCGGCGACCCACTTAGCAGCCGCTCGAAACGCTTCCGCTGGTGTGGTGCCCCCGATGTACGCGGCCAAGATGCCGTCGTACTCCTCAACGTCGCTGGCCATCGCGTCACTGTAGGCGACCGCTGCCGGCGTGCTGCGGTGAGCACCGCTCAGCTGGCCGGACCGCCGTGCTCGACCGGACCTGGCGTCTCCTCGACTCGATGGAGCGCAACGCCCGCCGCTTCGACCTGACCGCCGGCGGTGGGGTCGCCGACGACCCGGCCCTGACCCGGCAGATGCGCTGGTACCCAGCACAGGAGCATCCCGGAGTGTGCCCCGCCGAGAAGCCAGTCTCCGCCGACCGGGTTCTCCGCTGCGTCCACCCGACCGGCCACCCAGCATCAAACACGCCACCTTGTACGGCGTCCCCTTCGATTCCGACCCGAGAGGTTCCCGATGGCCCCGACCGCCTCCGCAGGCGCCACCTAAGGTGCAAGCAGCGGTCGATCGGCAATAGTCGGGCCAGCTCCACGACCAGCTCATTCCAGTCGTGGAGCTGGCTCTACTGCTCTATCCCACAGGCACGGCCGAAGGCGCCTCTGGATCCTCATCCCGCAGCCGAGCACGGAGCTGTCGAAGAGCGTCGGTTAGGTGGTCGTCGTCGTACGACCCGTGCCAGACAACCGCTTCCATGCTCACCCCGTCGAACTGCCTGGGCACAAACACCTGCGAACGGCCAATGAGCGTACTGAAGACCACGAGCACTCCACGAGATCCAGCCCGCCTAGCCCTGTCCACCATCGGTGCGAATCCCACCATTTCGCCCGCTACGACTTCTATTGCCTCGACTGCAATGTCGCCCTCAGGGAATTCGATTACTGCATCCGGCATGCCCGGAGTGCCCTGAATGTGCACGGCACGTGCGTCCGTGGTGCCGACAAGACTGCGGAGTTTGTCCACGACGCGTTTCTCGTAGACGTACCCTCTTGCCTCGGCCACTACCCGAGACCTCCGGGCACCTGGGTCAGCTACCTCGTACCCTTCGAGCATTGCTTGCGCCTCGGCAGGATTCTCCTCGGCCACGCTCGTGGCACGTTCGGCAATCTCCCGCCGTTCTTCCTCGCGGACCATCAACTCGAAGCCGACCTGTTCGCCGCCGAGCCTGCCAAGCTGCGTGCCCTGAATGCCGAGGATCAGCAGCGCGCCGGCGAGGATGATCGCGACCGCGACGCCGCCTTCGTTTTCGGTGAGGAACATGGCGACGAACCCGGCGATGCCGATGATCGTGCCGGCGGTGATGGCTCCGGCTCGCTCCCCGCGTGACAACTGCCGGTAGCGGGGTCGTTCCTGCGGGGGTAGCGGTTCCTCTGGTGGGGTGTCCGGCTCCTGGCCGTTCGTGGGCATGCCGACAGGGTGGCATGGCGACGCTCGCGTGAGTGCTGCTCGCGTTGCCGTCCGGTCAGTGTTGGTTGAACACACCGCCCGTCCGCTCATCGGACCTAACGTGACGTCGATCTCGGATGTGCCACCATGAATGGCATGCCCAGTGGCGAGGCTAGATGTCCAATCTGCGAACTGATCGTCGGGCAGTGCGGGCACAGTCGCAGCTCTCGGCCGACAGACGGGCGGCTTAAGGGCTCAACCGACTCCTCCTCTGGTCGTGTTGCCGGCCGTGACGCGAGGACGGGCCTGTCGTTCGCACCAAAGCAAGTGAACGCACTTCGCCGCGCATTGTTGTCTCCGGGCAAAGCGTCAGACGAAACCATCCGCCTGATTACGGGTATCTCGAACCGCAAGCAGGCGCGTGCCGTGGCCACACGGGTGGTCGGCAAGGGCGTACTCAGGCGTGCACGTCTCGAAGCTGCGACGCGTCGACTTGACCGTGGTTTACCGAGAGACGGCGATAGCGTCCGAGCTGTCAGTGGCGGCTTGCCAACGCTCGGGAAGCGTCGCTAGAAAACCCCTGCCGTAGGCGTCCCGCGCCGTTCCTGCCGCAGCTCCTCGACGCCCGCTTCAGGATGGGGACAGCGATCGACTCCTGGTATGCGGCAAGCGCGGATTCGGTTACCCGCAGCTTGGTGCGCCTGGGCCGCGGCTCACGTCGTGGACGGTGAGTGACTCGTCCGCGATCAGTCGGTAGACCGTCCGGTCGGAGACGCGGAGAAAGGCGGCGACCTCTGGATTGTGAGCATCTGGTCGACCGGCCGCCGCCGGTCATCCCGGCTCACGCCGCCCCGCGCAACGGTTTAGTGCGTGAGCGGTGCACCGCGGGAACGGTGCACCGCTCGATGTACGCGGTCAGTGCGGACTCCTTGACCCTCGTGCGTGGCTTCCTGTCGGTGCCGATGTCCACCCGCTCAAGGCGGCCGGTGGCGATCAGGTTGTAGACCGAAGAGGACGGCTCATTCCGCCCCTCTCAACATCGGGCCCTAGCCAGCGACGCACGACTGACTCGCCACGCACATGCCCACGCGCATGAAACGGCCTCGCTCTCCAACCAGGAGAACGGGGCCGTTCGCTGTCTCGGGCCGCTACCGGCCGGCGAGGAGCCGGGCCTTCTGCGCCTCGAACTCGGGCTGGGTGAGGATTCCCTGCTGCAACAGCCCGGCCAGCTTCTGGAGCTCGTCGGCGACGGACGCCGCAGGCGCGGCGGCCTGAGGCGGCGGGTTGTGCCGAACGGCCAGCGCCTGCTCAACGGCCGTCCGCAGCTTCTCAAACACCGGCATCTGCGCCTTGGTGAAGAGGATCGAGTTCTCATCGCGGGCGGCATCCTGTGTCTGCGACCCGGCCCGGGAGCGGGTGCCACCGACACCGGCGGTCTCGAACTGGATGAAGCCGTTGACGAACATGCCCGCCGGCTTCCACTGGACCGACACCACCGCGATGAGCGGGATTCGCTTCTCGCCCTTCCCGACCGATGCGCGGGCGAGGAGGCCCTTGCGCAGGATGGTGATGTAGTTGCCGTCGAACTCGACTTGTCCGTTGTGTCCCCGCGCTTCAGTCACGGCGGTGATTCTGCGCGTCGGCCACGGTTTCGGCAAGCACCCGGGCGGCTGGTCTGCTGGTCGTGGGCCCCGGATGCTGCGCGCCATCCTGGCTGAGATGCCGCCGACCACGGCCAGAGAGCGCGCGACGGCGCGCCGGATCGAGGGTGCCGCGCTCGCGCTCGACGCCGCCGGGCGCAGCCGGTCACGAATCGATGGGGCTTTCAGCAGCTCGGACAGTCTTGTTGACCCTACGGACGAACGGGATCCTGCACTGACGACGCAGCAGCAGTTGCGAGCGCTGTCAGCACGTTGGCTGGGTTCTGCTGGATCTCCGGATACTGCTCCAGGAGTCGAATCTCGGGCTGCGACAGGTTGCGAACCAGAATGACGGGTGCGCCTGCGTCCACGTACTTGACGATGAGGATCGAGCCGACTCGCATGCAAGCGCGTGGCACGTCCTTGAGCGCCTCCATGAGTTGAGCAACGGCCTGTGCCTCCTTCGTGTCGACATCCGCCTGTCGGCCATCGAGGTGCTGAAGTTCAAGCATCCGCTCTACTTTGATCAGCCTTGAGGCGAGCTCGTCCCGTGCCCGCCTCGTGGCCGCTCTCGTCCGCCACCGGAACGAGCCCTCCTTGAGGGAACCGTGGTTCAGCTCGTCGTAACCCAGTGCGGTGGAAAGGCGATCCAGCGCTTCCACCACCCTGACTGCGACCTGCATGTCGTGGGTGTCAAGGTATGCATCTATGTTGACCGTTGCCGTCGGCGGATTCTCCGGTGTGGACTGAGGCTCTGAGGTGGTCCAGCCTGCATGCATGCCCTCTTGGTGCGTCGTCCACCTACGTTGTCCCGGTAACTTGTGGGACCTTTGAAATGGAATTGTGAAGCCTGGTGGCATTTCGGCATCCAGGTGGCGGAGCAGTGCCCTGAGTTCGAAGCTCCACCGAGCCATGTTGGTGTCAGGGCCGGGACGAACCCGGCGGAGCGCCGCTTTGGCAAGTTCATAGACTCTTTGATCGCCGCTTAGCAGCGATTCAACCAACGCTGGCACCCATGTCTTCACCCCGCCGAACCAGTCGGGTTCTGCGTAGAGCAGCAGCGCGCCGATATCGCGGCCCGCTGAGGTCAAATGTCGAAATAAGTGTGCCCCGTGCCTGTCGAGCAGGATGCCCCTCAGGGCCGCACGAAGCTGTTCCAAGGCATGGTCTGTGGGCACATGACCACGTACTAACTCGTCCATCACGGTTTGGTAGTCGTTGACCACATTGCTGCCACTTACTGAACCCGAGTCGGTTGACATGGCTGCACGTTATCGACTGACCGCAGAGCGTGCCAGGGTTCGATCGGCTTCGTCAGGCCGACGAACACCGGACCATGTCATCAAGGCCTCGGACCCACCGCTCACTTCCCCGCCGCGGCTGATGCGCTCTCGCCGGGTCAGCGTCCCGCAGCGCGCGGAGCTTCACATGCAGCGTGTCGCGGTGCATGACAACACCCTGTTCGGCGACCTGCTGCAGCAGGTCCTTCGGGCCAATGCCCGCTGGGCGAGGCTCCTCAAACAGGTACGTGTGGACGCTCACGGTGACGATCGTTCCACAAACGATCCCCCGTATCATCTTGAGACGTTGATTTAGTACACGGCTTGCGAAACGTGCCCGACCGGATCCCAGCGGGTCGGTTCGGTTCGTCTCACAGACGATCGTTTGTGAGACAATAGACGCATGGCGAAGATTGGCTACGCGCGAGTCAGCACCCGGGATCAGCACCCCGAGTCACAGGAAGACGCCCTGAAGGCCGCCGGATGCGAACGGACCTTCATCGACCGGGCCAGCGGCAAGCTCGCCCGGCGCCCCCAGCTCGACGCCGCCCTCGACTACCTGCGCCCCGGCGACCAGCTCGTCATCACACGCCTCGACCGGCTCGGCCGGTCGGTGAAGAACCTCTGCGAGCTCGCCGACGACCTGAAGAGCCGGGGCGTCGACTTCCAGGTGCTGTCGCAGGGCATCGACACCAGCACCTCCGCCGGGAAGTTTTTCTTTCACATCCTGGCGGGCATTGCCGAGTTCGAGCGTGACCTCCTGTCGGAGCGCACCCTCGACGGCCTGGAGGCGGCCCGCGCCCGCGGGCGCAAGGGCGGCCGGCGGCCGGTGATGACGCCCGACAAGCTTGCCGTGGCCCGGCAGATGTACGAGTCGAAGCAGCACACCGTCGAGGCCATCGCCAAGGTGGTCGGAGTCAGCCGGGCGACCCTTTACCGGCACTTGGAGCCGGGCGCCGCGACAGCCGAGGTTGACACGTGATGAGCCAGCCCATCGGCCCGGCGGTTGCAGGTAATCAGTTGATACCGATCGGAAGGCTCATCTGACACCGTGATCGGCGTGGCCGACGATGACCTGACTGTTACCACCCGGATGGACAAAGCCGCCCGCCTGATCGGACGCAGCATCGTCAGATTCCGCCGCCTGCCGTACGGGTGGAAGGCGGCCGTGGCTGCCGTGCTTGTCTTCGCCGTGATCGGGGTGGTAATGGCCTTTAACGGGATGCGTGACAACAGCCAGCTGTCGTTCCGCTTCGGCTTCTCCTACGGCCATGGTGTCGGCTCCCACTACGGCAGCCCCGCGCCGACAATAGACGAAATCAAATCCGGATGCACCAGCGCCACGGTGCCGCTGACGGGCGGCACCTTCCGCTGGGTCGAGGGCGGCGTGGCCTACGACACCAACGGCGCGGACGTGGACAAGGAGGCTTTCATAGACGGGTGTGTCAAGGGCGTTATGAGCGGTCTTAGGGGTGATCCTGCCCCGTAATATGGCAGCACTGCTTGCGTCCCGCGCTGTACGGCATCTTCGGCAACGCTCCGCGGACCAACAAGCAGAAGCTGCTCGATGGTGGCCACGCACGGCCCTCGCCCTTGGCCGGACGGTTGAGACGTTCGAGTTAGCACTCATTCATCCGTGATGGACACAGCGCCGGACGTGGGTCCCGCGGAGGCTTCCAACGCGGCGGCGACGGCCTCGAACTCGGCCAACGCCGCTGTATAGACCTCGACGATCTCGCGGGCGATAATCTCAGGCGCCGGAAGATTGTCCATGTCCTCCAGCGACTCATCGCGTAGCCAGGTGATATCGAGGTTGACCTTGTCACGGGCTAGCAGGTAGTCGTAATCGAAAGACTTAAACCGCTTGCTCTCCACCCGCTCCGAGCGCGGCTTACCCGGCAGGTAACACTCCACGAACTCGTCGAGGTGATGGCGGCGCAGCGGGTTCTGCTTGAGCGTGAAGTGCTGGTTGATGCGCAGGTCGTAGATCCACAGCCGCTCCGTCCACTCCCGCTCGGACGCCGGCTTCTTGTCGAAGAACAGCACATTGGCCTTGACGCCTTGGGCGTAGAAGATGCCGGTGGGCAGACGCAGCATCGTGTGTACGTCGAAGTCGTGCAGGATTCGCCGTCGCAGCGTCTCGCCGGCGCCTCCCTCAAAGAGCACGTTGTCGGGCAGCACGACCGCCGCCCGGCCGTTGATGTCGAGGATCGTGGCGATGTGTTGCACGAAGTTGAGCTGTTTGTTGGCGGTGGTGACGACGAAGTCCTGGCGCTCGATCTCCCGTTCATCGCGCGACTCGCGGCCGTCCGTGCCGATCATCGTCAGCGACGACTTGCGGCCGAACGGCGGATTGGACAGCACGACCGAGTAGCGCTCACCAGGGTCGGCGATCAGCGCGTCCTTGACCTCGATCAGGCTCTCACCGTTCGGCGTGCCGATGCCGTGCAGCAGCAGGTTCATCGCCGCCAGCCGCGCTGTGCCATCGACCAGTTCGACGCCCTGGAGGAAGGTGTCGCGCAGATGCGCCCGCTCGGTCGGGGTCAGCGTCTCGGCATGCTGGGATGCGTGGTCATGCGCGGCGAGCAGGAAGCCGCCAGTGCCCGCGGCCGGGTCGACCACGTTATCCCGGACCGTCGGTTGAATGCAGTCGACCATTGCCTGGATCAGCGCGCGAGGGGTGAAGTACTGCCCCGCCCCGGATTTGATGTCCTCGGCGCCCTTGGATAGGAGCTCTTCGTAGGCGTCACCCTTGATGTCGGTGCCGGTGGCTGACCAGTTTTCCTTGTCGATGAGGTCGACAATTAGCCGCTTGAGTTTGGCGGGGTCCTGAATCCGGTTCTGCGCCTTGCGGTAGATCGTGCCCAACGTTCCGGGCTGCTTGGCGAGTTCCTGAAGGATGTGGCGGTAGGTGACCTCCAGGTCGTCACCGTCGGCGTCGAGCAGCCGCTGCCAGGAGCAGTGCTCGGGCACGATCCGCTCGCCCCTAAGCGGCCGGATCTCGCGTTCGTGGGCCATCTTCAAGAACAGGAGGTACGTGAGCTGCTCGGTGTATTCGATGGTGCCGACGCCGTCATCGCGCAAGACGTTGCAGTACGACCACAGCTTGTCGACCAATCGCCGCGCGTCAGACACCAGCCATCCCCTCCACCACATCCAAGTCGCTGACTCGTCCGGTCAGGCGTCCTGAGAACGCCGCGTCCAGCAATGACCGCCGCAACGACCGCGACAGTATTGTTGAAGCGGTTACGCCTTCGGTAAGTCGCGCCACGGCCTCCCTTGCATGCTCCAACCGCGCGCAGATCTGTACTTGATCGTCCCGGTTAGGCACAGGCAAGACAACGCTTTCGAGATGCTTTTGATTGACCTTGTATATCCCTGCAGTGGTCCGCGCCATCGATTCAATCTGTCGCCTAACCATTGGGGAGTTCCACATTGTCTCCAGGAAGTTGAGCGCAATGCGCCCTTGATCGACACGTATGCGGATCATCGTATCGGGGTACGCTATCGGATCTGGCCGCTCGCGCACCAAAGCGCCCCGGGCTACCAGCCGTAGGCTACCGTTTCCACGGGCCACCATGAAGTCGCCTTGTTGAACGAAGAAAGGCCGCGCCTCATCAGCCGTCCAATCGCCTTCCTTGCACTCCTTTAAGTCGACTCCCTCGGCTTTCAGTGCAGTCAGCCGAAGAACAGGAAAACCGCCCTCCTTGGTAGGAACGGAACGACCGTTCGACAACGTGGTGGACAGCAGGTTTTTCAACGTAGTCCTTGGGGACGAAGCTATGACCTCGTCCGAGGTTAGTGCGGACACCAGAAGGGTTTCACTTAATTTGCGGGCGGAGGCAATGTAGCGCTCCGCGGCGTCGAGGCGGGAGAGGTGGTCTTCGAGGATGTCGACGATCTGCCGCTGCTCCTCAAGCGGTGGGATGACAAGAGGAATGTGGCCTAAGATAGCCTGATTGACCTTGTATATACCCGCAGTTGTACGGGCAAGGTTCTCAATTTTGGACCTGACGTATCTTGAGTTCCACTGTAAAGCCAAGAACCGGGGAAAGATCACGTCTTCGTTTGCGCGAATGCGAATCACGGTATCAGGAAATGCGACCGGGTCAGGCCTCTCATCGAGGAGTGCACCTCGGCCGACCAGGTTGAGCGAGCCATTGCCACGACTGATAAGAAAATCGCCCTCGGCCACGAGAAAGGGAGTGGCCTCTTCGCTTGTCCAGGCTCCATCCTTTCGTTCGCGGAGGTCGACTCGATCATTTCGTAGAGCGGTCAACCGCAGTACCGGAAACCCGCCTTGCTGTGACGGAACAGAACGACCATTGATCATTGGGCTGCGCAGCACCGACCGGAGCGGTGCCAAAACCCATCCTCGTGGCAGTTCCGTCATGCCGTCAGGCCTTGATTGAGCCCTTTGAGTAGTTCGCCGGCACGGTCGCCGAACGCGGCGGCGAAGCCGTCAACGCCGCCGCGCTCGATGAACGGAGCGTTGTCCAGATCGTCTAGGCCGATGCCCGCCGACGCTGCGATCACTTCGACCATCCGGTCCAGCCACCATCTCTCTGTATCGCTGAAGGTCGCCCCGGCCTGCTCCTGCTGGAGCAGCCAGCCCGCGTATCGCTCCCGCACCTTCTCCGCGTATGGCACGAGCTCACCATCTTTGCCGATGGTGTACCGGATGAGCGACACGAGGTCGGTCAGGGTGTGTCGGTCGCTGTGCCGGACGTGGCCGTCGTACACGACCTCGTAGGCGGACCAGATCAGGTCGGGAGTCCAGTTGCGGGGCGGGCGCTTGATCCGCTCGGCGAGTTCGGCGATGTCGGCGAAGGAGATGCGACGTTCGCGGGCCTCGGTGAGGAGTTGGATCGCGGTGATCTCGTCGCGGTGTTCGTCCAGGTACGCCTGCCACGACTCGACGATGGACCGTGCCCGCGAGGTGTCGATGACTCCGTATGCATCTTCGAGGGTGTCGACGCTTACCTCGTCGATGATCCGGTCGTGGGCTTGGCGGAGTTCCAGGATCCGTTGCCTCAGCGCGGGGTTGGCGGCGATTGGCCGTACCGCCGCATCGAGCAGTTGTTGCACGGCGGCTGCTGGGTCGGCGGCGCCCGCGATGGTCTTGGCCTGGGTGTCGGGATCGACAGCGTTGACGAGGCCACGGACGATGTCGCGGACCGACGCGCCGGCGACCTGGTCGAGTTCGGCCCGTTCGGCGGGGGTGAGCTGCAGCTCCAGGGCGGCGAGCCGGGACGCGAGGGTGGCGGTTTCGTTCTCGGTGAGTGTCAGTGTGGCGGCCTTGTCCAGCAGTTGCTTGAGCGAGGCGCCTTTCTCGCGGTTGAGCGGGGGGTCGACGAACTCGTGCTCGGTCACACCGACCGCGTCGACGATGACGAACCGGGTCTTCTCGGCGGCGTCGGGGGTGACCGCCTGGAAGTCGGTGGACGGGATGGTACGGGCGCCGCGGCCCTTCATCTGCTCGAAGTACGCCGCCGACCGCACGTCGCGGAGGAAGAACACGCACTCCAGGGGCTTGACGTCGGTACCGGTGGCGATCATGTCGACCGTCACGGCGACGCGCAGGCTGGCCGAGGTGCGGAACGCCTGGAGCTGGCCCTTGGGGTCCTTGGCGCTGTAGGTGATCTTCGCGGCGAAGTCGTTGCCCTTGCCGAAGACCTCCCGGATCCTGGTGACGACCTCCTCGGCGTGGGCATCGTCCTTACAGAAGATCAGAGTCTTGGGTACGGTGCTGCGGCCGGGAAAGATCTCGGTGAACAGCCGGTCGCGGAACGTCTCCAGCACGAGGCGGATCTGCGAATCAGCGGTGACCGCCCGGTCGAGTTGCTTGCTGGTGTACTCGACGTCCTCGTCGAGCTGTTCCAAACGCTGCACGCGGGTCCGGCGGTCGACCTTCGGCACCACGGTTCCGGCGTCGATGCGCGAGCCCTGTTCGCTGATTCGGGTTTTGATCCGGTATAGGTCGAAGTCGACGTTGACGCCATCGGCGACGGACTGGGGGTAGGTGTATTCCGAGACCAGGTTCTGCCGGAAGAACCCGAACGTCTGCTTCCCCGGCGTCGCGGTCAGCCCGACGATGTGCGCGTCGAAGTACTCCAGCACACCGCGCCACACCCCGTAGATCGACCGGTGCGCCTCGTCCACGATCACCAGATCGAACGTCTCGGGCGGCAGGTGCGGGTTGTAGACCACCGTGACCGGGGCGGCGGGAACGTAGTCGTCCAGCCCGGGGTCGTCGCCATCCGGTGCGGTGTCGCCGGCAAGAACCCGGTACACCCGTTGGATCGTCGAGATCACCACGTTGGTGCTGCCGAGCATTCCCGCACTGCTGAGCTTGTCAGCGTTGTACAGCTCGGCGAAGCGGCGCCCGTCGCCCGGGGTCCGGAAGTTCTGGAACTCCGCCAGGGTCTGGTCGGCGAGGTTGTTGCGGTCGACCAGGAACAGCACCCGCGTGAACCCGCCGTGCTTGAGCAGCCGGTAGCACTCGGTCACTGCCGTGTAGGTCTTGCCGGCACCGGTGGCCATCTGCACCAGCGACCGGTCGAAACGCTGCTCCGCGAGCGCCCGCTCGATGCCTTCAATCGCTGTGATCTGCGCAGGGCGCAGCGGCGCGGTGTCAAGCGCAGGCAGGTGGCGAACTTTCGCCCGCCAGGTCGGGTGCTGCGGATCGGTATCGGCGTCGCGGACGGTCCGTGCGAGGCTGCTCGGCTGCGGGAATGCGAAGATCCGCCGGGCCCGCGGCTGAGGGTCGTACCCGTTGGTGAAGTGGGTCTCCGAGCCGCTGGCCTCGAACACAAATGGCAGCCGACCGTCGCGGGTCAACGCCTTGAGCCGTACGGCAGGAGGCAGACCCTCGGCGTACATCGCCGACTGCCACTCCACGCCCGACAGCGGCGTTCCCTGCGGCTTGGCTTCGATCACTCCGACCACGCGCTGATCGACGTAGAGCAGGTAGTCGACCCGGCCGTGGCCCTTCGCCATCACCATCTCGCGGACCGCGACCCCCGGTCCGGCGTACAGGCTCAGCTCCGTCCGATCCTGTACCACCCAGCCGGCCTCGCGTAGCTGTTGGTCGATCAGCACTCGGGCACGCTGCTCGGCCTGGAGCCGAAGATCTTCTGCCGATGCACCCACGGACGGTTACGGTAGTCGAATAGGACCACTCACGCGATCACCGAGTGGTCGGACTGCCACAGCCTGTTGACGTCGATGCCCTAGCCCGGCGCTCAGCGCGAACTGACCGCGCGCCACATACGAAAGCTCGTCGGATTGCCGGCGGGCTTCTTTGTGTGTGGTCAGTGCTTCGCGTATGCCTGGTCGTACGCCTTGCCCAGCACCGCGTACTGGGCAGCGGTTAGCCGCGAATCCGTCTCGACCAGCTGCCACGAGTCGTCCTCGGGAAGGTCGGCGTCGTGCACGCCCCACATCTGCGCTTCGGTGGCTTGTCGCCTCGGCGGCCAGGTGCGGGTGCGGAAGTCCGCAGCAACCTGGGCCAGGGTCAGCCTTCCCGCCGCGAGGTCGTCCAGCAGTTCTCTCACGCTCGCCATGGTCAGCCCGCCTTCCCTAGTACGGCTTGATGTTGGTGAACCCGCTATTCCCGCAGATGCTGGCCTGGGGCGTATTACGCGTGTCTCGGCAAAGCCCGGGCCAATCCCGCTCGGCTCCCCGCGGTGATGCTGACGGAGCACGGCTTCGCCGAGCTGCATAACGCCATCCTCATGCCGACTCGACCACGGCGCCAAGTGGGCGTCCGCCGGATCCTTCAGGTCGACCGGCTGGCCACGGCCATTGGCACCGCGACGGCAAGCACGCCCGACCGGCCGCCGGGCGCGAGACCGGATTCGGGCCTGAAACGGTAGTTGAGGTCACCGCCAAGCAGTTCCATCGCCAACGGTCGCCGGTTTTCGGCGTCTGCTTGCCATCTCTGCCGGGCTGTAGCCGCATCGGCATAGGGAACGCCGCCCGCGTGACAGAGCTCCACTCCCTCCAGGAACTCATCCAGCGTTACCGCGCCTCGGATCTTCTCGAGCTCGCGGGCGGGGATGCTATAGCTGTCGCCGCGCGGGCGCCGGTAACTGGCGATGAATGTGACGAGGGAGAAAAGGTCGATCACGTAAGCCCAGTCCGCGAAGGGCCCATGGACGCTAGCCCCGTGGGCGCATTGTCGTCCGGTCCGACACCGGCTCGCTTCCGGCACGGGCGCCGCCGGGTCGAGCGTCGCCGTCGTAGTCATGGCGGCCCAGGGAGGTGCCGGAAGGATGTAGTAGACGGGTGCGCCAGCAGCATCGACGTACCGGATGAGTTGTGGCAGATCTATGGTGATCTTGTGCTCAGTCGGCTTTGGTGCATACGGCTCGGTTGCCTTGTTTTCGAGGATGAAGCATTTGGTCGGGCCGAGCTGGAACGCAGTGTCCCAATTGTCGGATCCACGCTGCGTGGGCGCCCAGAGCTGTGCGTCGGGAAAGCGCCCGAGCACATCCGCCGCCACCCAGCAGTCGACGGTATGTTCGGGCAGACTCCGACGCGTATTCGACGGGGCGGGCATGCGGCGATACTAGACTCCCCAACAACGAAGGAGAATGTATGGATGAGCTGCCTGCTGATGAGTTCGTCCATGTCGGCGCACTTCATGTTCCGCGCAGAGAGGCGCTGGCAGCGGCGCGTACCTACCTGAACCCGGCCGTTGGAGTGCACTTCGCCTACCCGGCGTACGAGGCGTACCAGCCGCACCACGATCCCGATCAACTGGACGACGCCGATCTCCTTGCGCCGGTGTTACTAAACGTCAACCGCTTGTCGCTGGAGGCCTACTACGGCCTTCGAGGCAGACGCGGGGAGCTCAGCGGGCTGCTCAGGAAGATACCGAACGCCCGCCTGGAGGACCCTGACGAGGATGTGAACACGCTCGGCTCAATGTTTTCCGTGCTGGACGGTAATGGCCTGCCTGGGGTCGGTGGGTCCATCCTCGCGAAAATCCTGCACCGTAAGCGTCCGGGCTTCATCCCCCTGTATGACGACAACATCCGGTATTGCTATCGGGACGCACCAGGGGCACCGATCCCGCGCGACAGCAAGCGCTCGTGGGCGGAGTTCGCAGTGCTGCTGGGTAAAGCGATACGGCATGACCTGAACAGCCAGCTGAAGACCTGGCAGGAGATCTGCGGGTACGCGCCGGGGCCGGCCATTACGCCGCTGCGGGCGCTTGACATCGTCGCTTGGCACGCGGGAAGACGCGCGAATCGGCCCTGATGCACCATTGCCGTGGTCATCAGTTAGGTCTACGCGCTCGGGCGCGCACGAGCAGTGGGCCGCCGGCCGCGCGATCCAAGATGCCGACACCGGCGTTGGGCCGCGCACCGTGGACGTCGTTGTCTCCGAGGTGCCCGCGCCGGACTACGTGGCCGAGCGCGCGGCGTCGACCTGGGCGCCGCGGTCCTGTCCCGCTCCCGCCGGTTCCTGGTCGACCAGCGGCTGGTGCAGATCTCGCAGTCGTTCCTGCCGCTGGACGTGGCCAGCGACTCGCGGATCGCATGCACGGAGGTCGGACCGGGCGGCACGTATGGCCGGCTCGCTGAACTCGGGTTCGCGCCGGTCCGCTTCACCGAGCGCCTGACCGCCCGCGCACCGCGCCCGACGAGGTCGAGCGGCTCGACCTTGGGTCCAGCGTCGGCGCGACGGTCATCGAGATCACGCGGAACGCCTTCACCGAGGCGGGCCGTTGCGTCGAGGTCAGCCGCATGGTGCTCGACGCGACCGCGTCGAACTCGTCTACGCGTTCGACGCCTGACCGCTCGCCGACCACCTAACGGGGAACACGCCGACCCTGCCCTCGTGAACCACGTCACCGCGCTCGACGTGCCCCGCTGACTTCGCGCACGGCACCTCGATGTCGCAGTTCGCCGTGGGGGTCGTCTTCGAGGCGGCGCAGGTCGCGGCCGAGGTGGTTTCCATGCCAGGGGACGCTACTAGAACACGCGTTCGGTCGCACCAAAACTTCGGCAGGTTGACCAGCGGAAATGCCAGGACTGTCGGATCAACCGCACCGTCATTCGAGTTGTCCGAGTCGATGACGTGGCCCTGCGCAGTACGCAGGGCCACGTATCTCTGGTGCACCGGACCAGGCGTATGCCTTAGCGTCGGTACCTGGCCGCCGCAGCGAGCAGGCCGCCGAGCGCGAGCAGCACGCTCGCCAGGCCACCGAGCACCGCGGCGAGCCCGGTGATCGTGCCGGTGAGCACGAGTGCCAGCACGATCACGATGATGACGCCGAGGACGCAGACCAGCGGGAACCACGGCCCGCGTGTGAACTCGGTCAGGTTGGATCCCTGCTCGCGGGCAGGCTTGCGCTGGGGGCCACGGCCCCCTTGTACTGTGGGCATTACGGAGAACTCCTTCGCGGTTTAGCGGCTTGCAGGGGACAACTTCGTTCGCGAGCCACCGGTCTGACCACCGGTGGCTCGCTTGCTGTTGGTGAGCGTAGATGAGCCACGTTTGCGAGCGAGACGCTATAACGGGAGCAGGGCGGTCACCGTCGTAGAGCGGTCAGGGTGATTCGACCTGTCGGTGGCTCAGAGAGCGTCCTAGCCCCTCGCCGTCTTATTTCACCTAGGTTTAAATCATGTAGTACAGTTAAGTCATGACAGAGCGCGTGACCCAACCGACGCTCGACGTCCTGGAGGCGCTGCTCGCCGCCGAGGACTTCGAACTGCACGGCTGGGCGATCATCAAGGGCACCGGGCGTGCCGGACCAACCGTGTACAAGATCCTGGAGCGCCTCGCCGGTGCGGAGCTGCTCACCGAGCGGTGGGAGGAACTCGGCCCGGAGGACAACCGGCCGCGTCGCCGCTTCTACAAGCTCACTCCGAACGGCCGCGCACATGCACGGCAACTGCTCGCCGAGCGCCGCCCGCAGACTGCCTCCCGCTGGGGTCGCCTGCTCGGCGGGGAGGCGCACGCGTGAACTGGAACGAGATCGTCATCGGCGGGCTGGTCGGCTGGGCGCTGGGCGACCTGCTCAGCATCTTCGAGTGGGCCGCGCTCCGCATCGTCCCCGTGGCGGCCAGACTTTGGACAACCGACGCCGACCGGCGCGAGATCTACTCGGAGGAATGGGCGGCCGTGGTGGCCGAGCGACCGGGCGGGATACTGAAACTCGGCACGGCGTTTGGATTCCTGTGTGGCGGCGTCCTGAGGCGCTTGGGTGCCCGCCTCAGTGCCCGTCTCGATGCCGAGCGGCTGCGCATGTACGACGATGCTGCCGCGCTAGATCCGATTTTGATGCGGGCCCTGCTTTCCCCCCGCGGGGGGCCGCACACAGCCGTGCTCGGCGCACTAAAAGGCAGCCTCTATGCATGTTTGCAGCTCAAGTGGCGCGTGCCACTTTATGCGGCTTTTGGCCTTTATGTTCTGATTTGGCAGATTTCGACACGGCAAGGGCGAGAATCATACGATCCGAGTGCTGATCCCCTTACGTACGTATTCGATCGGAATGCGCGAATCGCCGAGTTCGAGCGAAGGTTTGGCACTCCATCCCTTGAGTCGAACAGCGACTAGATTACGATTCACGACCCTTGTCGGCTAGCGCGGCACCAAGATCGAAGAGTAGGCGCAGGAGCCGGCGGCGCGCCCGCCCCTCCTGCTCGGGCAGGCGCACCGACCCGCGCACCTCGGCGTGCTCGGTGCCATCCCCAGCCAGGACCCGCACGACGATCATGCGCCCGATGCCGGGTACGTCGACCGCGTGCGGGTCGCTGCGGTGTTCGCCGAGGCCGCAGCGGTGACCGCCAGCGCACCAGTCAGGGTGTCCTGCTTGATCTCCAGTCAGATGCGCCCGTGTGCGTGCGCGGTGTCGAAGGCGGCTCACCGGGTGCCGTCGCGGTGGACGTGGGTGATCGCGTTGTAGAAGGCCCTGCCGAGGCGCAGCCGACGGCCGGTGCCCTTGCAGCGGGGGCAGAGCCGGAAGGCTCGTCCGAACGGGCTGCGGAGCTTTGCCGTGCCGGAGCACCGACGGCAGGCCGCGAACGGCCACCAGGCGCAGGAGGCGGCATATCCGGCCGCGAGAATGAGCAGGAACAGGACGAGGACCAGGGCGCCGCGCACAGGGTGGTCGGCGGTCGCGGTGAGCAGTGCCATCAGGAGCCCTTCAGAGAGGGAGAACAGGGGTGGTGGGGGTCTTCCGCGACCCGCTACCGGGCAGCGTCTGTGCTGGTCAGACCGGTAGCGGCAGCGGTCGCGCCGCCGCTACCGGTCGCGGGGCGGGCGCTACCCGGTGGTGAGCTGCCGACGGTGGATCGCGGCCTCGACGTCGGCGAGGCGGGCGCCCTTGAGCACCGTCCCGGCCGCCTTGATGTCGACGCTGGCGACGCCCTCGGCGCGCAGCAGTGCGCTCACCGATTCGGCGGTGGCGCCCGCGTAGCCCTCGGGCAGGTGCGCGGCGAGCAGCTCGGCCAGCGCTGGCCACTGGATGCCCGCCCGATCAACGTGCGACCAGACCTTCACGACGTCGGCGAGGACGTCGCGGGCCTGCCGGGCGGCGGGCTCCCCGGCAGCCTGGCCGCTGAGCGTCCCCGCCCGCTCCCGCAGGGTCCTGGCGGCGGTGAGGATGCGTTCGGCGTCCTCCTGGTCGGCCAGGTACGTCCGCACCGTCGGTGTGGCGTCGGTGGCGCCGCGCAGGATGCCGACGCCCTTGTAGGCCGGGAGCAGCGTGGAGGAGTCGTAGCCCTCGGAGTAGGCGCCGGACCCGAGGACGAGGTCGGAGACCTGCCAGGAGCCGGTGCGCAGGCTGAACCGCACCGCGAAGTTGTCGCGGAACGCGGTGAACTGCTGGGCGACCGCGCCGGTGCCGATGCCGGACGGCTTCTGCGTGGCGCCGAGCACGATCACGCCGGCGGCCGGCGCGACCTTCACCAGGAACACCAGCAGCGAGGCGATCTCCTTGGAGGCGTCGCCGAGGTCGAAGTACTCCTGGAACTCGTCGATGACGACCAGGCGGACGGGCATGCCGTAGCGCGGGTCCCGGGAGATCTCCCGGGTCAGCTTCCCCTCCGGGCAGACCGACGCGGGCAACTCAGAGAGCCGCTGGTAGCGGGCCTGCACGTCTGCTTTGATCTCGCGGAGCGCCTCCAGGAACAGCTCGACGGGATCGCCGTCGCGGGTCATCGCCAGCCCGAACCCGCACCGGTCAGCGACCAGGGCGAACTTGCGCCAGTCCGGGGAGCCCTTCCCGTCGAACACGGTCAGCTTCACGTACGGGTCCAGCGCGGCGTACAGGGCCAGGGCGCGGGCGCTGAACGTCTTACCCTGCCTCGGGATGGCGCCGATCATCACGCTGTTCCACAGCAGCGACAGCACGACCCGGCCGCCGCGCTCGTCGAGACCGAACGGCGCCGGCTCCCAGATGTCGGTAGGCCGCAGACGCAGCAGCGGCGTCCGCCCGGCGGGCAGCGCGAGCGGGTCGACGTCGGCGACCCACAGGACGTGCCGCCGGTGCGAGGTCGGCTCCCGGGTGATGAACACCTGCGATACGGCGACGTCGAGGCCGGAGGCGATGGCACCACGCGCCTTGACCGCGTCGTCGAGGCCCTTGCCGTAGGGGAGGTCGATGGTCACGCGGGAGCCGTTGCCGTCGCGGGCCATCGGACCACCGAACGTCACTTCCTGGCCAGGCTTCACGGGGTCGCCGAGCCGGGCGGCGTAGTAGGCCCGCAGCACGACGTCGGCCGTCAGCTTCCGGAACCTCGGCGCGACCACCGCAGCGGAGACGATCGGCTTGCCGACCGGCCGTCCAACGCGGGCGAGCACCGGCACGACGACCGCCACCGTGACCGCCTGCACCCAGCCGGGCGCGGTGTACCCGAGGACCAGGCCGACGACCACGACGGCGAGCAGCTCGGCGCCGAGGACGCTCCCACGCCACAGCCGGGTGGAGCGCGCCTCCCGGTGCAGGGCCAGCCACGTCGCGGAGTCGTCGCGGGTCGCGGCCCCCTGACGGAGGGTGCTCTGCTCGCTCACCCACCACCAGCGGACCTGCCCACCAGTGAGCCGACCGACACCCACGACCGCCCAGAACGCCGCGAGGATGACGTACAGCGGCGCGCGAACCGCGTGGAAGGCCAGCACGTGCCCGGCCCGGCCAGCCGCTCGCCGGGCGCCCGCCTTGAGGTTGCCGATGCCCCGGAGGGCGGCCGGAATGACCGGCCGCCGCTCGTGGTCCTTCGCGATGATGTCGACGTACACCGACGCCCTGGTCGGCTCCGGCTCGTCGTCGAGGTCGTGCTCGAAGTGGGTGTCGAACCGGTGCGGGCCGTGCTCGATGGCCGTCACGCCGTCACTCCAGTCATCTCGATCTTGGCGCCGTTGACGTGCTCGATGTTGTCGGCCGGGTCGTCGCCGCCGGCCGTGCCGGGCGCCAGAACCTGACGGGTGTAGCGCTCCGAGATCGACAGCAGCGCCGCGATCTCCGGCACCTTCATTCCGCCCGCCACGAGGCTTGTGACGGCCTGCTTGGTGGCCGCGCTGGACCGCTTCGGGGTGGCAGTCGCTGCGGCCTTGCGGGGCTTCCTGGCGGGCCGCTCGACGGCCTGCGCATTCACCTCCGGTGCGGCGGCGATCTCCGGAACTCCGGACGGCGCCACCGGCCCGCTGACCTCGGCGATCCCCGCTGCAAGCGCCGGAACTTCGCCCGCCGTAATCTCCGCCGGAACGCGCTCCGGCTCATGCTCGACGACCGTCGACCCGGCGACGCCCACCGGTGCCAGTCGGGCCGGAACAAGCTCGGCGGCCAGCAGCGCGGCCAGGCCGTCGTAGTCGGCGCCGCGGGTGAGCCGGATCGCCACCTCGTCGAGGTCGAACGTGTTCACCGCGACGTCAGCCATGACCGGGCCGACCCGCTCGGCGATCCGGGTGCGCAGGGTCGCCGCGATCGCCGTCTGCCGCCGCTCGGTGCGCACCTGCAGCCGCGCCGCGTCGACGGAGGCGAGCTTGTCGGCGCCGGTGGTCAGCGCCAGGTGCCGCGCCCGGCGTGTGAGCCCGGGGTGTCGCAGCCACAACCACACGCCGTAGACCGGCGGGATCGCCTCCAGCCGTCCGGCGGCCCGCTGCGCGTCCCGGTAGCGGGCGCCCGAGTCGAGCAGCCACACGCCGTAGCCGAGGGCCGACAGGCCACCGAAAAACGCGGCCTGGAACGGGTTTCCGGCGTGCCCCCACACGTTGACGGTGACCGCACCGAGGGCGATCAGCGCGGAGACGACCCGGGCGGCGACGGCCCGCTCACCGAGGCGGCGGCGCCGGTCGGCGTGCGCGGAGACGACCACGCCGCCGAACTCGACCGCGCCGACGACAGCGACTGCAGCGAGCATCGGCCACGCGAGACGATCGGCGGCAACGTCGGACGCGCCCGCCAAGGCGCCGGTGACCACGACGGTGTAGAACGCCTGGTTGAGGGTGATCTTCACTTGGTGCCTCCGAGGGTCTCGGCGCGGCACGGGCCGCAGTGGGTGGCCGACTGGCCGGGGTGCTTCGGGCAGCGGGCGGCATCGACCGGGGGCGGCAGCGCGGCGCCGCCCGCCCGGGAGGGCGCGGGCGCGCCAGGACGGTTCTTGGATGTAAAGGACGTTCGGGGGGCAGAGCTGTGTCCGGGGGTCCCGGGCGTAGCTGTGTCCGGGGTCCCCGGGCGCTGGACCCCTCGGGCGAAACGCCCCCCGGGCAAACTGCCCGGGGCCGTCGGCGCGTTGTCCACAGGTCCGTGCACAGGGTTGTCCACAGGCTGGGCGTGCTCGGTCATTACGACCGTGTAGCGGTTGGCGCCGCCGGGGCCGGCGGCCACCTCAACCAGCAGGTGACCGCCGTCCTCCAACCGCCGGATGATCCGGCGCACCGTGCGCACATCGACACGTGTCTTCCGGGCGAGGGTCGCCAGCGACGGCCACGCGTTCGAGCCGTCGTCGGCGGCGTTGTCGGCGACCGCGAGCAGCACTAGGCGTTCGGTGCCGCCGACCGGGCTGAAGTCCCACACCCACGTCATGACGCGGACGCTCACCGGGCGTTCCGGCCGTCCACGCGCCAGCCCTCAACGCCCGGCGGCACCGACTCGTCGGCGACGAACTCCTCCGGCTCGCGGGTGTAGGCAAAGCCATCGGGGTGGCCGAACCGCTCGGCCCGCACGCGGGCGAGCAGCTCGTCGACCCGGGCGGCGCGCTCGACGTTGTCGGCGTGGATCTCGGTGACCAGGGCGGCGCGGGCGTCGTACAGGGCGCGCAACGCGGTGTCGATGGCGGTGATGGCGTCGTGACCGGCGCGCACGCGGGCGCCAGAGGGGTCGGGGCCGTGCCAGGCGGCCAGTTCTTCGACCGCGCGGACCACGGCGGCGTGTGCCGGGCCCAACGTTGCGGGGGTGGGCGGTACGGTTTTCACGGGTCGCCTCCTGGGGCGATCAAGGGCCCGGCCGGCGCTTCCATCGCCGCGTCCGGGCCCGCTTGGTCTTCGGCCGGTTGGCCACCGGCCCGCCCCCGGCGTCAGAGTCCGGGGGCGGGCGGGAGGTCCGCCGGAGCGGGTGCGGTGCCGTACTGGCTGACGCGGCGATAGTCGTCACGCAGCCGGTCGTCGGCCGCCTTGATTGCTGCCTGCCGGACCGCGTTCCCACCGCGGAGCTTGCTCACGTCGGCGACCGCCGTCTGGTACCTGCGCTCCGCCTCGACGTTGGCCTGCTGGTTCATGTCCGCAGCTCCCCGCTTGGTGGATTTAAGTACGGCTAATTTTCGCGTCCGACACCGCCATGGCCCTCGCCGTCCTCGCCGCGGGCGCCAACCTGCCGACCGGGCTGCTCGTCGACGCGGTCATCCTCGGCGAGCTCGGCCTGGACGGCACGCTCCGGCCGGTCCGCGGGGTGCTGCCCGCCGTGCTCGCGGCGAGCCGGGCCGGCGCCGGGCTCGTCGTCGTCCCGCCCGGCAACGTCGAGGAGGCGCGGCTGGTGCCCGACGTCCGCGTCCGCGCCGCTGACTGCCTCGGCCGGATCATCGGCTTCGTGCACGGCACCGAGGCGCTGCTCGACCCGCCGCCGGCATCGCCGGCGGCGCAGCGGCCGCCGGCCGACCTTGCCGACGTCCTCGGCCAGGAGCGGGGCCGCCGGGCCGTCGAGCTGGCCGCGGCCGGGCGGCACCACCTGGCGATGTTCGGCCCACCCGGCGCCGGCAAGACGATGCTCGCCTCCCGGCTGCCCGGCATCCTGCCCGAGCTCACCGAGGAGGAGGCGATCGAGGTGACGGCGCTGCACTCGGTCGCCGGCGAGCTGCCGCCGGGCGGTGGCCTGATCCGCCGGGCACCGCTGCAGGCGCCGCACCACACCGCCTCGATCGCCGCCCTCGTCGGCGGCGGCTCCGGCATCGCCAAGCCCGGCGCGATCAGCCTCGCCCACCACGGCGTGCTGTTCCTCGACGAGTGCGCCGAGTTCGCCGCCAGCGCGCTCAACGCGCTCCGCGAGCCCCTGGAGCACGGCGAGGTCCGGCTGCGCCGGGTGCACGGCGAGACGGTCTATCCCGCCAGCGCCCAGCTGGTCCTCGCCGCCAACCCGTGCCCGTGCGCGAGGCCCGGCGGCGACGCGATGTGTCAGTGCCCGCCGGGGGTGCGCATCCGGTACCGGTCCCGGCTCTCCGGGCCGCTGCTGGACCGCGTCGACCTGCAGGTCGACGTCGTCGCGGTGCGATCGGCGGCGCTCTTCGGCGCCGAGCCGGCGGAGTCCTCGGCGACCGTCGCCGCGCGGGTCGTGCGGGCCAGGCAGGCCGCGGCCGGCCGGTGGGGACCGCACGCCCGGTCCAACGGGGAGGTCCCGGCCGCCGTCCTGCGTGCCCGGCGGTTCCGGCTGCCACGGGCCGTGCTGCACCCGCTCGCCACCGCGATGGACCGCGGCCAGCTGTCCGCGCGCGGGCTGGACCGCACGACCAGGGTCGCGTGGACCGTCGCGGACCTCGACGGCCGCGACCGCCCCGGCGTCGACGACGTCTATGAGGCACTCGAGATGCGATCAAGGAGAGGGCGATGAGCACCACCGACCGGGCGGCGCGACTGGCGCTGGCCCATCTGGTCGAGCCGGGCAGCCGGGAGCTGGGCCTATTGACGCGCCGGGTCGGCGCACCCGAGGCGCTGCTCATGGCGGTGCACGGGAGCGGGGTGAGCGCGCCGCTCGCCGGCGCGGTCCGGGCCCGTCTGGACGCCGCCGGCCTCGGCGCGCGGACCGGCTCCGCCGGCGCGTGGGCCGAGCGGGTTGGGCAGATCCTGGCGGACGCGATGACGGAGCGGGCCGGCGAGCTCGGCGCGCGGATCGTCACCGCCGCCGACGACGAGTGGCCCCTCGCGCTCGACGACCTGACCCGGGTCAGCCAGGAGGGCGCCGACGTGCTGCGCCGCGACACCGACCCGCCGCTGTGCCTGTGGCTGCGCGGCCCGGTCCGGCTGGAGGAGACCCTGGAGCGGTCGGTTTCGGTGGTCGGCGCGCGCGCCGTGACTGGTTACGGGCAGTTCGTCGCGTCGGAGTTCGCGTTCGGGCTGGCGGAGCGCGGCTGGACGGTGGTGTCCGGCGGCGCGCTCGGCGTCGACGTCACCGCGCACCGGGGTGCCCTCGCCGCCGGCGGGGTGACCTGCGCGGTGCTTGCCTGCGGCATCGACCAGGTGTATCCGGTGTCCAACTCGGCGGTGTTCGAGCGGATCGCCGAGGAGGGGCTGCTGATGACCGAGTGGCCGCCGGGCACGCGGCCGCACAAGACCAGGTTCCTGACCCGTAACAGGGTCATCGCGGCGGCGACCCGCGGCACCGTGATGGTCGAGGCGGGTTCCCGCAGCGGCGCCCGCAACACGCTGGGTTATGCCCGGAGGCTGGAGCGCTCGGCGATGGTGGTGCCCGGCCCGGTCACCTCCGCGATGTCGGTCGGCTGTCACGTGGAGCTGCGCACGCCCGGCACGGTGCTGGTCAGCCGGGTCGAGGAGATCGTCGAGGAGATCGGGCACGTCGGCGAGCTCGCCGAGCCGATCCACGGCGAGGAGCGTCCGGAGGACGCGCTCGACGCGACCCAGGCCCGGGTCCTCGACGCGGTGGCGCCGCGGGCGGTCCGCTCGGCGGAGGAGATCGCCGCGGTCGCGGGCGTGGCGGGTCGCGACGCCCGGCGGAGCCTGCCGGTGCTGGAGCAGCACGGGTTCGTCGTGCGCGCCGAAGGCGGTTATCGCCTCGCACCGCGGAGCCGGTCGTGACCGTCCTGGTGACGGCGCTGCTGCTGGCCCTGTGGCCGCCTCCGGTGCCGGCTCTTGGGCCGGCCCCGAGACCGGCCCTGGTGCCGGCGTCAGAGGCGGCGCAGGCGGGTGATGGCCTCGTCGATGACCTCGTCGCGCTTGCAGAAGGCGAAGCGCACGATGTGCCGGCCGGCGTCCGCGTCGTCGTAGAAGACCTGGGTGGGCACCGCGACCACGCCGCAGCGCTCCGGCAGGGCCAGGCAGAAGTCGACGCCGTCGGTGCCGCCCAAGGGCCTGATGTCTGCCGTGACGAAGTAGGTGCCCTCCGAGCGCAGGACCGCGAAGCCGGCCGCGGTCAGACCCTCGCACAGGCGGTCGCGCTTGCCCTGCAGGCCGTCGCGGAACTGCTCGTAGTAGGACGGTGGGGAGTCCAGCGCCACCGCCACCGCCGGCTGGAGCGGGCCCGCGTTGACGAAGGTGAGGAACTGTTTGACCCGCAGCGCGGCGGAGACCAGGTCGCGGGGGCCGCAGATCCAGCCGATCTTCCAGCCGGTGCAGGAGAAGGTCTTCCCGGCCGAGGAGATCTGCAGCGTCCGGCCGCGCATGCCCGGCAGCGACGCGATCGGCACGTGCGGCGCGTCGGCGTCGGTGAAGACCAGGTGCTCGTAGACCTCGTCGGTGACCGCGACCGCGTCGAACTCCTCGCAGAGCGCCGCGATCTGCGCCAGCTCGTCGGGGGTGAAGACCTTGCCGGTCGGGTTGTGCGGGGAGTTGAGCAGCACGAGCCTGGTCCGCGGGCCGAAGGCGGCGCGCAGCTCGGCGGGGTCGAAGGCGTAGCCGCCGTCGTGCGCGCGCAGGGTCACCGGCCGGCGGACCGCGCCGGCGAGCGCGATCGAGGCCGCGTAGGAGTCGTAGTAGGGCTCGAAGCAGACGACCTCGTCGCCGGTCTCGCACAGCGCGAGGATGCTGGCCGCGATCGCCTCGGTCGCGCCGGCCGTGACGATGATTTCGCCGTCCGGGTCGTAGTCCAGTCCCCAGAATGCCTTCTGGTGCGCCGACACGGCGGCGCGCAGCTCGGGGACGCCCGGGCCCGGCGGATACTGGTTGCGGCCCGAATGGATCGCCGCGGCGGCCGCGTCAAGCATGGCGGCCGGGCCGTCGGTGTCCGGAAATCCCTGACCGAGGTTGACCGCGCCGGTCCGCACCGCGAGTGCCGACATCTCCGCGAAGATGGTCGTGCCGAAGGGGCGCATCCGGGCGACGAGTTGATCACGCGTGGCGTCAGTCACCCACCGAGTATGCGACGCCGGTCACTGTCGTGTTCTCCCAGGATCGTGGAGTGGCGGGGATCATCCGGAGCGCCTACCGTGACGGACCGTGGATGGACGCCGGAACTTCTCCCCGGACCCGGATGCGGAACCCCGCTGGTATCCGGACGACCGTGGATATGACGAGCGCGGCCGTGACGACCGCCGGGACGAGCGCCCCGAGGACCGTCGTGACGACCGCCGTGACGACCGCGGTTACGGGGACGACCGTGGTTACACGCCGACGCGGTATGCCGACGACCGCGAGTATGACGACGGCTACCGGATCCCGGAGCCGCGCGGCGCCGCCCGCGGTTACGGCGACCCACTCGCGTATGGGGACAGCCCGAGCGGGCAGTTCAGCGCCCCGCTCCCACCCCCGCCCGGCGCCGGACCCGAGATCGTCGACGGCGCCGCCGAGTCGGTCTCCAGGTCGCGGCGCTCCGAGGCGATCGACCGCAGCGCCCTGCAGCGGCCGGTGTCCGGCGGCGCCCCGACCGCGTCCCCGGCCCAGCTTCCGCCGCCGCCCCCACCGCCTCCGGTGACGGTGCCGACGGCGTCGCAGGCGGGTTTCGGCCAGCAGAACGCGTTTGCCGCGCCGACCACGCTGACCGCCGCGGTGCCGCCGCCGTCGGCGGCCGCCGAGCCGGGCGGCGCCGTGTACCGATCGAAGCGCCCCGGCCTGGCCGTCGCGCTGGTGGTGCTCACGATTGTGTTCGAGCTGCCGGTGCTGCGCCTGTTCCTGACCGCGGTGACCGCCGACAAGATCGAGGCGGCGGGCACCCTCGCGAGCATCTTCATGATCCTGGGGCTGCCGATGTTCGCCCTCGGGCTGTATGGCCTGATCGGCGGCGCCGCGGCCGCCGCCCCTGGCGTGCGGGCGTGGGCGCGGACCCCGCTGGCGTACCTGCCGATCGCGGTCGTGCTGTTCGTCGCGGCCGCGCTGTCGACCTGACCCGCTGAGGGCCGGCGACCACCGGCCGGGGGAGCGCCGCCGGCACATCAGCGCGGCGCCCGCCCGGCCAGGTGGTCGCGCCCAGCGAGGTGGTCGCGCCCCGCCAGGGTCACGCCCGGTGCGGTGCCGCTCCCTGAGCGGTCACCTGGCCCGGTGCCAACCACGATCGCCGCAGGCTCCCGGACGTCTTCGATCGAAGTTGCCATGATCGAGCGTCCGGATGCATGCTGTTTTGAGGGATTTGTCGTAGCCGTCGTTGGCTTTGCCGTTGTTGCAGCGGGCGCCGGACGTGCCCCGAAAAGCGGCATCCGGGGGCGGATTCGTGGGTCGGCGGCGACTGCGCGTACACTTCCGGACGGCGACCGTGCACGCACGGTCGACCTCGCGCGCCCTCCCGCAGCCCGCCGCTTTCTTGCACCGGGCGAGAGAAACAGGGCGGCGGCCGCCCTGGTCCCGATCCCCAGCCTTGTGCTGACTCGGGTGAGACGGCCGACGACCGGGCGCCAGGACGGCGGACCGACCGGGCCGCCGTGTAAACCAGGATCGAAAGGATCCCGCGAACATGGCTGTAACCATGCGCCAGCTGCTGGAAAGCGGCGTGCACTTCGGGCACCAGACCCGCCGTTGGAACCCGAAGATGAAGCGCTTCATCTTCACGGAGCGCAACGGCATCTACATCATCGACCTGCGCCAGACGCTCGACTACATCGAGAAGGCTGCCGACTACATCCGCAACACCGTCGCCGAGGGTGGCGCGGTGCTGTTCGTCGGCACGAAGAAGCAGGCGCAGGAGGCGATCGCCGAGCAGGCGACGCGTGTCGGTCAGCCGTATGTCAACCACCGCTGGCTGGGTGGCATGCTGACCAACTTCCAGACGGTGTACAAGCGGCTGCAGCGGATGAAGGAGCTCGAGTCCCTCGACCTCACGGGCACCGCGCAGGGCTACACCAAGAAGGAGACCCTGCAGCTGTCGCGCGAGCAGATCAAGCTGAGCCGCACGCTCGGTGGTCTGCGCGACATGCAGAAGCTTCCGTCGGCGATCTGGGTGATCGACACCAAGAAGGAGCACATCGCGGTTGACGAGGCCCGCAAGCTGGGCATTCCGGTCATCGCGGTGCTCGACACCAACTGTGACCCCGACGAGGTCGACTTCCCGATCCCGGGCAACGACGACGCCATCCGCTCCGCCGCGCTGCTGACCCGCGTGGTCGCGGACGCGGTCGCGGACGGGCTCATCGCCCGGTCCGGTCGCTCCACCCGTGCCGACCAGAAGCCCGAGCCGGGCGTCGTGGCCGGCGACGAGCCGCTCGCTGAGTGGGAGCGTGAGCTGCTCGAGGGTGCCAAGCCCGAAGACGCACCTCCCGCCGCTGCCGAACCCACCCAGGCCTGACAGAGCGAACTCAAGCGAGAGAGAGTCATGTCCAACTTCACCGCCGCGGACGTCAAGCGACTCCGCGATCTGACCGGCTCCGGCATGATGGACTGCAAGAAGGCGCTCGAGGAGGCCGAAGGCGACTTCGACAAGGCCGTCGAGCTGCTGCGCATCAAGGGTGCCAAGGACGTCAACAAGCGTGCCGGCCGCACCACCGCCAACGGCCTGGTCGCACACGTCGGCTCGGGCCTTGTCGAGATCAACTGTGAGACCGACTTCGTTGCCAAGAACGAGGCGTTCGTCGAGCTGGGCCAGAAGGTGGCCAAGCACATCGACGAGACGAAGCCGGCCGACGTCGAGACCCTGCTGGGCTCGAAGCTCGGTGACAGCACGGTGGCCGAGCTGATCCAGACCGAGTCGGCACGCATCGGCGAGAAGCTCGTCATCAACCGTCTCGCGGTGCTGGGCTCGCCGGTGGCGATCTACATGCACCGCAAGAGCCCTGACCTGCCGCCGCAGGTCGGCGTCGCGGTCGAGTTCACCGGCAAGGACGACGAGGCCGCTGTCGCCGACGCGCGTGGCGTCGCGATGCAGATCGCGGCCATGCGGCCGAAGTACCTCAGCCGCGACGCCGTCCCGGCGGACGTGGTCGAGTCGGAGCGCCGCATCGCCGAGCAGACCGCTCGCGAGGAGGGTAAGCCGGAAGGCGCCCTGCCGAAGATCATCGAGGGCCGGGTCAACGGCTTCTTCAAGGACTTCGTCCTCGTCGAGCAGGCGTCGGTCAGCGACAACAAGAAGACCGTCAAGCAGGTGCTGGCAGAGGCCGGCATCGAGGTGACACGGTTCGTCCACTTCGAGGTCGGCCAGGCCTGATAACAGGGCGCGGAGGGGGTCACGGAATCCAAACTGGATGCCGGGACCCCCTCGTCATATCCCCCTTCAGCGGCAGAACGGACACGGAGAGGTTGCCCAGATGACGCACACCGCTGTGGAAGCGGCAAGGCAGGCATTGACGCCGGCCCCGATCGGGGTGCGGCGCGTCGTGCTGAAGCTCTCCGGCGAGGTGTTCGGCGGCGGCGCGGTCGGTGTCGACCCGACCGTGGTGCGGCACATGGCCACCCAGATCGCGACCGTGGTCCGCCGCGGCGTCCAGGTCGCCGTGGTCGTCGGCGGTGGCAACTTCTTCCGTGGTGCGGAGCTGTCCCGGGCCGGCATGGACCGGTCCCGCGCCGACTACATGGGGATGCTCGGCACCGTCATGAACTGCCTCGCGCTCCAGGATTTCCTGGAGAAGGAGGGCATCGACACGCGGGTGCAGAGCGCGATCAGCATGGCGCAGGTCGCGGAGCCGTATATCCCGCGCCGCGCGATCCGGCACCTGGAGAAGGGCCGGGTCGTGATCTTCGGCGCCGGCGCCGGCATGCCGTACTTCTCGACCGACACGGTCGCCGTGCAGCGCGCGCTGGAGATCCACGCCCACACGGTCCTGATGAGCAAGAACGGGGTCGACGGCGTGTATACGGCCGACCCGCGCACCGATCCGACGGCGCGCAAGCTCGACAGCCTGACGTTCGCCGAGGCCCTGCTGCAGGGCCTGCGGGTGGTCGACCAGACGGCGTTCAGCCTCTGCCAGGAAAACGCGCTGCCGATGCTCGTGTTCGGCGCCGAGGGGGAGGACAGCGTGGCTCGCGCGTTGAGTGGTGAGAGGATCGGCACGCTCATCACCGCCGAGCCCATCCCGGATCGAGGAGGAAAGACCACGTGATCGAAGAAGCACTCTTCGAGGCCGAAGAGAAGATGGAGCGCGCGATCGAGCACGCCAAGGAGGAGTTCGCGGTCATCCGGACCGGCCGAGCGACTCCGGCGATGTTCGGCAAGGTGATGGTCGACTACTACGGCACGCCCACCCCGCTGCCGCAGATGTCGTCGATCGCCATCCCGGAGCCGCGTATGGCGATCATCAAGCCGTACGACGCGAGTGTGATCGGCGCGATGGAGCGGGCGATCCGCGACTCGGACCTGGGGGTCAACCCCAACAACGAGGGCACCCAGATCCGGATCAACCTTCCGCAGATGACCGAGGAACGTCGCCGCGAGATGATCAAGGTGGCCCGGCACAAGGCCGAGGACGCCCGGGTCGCGGTGCGCAACGTGCGCCGCAAGGCGAAAGAGGAGCTCGACCGCATCGTCAAGGACGGCGAGGCGGGTGAGGACGACGGGCGCCGCGGTGAGAAGGAGCTCGACGACCTGACGCACAGGTTCGTCGCCCAGATCGACGAGCTGCTCAAGCACAAGGAATCAGAGCTCCTCGAGGTCTGATGACGCCCCCCGGTAACCCTTCGACCAGGGCGCGGCACGCTGATGCCGCGCCCGAGGCGTCTATGCCAAGAGAACAGCAGCCGGCGGAACACCAGCCGGCAGAGTCGCAGCCCGCGGAAGTAGACCCGGCGGAAGCGGAGCCGGCCACGAAGCCCGAGGGCAAGCGTCGCGCCGGCCGTAACCTGCCGGCCGCCATCGGTGTCGGTGCCGCGCTCGGTGGCGCGATCATCGCCTCGCTCTTCGTGTGGATCCCGGCGTTCCTCGCCCTGGTCGTGGTTGCCGTCATGGTCGGCATCTGGGAGATGGTCCGGGCCGTCAGCATGCACAAGGCCCGGCCGCCGCTGGTGCCGCTGCTCGTCGGCGGCCCGTGCATGGTGGTGCTCGCCTGGTTCGGCGGCGCCGACATGCTGCCCCTGGGCCTGCTCGCGACGCTGCTCGCGATCTTCGTGTGGCGGTTCGCCAACGGTGTGCGCGATTATCAGCGCGACGTGACCGCCGGCGCGCTGATCGCGGTCTACGTGCCGTTCCTCGGCGCGTTCGCGGCGCTCCTCGCGCATCCTGGCCGGGACGTGTCGGAGGGCGCGGTGCGCGTCCTTGTGACGATCCTCGCCGTGGTGCTGTCCGACACGGGCGGATATGCGACAGGTGTCTTCCTCGGAAAGCACCCGATGGCGCCCTCCGTGAGCCCGGCGAAGTCCTGGGAGGGCTTCGCGGGGTCGGTGGTGTGGACGGGCGCCGGGAGCGCGGTGGCGCTGCCGCTGCTGCTGTCCGACGCCGTCTGGTGGCACGGCGCCGTCTTCGGGATCGCGGTCTCGGTCGCCTCGGTGCTCGGTGACCTGGGCGAGTCACTGATCAAGCGCGACCTCGGCGTCAAGGACATGAGCAACCTGCTGCCCGGTCACGGCGGGCTCATGGACCGGCTCGACTCGATCCTGCTGGCCCTGCCGACCGCCTACGCGGTCCTGGCGTTCCTGGTACCCCCGTCCTAGGCCCTTGGCCAGCGGTACTGAAGATCACGCGACTCGGCATGGGACACTTGAAGACGTCATGACACAGCTCCCCGTTTTGAACCTCGCATCCACCGCGACCGGCACGACCAGTGACGGTCGCCGCGCGACCATGCCACCACGTCACCTGGCCGATCTCGATCTTGCCGGGCGTCGTGCCGCCGTCGCCGAGCTGGGCGAGCAGGCGTTCCGGGCCGGGCAGGTGTCGGCGCACTATTTCGGCCGGCTGATCCGCGACCCCGCCGACATGACGGACCTACCGGCCCGCAGCCGGGAGGCGATCACCGAGGCGCTGCTGCCGACGCTGCTGCGACCGGTGAAGGAGATGGCCACCGACGACGGTGCCACCCGCAAGACGTTGTGGCGCCTTCACGACGGCGCTCTCGTCGAGAGCGTCCTCATGGGATATCCAGACCGGGTGACGGTGTGCGTGTCGAGCCAGGCGGGCTGCGGGATGGCGTGCCCGTTCTGCGCCACCGGCCAGGCCGGCCTGACCCGCAACCTGTCCACCGCGGAGATCGTCGACCAGGTCGTCTGGTTCGCCGGGCTCGCCGCCAGCGGGGCCCTGCCCGGCAGCCCCGACCGGCTGTCGCGGGTCGTGTTCATGGGCATGGGTGAGCCCCTGGCCAACTACAACCGGGTCGTCGCGGCCGTCCGCCGGCTCACCGACCCCGCCCCGGAAGGGCTCGGACTCTCCCAGCGGCACATCACGGTGTCCACCGTCGGGCTGGTCCCGGCGATGCGGCGGTTGACGCAGGAGGGGCTGTCGGTGACGCTTGCGCTGTCGCTGCACGCACCCGATGATGATCTGCGCGACACGCTCGTGCCGGTCAACCAACGTTGGAAGGTCGCCGAAGTGCTTGATGCCGCGTGGGAGTATGCGGCTCGCACTGGTCGGCGCGTGTCCATTGAGTACGCAATGATCCGGGATGTGAACGACCACCCATGGCGGGCGGATCTGCTCGGTCGGCTCTTGTCCGGGCGTCTCGCGCATGTCAATCTCATCCCGCTCAATCCGACACCCGGCAGTAAGTGGGACGCTAGTCCTAAGCCGGTGGAGCGAGAGTTCGTCCGACGCCTCCGGGCCGCCGGCGTCGCGACCACGGTGCGTGACACCCGTGGCCGGGAGATCGATGGGGCCTGCGGGCAACTTGCCGCCTCAAACGGTGGCAAGGTGGGAGAGCGTGAAACAGGCTTGCTAGCACGGCGAGCGAACGAGGAGACACAGTGAGTCAGGGTCAGCGGTTCCGGCGCCGTGCGCTGCGGCGGGGATACAAGGTCGACGAGGTCGACTCGTTCCTCGACCGGGTTGAGGCCACCCTCTCCGGTGACCCTATGGGCGCTCCGGTGAGCGCACAGGAGGTCCACGACGTGGTCTTCCGAGTGCGCTTCGGCGGCTATGACGAGTGGCAGGTCGACCTGCACCTCGACCGGGTGGAGCGCCAGCTGGCCGAGCTGGAGGAGCGCGGCGGCGGTGGCTTCGGCCGGGCGCTGGACTCCCGCAGCGGCGAGCTGCGCATGGCGCCCGAGCGGATGCCTGAGCGCATGCAGCCCGAGCGCATGGCCCCCCCGCCGATGGAGCGGATGCAGCCTGAGCGCATGGGCCCCCCGCCGATGGAGCGGATGCAGCCCGAGCGCATGGGCCCGCCCCCGATGGAGCGGATGCAGCCCGAGCGGATGGGTCCCCCGCCGATGGCTCCGCCGCCGATGGCACCGCCCCCGCTGCCGCCGCGGCCCACGCCCGCTCCCGCCGGCCCGCCACCCCGCGACCAGAACTATGGCCGTTACGACGAGCCCACGTATGGTGGCGCGTTCGACGACGACCGGGGCTACGAGGCGCCGCGCCAGCCGCGCGCCGACATGACCGCCGAGATCCGCATGGACCGCGAGCGTCCCGAGCCGACCACCTACGGTGGCGCGCCCGACCGTGACCGCGACCCGTATGGCGGCGGCCAGGACCGCGACCCCTATGGCGACACGTATGGCGGCCCACCGCAGGCGGCCCCCGTGCAGCACCAGTCGACCGAGGTCGCCCGCATCGACCAGCTGCGCCGCACGTTCCAGCTGCGCCGCTTCGGCAGTGGCTATGACCGTGCGCAGGTCGACCGGCTGTTCGAGGGCGTGATGGCGTCGCTGTCTGGCCGTGGCGGCCCGCTCACCGACGGCGACCTGGACCCGTCGCACTTCAACCTCGTGCCCGGCGGCTACTTCGAGGCAGAGGTCGACGCGGCGCTCAAAGAGGTCCGCGACATCGTGACCCGTCGCCGCTGATCCGAGAACGACGAAAAGGCGCACCGGAACTCCGGTGCGCCTTTTTCGCTTGTGGTTCGACCGGCGAAACTACCGGAGGCCGTTGCGGCGCAGCACCCAGTCGCCGACCAGGGCCAGCACCAGTACACCGGCGCTCGCGATCAACCAGATGTCCTCGACCCGTCCCTGGTGGTTGCCGACCAGCATCCCCAGGATCAGCAGCACGGTGACAGCCGCACCGAAGCGGGCCGCCCGCGGGTGGCCCGGCTTGAGCTGATCGGGGGAGGTCACGGGCTCGTGCTCGGCCACGACGCGTCCTTTCGCTGCAGGTGTACTTCGCGTCAAAGTCTGGCATGCGGCACCCGGACCGACGGTTGCGGGTCGGTCGGGTAGCGTCGGGGCCGGCACCTGAGGCGCGGCGACAAAGCCGGCTTTTGCGGTACGGCAACGAGGAGGAACGCGGTGCAGATCACCGGGACCGGACACGCCAGTCTGCGCATCGACACCGCGGCCGGCAGCATCCTGTGCGACCCGTGGGTCAATCCGGCGTACTTCGCGTCGTGGTTCCCGTTCCCCGACAACTCCCTGCTCGACTGGGAGACCCTCGGCGACTGCGACTACCTCTACGTGTCCCACCTGCACCGGGACCACTTCGACGCCGAGCACCTCAAGCGGTTCGTGTCGAAGAAGGCCACCGTCCTGCTGCCGGAGTTCCCCACCTCGGAGATGCGCGACGAGCTCGAGGCGCTGGGCTTCACCAGGTTCCTGGAGACCAAGAGCAACCACGTGCACGAGCTCGACGGCGGCCTGAAGATCATGATCCAGGCGCTGACCTCACCGACCGACGGCCCGATCGGTGACTCGTCGCTGTGGGTCGAATACGACGGCGTCCGCATCCTCAACCAGAACGACGCCCGACCGACCGACCTCACCACCTATGCCGCGCTCGGCCATGTGCACGCGCACCTGCTGCAGTTCTCCGGCGCCATCTGGTACCCGATGGTCTACGACCTGCCGCAGGCCGCGAAGACGGCGTTCGGCAAGCAGAAGCGCGACCGGCAGTTCGACCGGACCTTCCGGTACATCGACGACCTGCGCGCCTCGCACGTGGTGCCGATCGCCGGCCCGCCGTGCTTCCTCGACGACGACCTGTGGCAGTTCAACGACATCTTCGGTGACGAGGGCAACATCTTCCCCGACCAGTGGGTGTTCCAGCAGGAGTACGCCAACTACGGCGGGACCAACTCCACGGTCCTGCTGCCAGGGTCGGTGATGACGCTCACCACCGAGTCGGCCTCGACCGTGCATCCGGTGGACGTCGAGGAGTTCTTCGCGCACAAGCGGGAGCACCTGGAGGAGATGCGGGAGCGCAAGCGCCCCATCATCGAGGCCGCCAAGGCGACCTGGCGGCACCCCGAGGTCGACGTCCTCAAGCAGATGCAGCAGCGCATCGAGCCGCTGCTGGACGAGTCCGTGTATCTGGCGAAGGGCGTCGGCGGCCCGGTCCGCTTCGACCTCGTCGGCTACGACGGCACCTCCGTCGAGTCGATCGTCGTCGACTTCCCCGGCAAGCAGGTCCGCGCGTATGCCGACGAGAAGGTCCGCTACCGCTTCCGCACCGAGCGCGCGCTGATCGAGCACCTCCTCTTCATCGACGAGGTCGACTGGGTCAACTCGCTGTTCCTGTCGTGCCGCTTCACCGCCACCCGCATCGGCCAGTACAACGAGTTCGTCTACTCGTTCTTCAAGTGCCTGTCGGAGGAGCGCCTCCAGTACGCGGAGGGCTGGTTCGCCGAGCAGAAGCCCGACGCCGAGGACATCAAGCTGGGCGACTGGATCACCCAGCGCCGCTGCCCGCACCTCAAGGCCGACCTGACCCGCTTCGGCATCGTCGACGGCAACACGCTCACCTGCCAGCTGCACGGGTGGAAGTTCGACCTGCCCAGCGGCCGCTGCCTGACCAGCGTCGGGCACGAGCTGCGCTCCCGCCGCGCCGGCGCCGGGGACACTGTGACGGGCGCCACGGCCGCGGCCGCGCCGGGCCCGGAAGTGTCGTAGGTCGGCGGTAGCCTCTGCTCGTGTTGGAGAAGGTTCGCAAGCTGCTCGCCAAGGCCGAGGACCCCGCGTGCACCCGCGAGGAGGCCGAGGCGCTCACCGCCAAGGCCGCCGAGCTGATCGGCAAATACGGCATCGACCAGGCCCTGCTGGCCGCCGCCGACGGCCAGCGCCCGCAGGCCGTCGGCAACCGCCTGGTCGAGCTCCACCCGCCCTATCTGCGCGAGAAGGCCCATCTCCTGCACGTCGTCGCCACGTCGCTGCGCTGCCGCTCGGTGCGCCTGCAGCACCGCACCCGCGACGGCCTGCGCATCTCCATGCACCTGTTCGGCTTCGAGTCCGACGTCGCCGGCGTCGAGCTGCTGTTCGCGTCCCTGCTCGTCCAGGCGGCCCGCGGCGTCCTCGTCGAGCCCGTCCCGCCGCACGAACAGGTCGCCGCCTGGCGCCGGTCGTGGCTGATCGGCTTCGGCTCGGCGGTCGCGCAGCGTTTCGCCGAGGCCGACCGCCGCAACCGGGCCGCCACCCCCGACCAGCCGGGCATGGCCCTGGTCCTGGCCGACCGTGGTCGCGCCGTCGATGTGGCGGTGGACGAGCAGTATCCGGACCTGCGCACGGCTCGGCCGCGGCGGTTGACGGGTGGCGGCTTCGACGCGGGCAACGCTGCCGGCCAGCGGGCTGACCTGGGCAATCCTCGCGTCCCGACCGCCACCCATCAGTCATTGCCCAGCTGAGTCCGGCCGTCCCTGCAGCTGGCTCTTCGGGGTTCGGGGGTTCGCGGTTCGGGGTGCCAGGTTCGGGTTCGGGCCCGCATTCGGTTTGCGCGTGGGTGGGCGTTCGGTCTGAGCGGGGGTCGACGTCCGGGTTCGGCGGTTCGCGCCCGGGTTCGCGTTCGGGTTCGCGTTCGGTTCGTGACCCGGGTTCGCGTCCGGGTTCACGTCCCGAGCCCGCCCGACGGGTGCGCCGGGCAACCCCAGCGCGCGGTTGAACGGACTGCGCGGTCGCGTCAGTCGGGCGGAAACGGCGCGGCCGTCAGCGCGAGCTGCCGTGGCCTTCAGTGCGGCCTCAGCGCTACCCGCGACCGTTCTGCCTGCTTCGAGCCTTCCACAGCGGGGGTCACCGTCCGCGCATGCGAGGACGATCAGATCGAATGGTCCACGCGAGCGATCACCCGGGGCGGCCGCCCGCGCGCTCGAACCCACCTCGGCGGTCGCGGTGGTCAGCGTGGGGCGTTGAGCTGGTCGTGGGCGAAGGCCTGGGGGTCGGTGTCCGGGTCGCGGTCGAGCTGTTCGTCGACCGGGACCCACTTGTCGTCCACGACCGGCTCGGGGACGCCGACGCGCAGGGCCTCCAGCTGGGCGCCGAACGCGATGCCGAGGAACAGCGCCACACCTGTCAGGTTGGCCCACAGCAGCAGGGCCATGATGCCGGTCAGGGCGCCGTACGTGGCGCCGAAGGCGTCGCTGCTGCTGACATAGATGGCGAGGAGGGCGCTGATCAGCCACCAGAGGGCCGTGGACAGGGCGGCGCCGAAGAGGAGCCAGGAGAAGGCCGGCTGGCGGCGGCGTGGGGCGAAACGGAAGATGGCCGCGACGGCGGAGACGACGAGGACGACGCTGACCGGCCAGCGCACGAGCTGCCAGGCGGTGTCGACGGGGCCGCCCCACGAGTAGTGGGAGCGGACGGACTGGCCGAGGTCGCCGCCGGCGACGAGCATGAGGAAGCCGGCGAGGGCCGGGATGCCGGCGCCGACGGCGAGGAGGACGGCCCGGCCGTACTTGACGTGGGCGGGGCGGTCGCGTTCGACGCCGTAGATGCGGTTGGCGCCGCGTTCGATCTGGGCCATCGCGGTGGTGAGGGCGAGCATGCCGGTGAGCAGACCGGCGGTGAGGGCGAACTCGCCGATGTCCTCGGTGCGTTCGGAGTCGGCGAGCAGATCGTGGACGAGCTGATCGCTGGCGCCCGGGGTGAGGGCGAGGACGGTGTCGGCGACGACCTGGCCGCCCTCGGCGACGCCGAGCTTGCTGACGAGGCCGGTGAGCGCGATGAGGAACGGCACGATCGCGAGGCACAGCTGCAGGCCGAGGGCGCGTGCGTGGCTGAAGCCGTCGCCGTACCGGAACCGCAGGAACGCGTCGCGCAGCAGGCACCAGCCGCCGTGGCGGCGCAGCGCGTGCCAGGCGTCGTCGGCGGAGAGGTCGTCTCGGGCCATCAGCCGTGTCTCGGGAACCTGCCGGGTACTGCTCACGGCGGTTGAATTCCCGTCGCGGGGAAAGCGAAAACCCGCCTACCATATGGGGGCACGGTGATGAAGCGGACGTATCGGCGCCTGACAAGCGCACAGCGATGCGGTCGCGGAGCCGGATGCGTCGAGGTCACGGCTATGTCGTGGCGAAGGTGTGGTGGCACCGCGATCGGCCCCATCGCCCACACCTCCGGGGAGCGGAGTCCCTCGGGAGGTGTCATGCATCGCATTCTGTCCAACCAGCTGCCGGCCCACGTCGGCGAGACCGTCACGGTCGCCGGCTGGGTCCATCGGCGGCGGGTTCTCGCCAACGTCGCATTCGTGGTCGTCCGTGACCGCGGCGGGTTGCTGCAGGTGGTGACGAAGGAGGAGGACCCACCGGGTGAGGAGCAGGTCGTCGAGGTCACGGGCCTGGTCGTCGCCAACGAGGTGGCGCCCGGCGGGGTGGAGCTGGTCGAGCCGGTGTTCACCGTGCTCGGGCCAGCCGAGCCGCCGCCGGTGGAGCTGTTCCGGCCCGAGCTGAAGGCGTCGCTGCCGGTGGTGCTCGACCACGCCGCCGTGACGCTGCGGCACCCGGCGCGGCGGAAGGTGTTCGCGGCGTCGGCGGCCGCGGTCGGGGCGTTCCGGGAGGAGCTGGACCGGCAGGGGTTCACCGAGGTGTTCACGCCGAAGATCGTCGCCACGGCGACCGAGAGCGGCGCCAACGTGTTCCGGCTGGACTACTTCGGCGGCCCGGCGTATCTGGCGCAGTCGCCGCAGTTCTACAAGCAGACGATGGTCGGCGTCTTCGAGCGGGTCTACGAGGTCGGCCCCGTGTTCCGCGCCGAGCCGCACGACACGTCCCGGCACCTGGCGACGTACACGTCACTGGACGCCGAGCTGGGGTTCGTGCGCGACCACCGCGACGTCATGGCCGTGCTCACGGAGGTGATCCGGGCGATGGTCGGGGCGGTGCAACGGTTCGGTTACACCGCGAGCATGCCGGTGGAGGTACCGGTGCTGCATTTCCGGGAGGCGCTGAAGATCGCCGGCGCACACGAGGACGAGCCTGACCTCGCCCCGGAGCACGAGCGGGCGCTGGGGGAGTGGGCCGCGAGCACCCACGGGTCGGACTTCGTGTTCGTCGAGGGGTATCCGATGCGCAAGCGCCCCTTCTACACGCATCCGCAGCCGGACGAGCCGCGCTGGTCCAACTCGTTCGACCTGCTGTTCCGTGGCGTGGAGCTGGTGACCGGCGGCCAGCGCCTGCACCGGCACGCCGACTACCTGGCCGTACTCGCCCGGGAGCACCAGGACCCGGCGCCGCTGCGGACCTACTTGGAGGCGTTCCGGCACGGCATGCCGCCGCACGGTGGATTCGCGATCGGACTGGAGCGGTTCATGGCCCGGATGACGGGTGCGGCGAACGTCCGCGAGACCACGCTGTTCCCCCGTGACCTGCACCGTCTGGCGCCGTAATTCGATTGCCGGGCACCAAGTGATGATCTATAATTGGTACATGCGTACTAACGGGGATGGCATCTGGGATTCACCACGATGACGGTCGGTCGCGGGGGCACACCGCTGTGTGCCCCCGCGACATCGGCCACCCCTCACACGTGCGCGCCTGAGACAATGGACGGGTGACCCCCCGCGAGATCGTGCTGCTCGGCTCGACCGGGTCGATCGGCACGCAAGCGATCGACATCGTCCGGCGCAATCCCGACAAGTTCCGCGTGGTCGCCATCGGCGCCGGCGGCGGCAACGTGCGCCTCCTCGCCGAGCAGGCGCTCGAGCTGGGCGTCGACGCGGTCGGCGTGGCGAAGGCCACCGCCGCGCAGGACCTGCAGCTCGCGTTCTACAGCGAGGCCACCCGGCGCGGCTGGGCCACCGGCGACTTCCGCCTGCCGAAGATCCTCGCCGGCCCCGACGCGATGACCGAACTGGCGCAGTGGCCGTGCGACACCGTGCTCAACGGGGTCGTCGGCTCGCTCGGCCTGGCACCGACCCTCGCCGCGCTCAAGGCCGGCCGGACCCTGGCCCTGGCAAACAAGGAGTCCCTGGTCGCCGGCGGTCCGTTGGTGCGGGCCGTGGCCCGCCCCGGCCAGATCGTCCCTGTCGACTCGGAGCATTCCGCGCTCGCCCAGGGGCTGCGGGGCGGCACCGCCAAGGAGGTCAGGCGCCTGGTGCTGACCGCGTCGGGCGGCGCGTTCCGCGGGCGGACCCGCGAGCAGCTCGTCGGGGTCACGCCGAAGGAGGCCCTCGCCCATCCGACCTGGGACATGGGGCCGGTCGTGACGATCAACAGCGCCACGCTCGTCAACAAGGGCCTCGAGGTGATCGAGACCCATGAGCTGTTCGGGGTGGCGTATCGCGACATCCTCGTCATGGTGCACCCGCAGTCGGTGATCCACTCGCTGGTCGAGTTCCACGACGGCTCGACCCTCGCGCAGTGCAGCCCGCCGGACATGCGCCTGCCGATCGCGCTCGCCCTCGGCTGGCCCGACCGGGTTGCCGACGCCGCGCCCGGGGTCGACTGGACCGCGGCGCACACGTGGGAGCTGCGCCCGCTCGACGAGGAGGCGTTCCCAGCGGTTGCCCTGGCCAAGGCGGCCGGGGAGGCGGGCCGGTGCCGACCGGCGATCTACAACGCCGCCAACGAGGAGTGTGTGGCCGCGTTCACAGCGGGTGACCTTCCATTCCTCGGCATTGTCGAGACGTTGGAGCAGACCCTTACGGACGCACCTGACTTTGCCGAACCAGGTACCGTCGATGACGTGCTCGCCGCCGAATCCTGGGCGCGGGCCTATGCGCGCGAGCGGATCGCGGGCGGGAAAGGGGCCTGATGGCGTTCACGGTGGGGATCGTCCTCTTCGCGGTGGGGATCCTGTTCGCGGTGTGTCTGCACGAGGCGGGACACATGCTGACCGCCAAGTGGTTCGGCATGCGGGTGACCAAGTATTTCGCCGGGTTCGGGCCGACGATCTGGTCGTTCAAGCGCGGCGAGACCGAGTATGGCGTCAAGGCGCTGCCCTTCGGCGGGTTCGTGAAGATCGTGGGGATGACGCCCCAGGAGGACGAGATCGACCCGGCGACCGGCAAGTCCGGCGCCGACGACCCGCGGGCGATGTGGCGCTTCCCGGTGTGGAAACGGACGATCGTGATGAGCGCGGGGTCGATCACGCACTTCGCGATCACGCTGATCACGCTCTGGGTGCTCTTCTCGTTCGTCGGCATCCCCGACCCCGAGACCAAGAGCGAGGACTGGCCGGTCCGCGTCGGTCCGGTCGCCCAGTGCATCGCCACCACCTGGGAATACGACCCGGCCACCAAGGCGCCGAAGGCCTGCGATCCGGCGAAGGATCCGAAGAGTCCGGCCGCGCAGCTCGGGCTGAAGCCCGGCGACCTGCTCGTCTCCATCGACGGTGTCGCGGTCCCCAACTCCGGCACCCTGCGCGAGGAGCTCAAGAAGGTCACCAACAAGACCGTCCCGGTGACCTGGACGCGCGACGGCAAGACGATGAGCGGCACCGTCCAGATCCTCGAGGCGCAGCGGCTCAAGGCCGACCTGCCCGAGACCAAGACCTATGACCAGATCACCGCCGACGACCTCGAGAAGGGCGGCCTGCTGGGCATCAACATCGCCCCGCGGACGTCGGACATCCCGCACGTCTCCTACGGGCCGGTCGAGGGCATCGACAAGACGTTCACGATCACCTGGTCACTGATCGAGCGCACGTTCGCGTCGTTCAAGGACATCCCGGAGAAGGTGCCCAACCTCTTCAACGCGATCCTCGGCGAGAAGCGCGACCCCGAGACCCCGGTGAGCGTCGTCGGCGCCAGCCGCATCGGCGGCGAGCTGTTCGAGCTCGGCGACTGGGCGTCGCTGCTGCTGATGTTCGCCAGCCTCAACCTGTTCTTCGGCATCTTCAACCTGTTCCCGCTGCTGCCGATGGACGGCGGTCACATCGCGATCGCCTGGTTCGAGCGGGTCCGCTCCTGGGCCGCGGCGAAGCTGGGCAAACCCGACCCAGGTCGGGTCGACTACTACAAGCTGGCGCCCCTCACGCTCGGTGTGATAGGCATCCTCGGCGTCTTCGTCCTGCTGACGGTGACGGCCGACTTCGTGAATCCCATTACGCTCAAATAAACCGGACAATTCGATCACCCTGAAACAGGTGGCGCACTCCATGACCGCTGTCAGCCTCGGCCTGCCTACCCTCCCACCGCCGGCGCTCGCGCCGCGCCGGAAGTCACGCCAGATCATGGTCGGCTCGGTGCCGGTCGGTGGCGGCGCGCCGGTGTCCGTGCAGTCGATGGCGACCACGCTCACCGCCGACGTCAACAGCACGCTCCAGCAGATCGCCGAGCTCACCGCCTCGGGCTGCCAGATCGTGCGGGTCGCCGTGCCCAGCCAGGACGACGTCGAGGCGCTGCCGGCGATCGCGAAGAAGTCGCAGATCCCGGTCATCGCCGACATCCACTTCCAGCCGAAGTACGTGTTCGCGGCGATCGACGCCGGCTGCGCGGCGGTCCGGGTCAACCCCGGCAACATCCGGCAGTTCGACGACAAGGTCAAGGAAATCGCCAAGGCGGCCTCGGCGGCCGGCATCCCGATCCGCATCGGCGTCAACGCCGGCTCCCTCGACAAGCGCCTGCTGGAGAAGTACGGCAAGGCGACGGCCGAGGCGCTGGTCGAGTCGGCGCTGTGGGAGTGCTCGCTGTTCGAGGAGCACGACTTCCGCGACATCAAGATCTCGGTCAAGCACAACGACCCGGTCGTCATGATCCGGGCGTACCGGCAGCTGGCCGAGCAGTGCGAGTATCCGCTGCACCTCGGCGTGACCGAGGCCGGCCCCACGTTCCAGGGCACGATCAAGTCCTCCGTCGCGTTCGGCGCGCTGCTCGCCGAGGGCATCGGCGACACGATCCGGGTCTCGCTGTCGGCCCCGCCGGTCGAGGAGATCAAGGTCGGCAACGCCATCCTCGAGGCCCTCGGCCTGCGCGAGCGCGGGTTGGAGATCGTCTCGTGCCCGTCGTGCGGCCGCGCCCAGGTTGACGTCTACACCCTGGCCGAGCAGGTCACCGCCGCGCTCGACGGGTTCCCGGCGCCGCTGCGGGTCGCCGTCATGGGCTGTGTCGTCAACGGCCCCGGCGAGGCCCGCGAGGCGGACCTCGGCGTGGCGTCCGGCAACGGCAAGGGTCAGATCTTCGTCAAGGGCAAGGTCGTCAAGACGGTGCCCGAGTCGCAGATCGTTGAGACGCTGGTCGAGGAGGCCCTGCGCCTCGCCGAGGAGATGGGCGTCGACCTGCCCGAGGAGCTGCGCGGCCTCGGTCCGTCGGTGACGGTGCACTAAGCGGTGCACGACGAGCCGGACACGGGGACAACTGCCATGGGTATGTGCGGCCGTCCCCGGCCGGATCTGGCAGGCTTGTACGCATGCTGACGGTGGCGGCGAGGCTCCTTGGCGACGCCGAACGTGGTTCGGTCGAGCGCCTGCTCGACGGCGACCCGTTCGGCGGCGCGCAGGTGGCCGAGCGGATCTCGATGGCCGGGCTCGCCTGGTGGCGCCAGGACGCCCGGATCTTCGGTTACGGCTCGCGCCGCCACCTGGAGTCACTGTGCTGGCTCGGCGCCAACCTGATCCCCGTCAACGCCTCGGCCGCGGCGGTCTCGGCGTTCGCCGACATGGTCGCCAATGAGCCGCGCGGCTGCTCCTCGATCGTCGGTTCGGCCGACGCGGTCCTCGGACTGTGGAGCCGGCTGGCCCCGTCGTGGGGGCCTTCGCGGGACGTACGCCCGAATCAGCCGCTGATGGCGACGTCCTCGCCCGCACCGGTGCCCGCCGACCCAGGGGTGCGGCTCGTGCGGCCGGATGAGATCGACCTGCTGTTCCCGGCCGCGGTGGCGATGTACACCGAGGAGGTCGGCGTCTCACCGACCGCCGACGGCGGCGAGCGCTCCTACCGGGACCGGGTCGGCGAGCTGGTCCGGGCCCGCCGGGCCTATGCCCGCGTGATCAACGGCAAGGTCGTGTTCAAGGCCGAGCTGGCCGTGGTCACCCGGCACACCGCGCAGATCCAGGGCGTGTGGACGGCGCCGGAGTGGCGCGGCCGGGGGCTGGCCCGGGGCGGGATCGCCGCGATCGTGCGCGACGCGCTACGCCGGGTGGCGCCATCGGTGAGCCTGTATGTCAACGACTACAACACGCCTGCTCGCAAGGTGTACGAGCGGTGCGGGTTCCAGCAGGTCGGCACCTTCGCCACCGTGCTGTTCTAAACCGCGATTTCCCGACAAATCACCCCCAATGTGCAGGATGATCAAGAGGCCACCCGGCTGAACAAGGGGAAGCTTCGCATGGGCCAGATCATCCGGCAGATATCGCCCAATACCACCCGCTACTACTGGTACCCGGGTGACAAGAAGGAGTGGCTGCGCGCCCTCTTCGCCTGTGGTGCCGGGTGTGCCGTCTTCGGGCTGACGTTCCTGCTGACCAGGAGCGTCGTCGCCGCCACGGTGCTCGGCATGTCGACCGCCGTCGGGTGCGCCTGCTTCAACCTCGGCCGGCGCGACACCCGCGCGCTCGACGGGCTCGACAAGGCCACGATCACCCGCCGCGCCACGGTCTGCGCGTCGGGCCGGGCCGCCTGGCGCGGGCTGGTCGAGGGCGTCGCCGTCGCGGTCGCGGTGCTGGTCGTCGTGCACCTGCCGACCCGCGGGTTCGTGGTGGACTGGCTGCTGCCGCTGGTGCCGGCGCTCGCCGCCGGGCTCGGCCGCCAGGGCGGGCTGCTCAGCGCCCGCCTGACACACGAGTCGGCGAAGGCGTCCACGCTGCGCCCGGTCCTCAACCGCAACCCGATCGCCGAGGGCGCCCGGCACTGACCACGCCCGCCGGTCAGCGGGCGTACTCGGGCTGGCGGCGCAGGGAGCACAGCACCCAGGCCGTGTGCGAGCCCGCTTCGGCGGTGTAGAAGATCACCTTCTGGCCGGCGTCGGCGATGTCGAGCACCTCGCAGTCGAAGACGAGCTCGCCGTGCACGGGGTGGTCGAAGCGCTTCGAGGTGCTGCGGCGCACGCACACCTGGTGCTCGTCCCACCGGCGGGCGAAGTCCGCGCTGGCCGCCCGCAGCCGCCCGATCAGGGCACGGATCGCCTCGTCGGCGGGGTAGCGCACCGAGGCCGCCCGCAGGTCGGCGACGCACTCGTCGGCGAACACGGAGGCGGCCTCATCGGTGAGCGCGGCGGCCGGCCCCGTGAACAGGTTCCAGATCATGTTGCGGGACTCGGGCATGACGACCGCCGGGTCACCCATGAGCGCGACGGCCATCGGGTTCCACGCGAGCAGCTCGTACTTCGCGTCGATCACGTACGCCGGGGTGTCGTCGAGGCGGTCGAGCAGGTGCCGGATGCCGGCGGAGACGTTGGGCGAGGGCCCGGCCGGCGGCCCCGGCTGCTCGCCGGCGAGCTGGAACAGGTACGTGCGCTCGTCGTCGTGCAGGCGCAGGGCCCGGCCGAGCGCCCCGAGGACCTGCCGGGACGGCCGCGGTCCCCGGGCCTGTTCGAGCCGGGCGTAGTAGTCGACCGAGATGCCGGCGAGCCGGGCGACCTCCTCGCGGCGCAGGCCGGGCGTCCGCCGCCGGGACCCGCCGTCGATGCCGGCGTCGGCCGGGGAGACCCTGGCCCGGCGGCTCTTGAGGAAATCGGCGAGCTGTTCCCGGTCCATCCCCTCATGCTGCCGGACCGCGGAGCCCGGAACCAGGGACCGGCGATCCGCTGTTCGCCGCGGCTCTGCCATGCGCCGCTTCCGGAGGGCAGCGTGGCGGCATGAGCGAAACGAAGGTCGCCCTCGTCACGGGCGCGAACAAAGGCATCGGCTTCCAGATCGCGAAGCTGCTCGGCACCAGGCACGGCATGAAGGTCCTGATCGGCGCGCGCGACGCGGTGCGCGGCAAGGAGGCCGCGGCGGCGCTCGGCGGCTTCGCGACGGCGGTCGTCCTGGACGTCACCGACGAGGACAGCGTCGCCGCGCTCGGCGCGCTGGAGCGGCTCGACGTGCTGGTCAACAACGCCGGCGTGCTGCTGGAGCGGGGCGCGCCGCCCAGCGGGACGCCACTGGAACTGCTGCGGCAGACGTTCGAGACCAACGTGTACGGGGTCGTCGCCGTCACCAACGCGGCCCTCCCGGCCCTGCGGCGCTCCGAGGCGGGGCGGATTGTGAACGTCAGCAGCGGGCTGGGGTCGCTCGCGTTCACCACCGAGCCGTCGCACGTGTACGCGCAGAACCCGCTGCTGGCCTACAACGCGTCCAAGACTGCTCTGAACGCGGTCACCGTCTCCTACGCCAACGAGCTGCGCGGCACCGCGATCAAGGTCAACGCCGCGGATCCCGGGTACTGCGCGACCGACCTCAACGCGCACTCCGGGCCGCGGACGCCGCTGCAGGGCGCGACCGCCGCGGTGCGCCTCGCCACGCTGCCGGCCGACGGCCCGACCGGCGGCTTTTTCGACGAGGACGGTCCCGTGCCCTGGTGACCTACCGGGAGTTCTCGAAGTGGGCCAGGAACGCGGCGGCGGCCGCCGAGCGGGGGCCGGCCCGGCGCCAGGCGAGCCCGAGCCGCCCGCTGAGCGCCGGTCGCGTGATCCGCAGCGCGTGCAGGCCGGGGTGCGCCCGGGCGATCGACGCCGGCAGGACCGCCACGCCCAGCCCGCGGGCCGCCAGCTGCGCCACCACCTGCGGCGTGCCCGCCTCGAACGCGACCGCCGGCGCGAACCCGGCATCCGCGCACGCCGCCTCCAGGATCGCGCGGATGCCGGTGCCGGCCCGCAGGCAGATCAGCGGCCGGTCGCGCAGCTCCGCGAGCCGCACGGCCGAGCGCCGGGCCCAGGCGTGATCCGGGGCCACCGCGGCGTCGAGCGCCTCGTCGGCCACGACCAGCACGTCGAGGTCGGGCGGCGGGGTGGCGTACGCGATGATCGCCGCGTCCAGACGCCCCTCCCGGAGCCCTTCGACGAGCCGGTCGTTGGTGTCCTCGGCGAGGGTGATCTCGACGCCCGGGTGCTCGGCGTGGAAGTCCGCGAGGATCGTGGCCAGGTCGACGTCGTGCGAGGTCACGGTCCCGATCGCGACCCGGCCGCGGGCCAGCCCGGCCAGCTCGGCGGCGGTGCGCCGGGCGCCCTCGACGGCGGCGAGCGCGGCCCGGGCGTAGGGCAGCACCGCCACCCCGGCCGGGGTCAGCCGGACCTCCCGGCCGGAGCGGTCCAGCAGGTCCTGCCCCAGCTCCCGCTCCAGCTTCCTGACCTGCGCACTCACCCCCGGCTGCGCGACCCGCAGCCGGGCCGCCGCGCGGGTGAAGCTCGCCTCCTCGGCCACGGCCACCAGGTACGCCAGCTGATGCAACTCCATAAGCGTTGATTCTAGAAGTCAGCAGGAACCGCTCTTGGAGTTCTGGACCGGGCGAGGGCACGGTGGAGGTATGACAACGACAGCGAAGACACCCGAGGACCTGACCCGCCTGTTCGTCGAGCGGGCCAACGCCGGCGACGCCGAGGGGCTCGCCGCGCTGTACGAGCCGGACGCAGTCCTGGCCTACCCGCCGGGCTCGACGACCGTCGGCCGCGCCGCGATCCAGGCGGTCTGCGAAGAGATGATCAAGCACGTGCCGCATTTCGAGCTGGAGCCGCTCACGCCCACGGTCGTCAACGGCGACCTCGCGCTGACCGGCACCCGGTCCGCCGACGGCAAGGGCGGCCGGGTCCAGGTCGTGCGCCGCCAGCCGGACGGCACCTGGCTGCGCGTCATCGATCGCCCCGAACAGGCCTGATTCAGGCGCGCACCCGCAGCATCTTCGGGTCGTAGAGCGGCTCCGGGCGCACGACGGCGGACACCCAGCGGTCGAAGACGGACACCTCGACCGTGGTGCCGGCCGCCGTCGCCGCCGGCAGGTACGCGTACGCGATCGACGCGCCGACCCGGTACCCGAACCCGCCGGACGTGACCCGGCCGCACGGGACGCCGTCGACCCGGACGGGTTCGCCGCCGAGGCAGACGGTCGCCGGGTCGTCCAGCACGAGGCAGCGCAGCGACCGCACGGGGGTGGTCAGGGCGTCCCGGCCGAGGAAGTCCTTCGACCGGTCGACGAACGGGCCGAGCCCGGCGGAGATCGGGTCGGTGTCGGTGGTGAGGTCGGAGCCCCAGACCCGGTACCCCTTCTCCAGACGCATCGCGTCGATCGCCCGGTAACCGCCGGGGCGCATCCCGAGCGGCGCGCCGGCCTCCATCAGCTGGTCCCACAGGGTCAGCGTGTACTCCGCCGGGGCGTACAGCTCCCACCCGAGCTCGCCGACGAACGTGACCCGCTGCGCCAGGACCGGCACCGGGCCGACCGTCAGCCGCTGCGCCCGCATGAACGGGAAGTCCACATTGGACAGCGAGGCGTCGGTGAGCGGCTGGAGGATGTCGCGGGCGGCCGGGCCCCACAGGCACAGGCAGCCGTGCGCGGAGGTGACGTCGTCGACCGTCACGTCGGCGCCGGTGGCAAGGGCGTGCCGGCGGATCCAGGCCGCGTCCCGCACGCCGCTCGCGGTGCTGGTGACGATCCGGAAGTGCGCCTCGCCGAGCCGGGTCACCGTCAGGTCGGCCTCGACGCCGCCGCGGGCGTTGAGCATCGAGGTGTACGTGAGCGTGCCCACCGCCCGGTCGACGTCGTTGGCGCACAGCCGTTGCAGCAGCCGCACCGCGCCCGGCCCGCGCACGTCGAGCTTCGCGAACGAGGACTGGTCGAACAGCCCGGCGGCGGTGGCGGTCGCGGCGACCTCGGCGGCGATCGCGGGCGACCAGTGCCGCCCGGCCCAGCCGCGCGGAGCGGTGACGTCGACGACACCGGCGGCGTTGACGCCGAACCAGTTCGCCCGTTCCCAGCCGGCCTTCTCGCCGAGGGCCGCGTCCAGGCCGGCCAGCCGCGGCCACACCGGGGACCGGCGCAGCGGGCGACCGGCGGTCCACTCCTGGCCCGGGTACACGATGTCGTAGTAGCGGGAGTAGCCGTCGAGCGCCTTGGTCGCGGCCCAGGTGCGGCTGGCGGCGTGGGCGCCGAAGCGCCGGACGTCCATCGTGGACACGTCCCACTCCGGGGTGCCGTCCACGATCCACTCGGCGATCACCTTGCCGACGCCGCCGGCCGCGGCGAGCCCGTGGACGCAGAACCCGGCGGCGACCCAGAATCCGGCCACCGCGGTCTCGCCGAGCAGGAACTCCCCGTCCGGGGTGAAGGCCTCCGGCCCGTGCACGACCCGGTCCATGCCCAGGGTCTGCAGCGCCGGTACGCGGTGCCGGGCGTTGCCCCACGACTCGGCGAACTTGTCCAGGTCGGGCTCGAACACGGTCCGCGCCACCGACAGCGGCGCTGGGTCGTCCCACAGTGCGGGGTCGCGCACGTACCCGCCGACGAGCAGGCCGCCCTCGGGTGACGGGGCGCCGCGGAAGTAGACGATCCGGTCCGGGTCGCGCACCGTCGGGATGTCCACTGTGGAGCCGGACCCGGGCAGCGCCTCGGTGACGACGTACTGGTGCTTGATCGGCACGATCGGGACGTCGACCCCGGCGAGCCGCCCGACGTGCCCCGCGGCCGCCCCGGCGGCGTCCACGACGACCTCGGTGGCGATCCGCCCGGCGGTGGTGACGACGGCCGAGACCCGGCCGCCGGCCGTCTCCACGCCGGTCACGCGGACGCCGGTGACGATCCGGACGCCGAGCGCGGTGGCGCCGGTGGCGAGCGCGGCGGCCAGCTGCGCCGGCTCCAGCCAGCCGTCCCCGGGCAGCCAACCGGCGGCGAGGACGTCGTCGACGTTGAGCAGCGGCAGCCGGTCCTTCGTCTCTGCCGGGGTCAGCAGGTCGAGCTCCAGGCCGTAGGTGGTGGCCGAGCTGACCTGCCGCCGCAGCTCCTCGACGCGGGCCGGCGTGGTCGCCAGGCGCAGCCCGCCGACGCCGCGCCAGCCCGGGTCCAGGCCGGTGAGCTCGCGCAGCTCGGCGTACAGGCCGGAGGAGTACATGATCATCCGGGTCTGGCTGACGGTGGAGCGCAGCTGCCCGACGAAGCCGGCCGAGTGCCAGGTCGTGCCCTCGGTGAGCTCGTGCTGTTCGAGCAGGACGACGTCGGTCCAACCGAGCCGGGCCAGGTGGTACGCGACGCTGCAACCGGCGACCCCGCCGCCGATCACCACAACACGAGAGGCTGCTGGGAGCTCCGACATTGCATGATTGTGATCCCACGTGCCGGGCTTGTAAAAGGTCTGAAGCAATACCGGTAAACGCGAAGATCCCTCTTGACGACCGGCTGAACCCGGCGTTAACTGTGCCCCACTATGACGCCGATCACTACAGGCCGCAGGGTGTAAAAGGTCTGTAACCGGCGTGGACCGCGCGGCGAAGGGGCCGGGTGCCATGACTGCGGTGCCGTCCATCGCGGACCTGCTCGAGCGGGTCCCGTCGTGGACCGGCCGCGCGGTCGAATGGCAGCGGCTCCAAGGCGGCCTGTCCCACCACATCTACCGGGTCGACGTCGACCGCGTGCCCTACGTCCTGCGGGTCCTCGAACCGGCGGTGTCCGCCGCCGGGCTCGGCGTCCCGCCGGAGCAGGAGATCGCCAACACCGTCCTCGCGGCGCACACCGTCGGCGCGCAGGTCTACGAGATCCTGCCGGACGTGCCGGCGGTCGTCATCGAGTTCCTCCCGGGAAGGACCCTCAGCACCGCCGAGGTGCGCCGGCCCGAGATCATCCCGTCCATCGCGACCGCGTGCCGGCGGCTGCACGCCGGCCCGGCGTTCGGCAACGAGTTCGACATCTTCGCCAAGCGGGCCGAGCTCCTCGACGTCTGTGCGCGGCACGACCTGCCGCTGCCCGACGGCTATCTGTCCCGGTCGTCCACAGTGGATGCCATTGAGCAAGCGCTTGCCGCGAGACCGCTGGCGAGCGTGCCGTGCCACAACGACCTGCTCGCGGAGAACTTCATCGCCACCGGCGACGGTGTGCGGATCATCGACTACCAGCTGTCCGGCAACAACGATCCCGCATTCGAGCTCGGCGACATCGCCGCGGAGGCCGACTACGACCCGGATCTGGTCGGCCTGCTGGCAGGGGAGTACTTCGCCGAGGCCGACGAGACCCTCCGCGCGAGGGTCCGGCTGTTTCAAGTCGCGTCCAACGTCACCTGGACGCTGTGGTTCACCGTCCACCATGGACTGTTTGCGTCCGCCGCCTTCGACTATGCGGCGGAGGCGGCCGACAAGTGGGGCCAGGCCAAGGAGTCCTTGGACGACCCCGGACTCGGCAGGCTCCTGGCGGCGGTCAGCGGAAGGACCCCCCACCCCTAAAACTCGCAAGGAGGTGCCCATGGCATCACCGACCGTCGACGCCGACGAACAGCGGCTCGCCGAGCTGGGCTACAAGCAGGAGCTGCGCCGCAAGTGGAGCGGCTTCTCCAACTTCGCCATCTCGTTCTCCATCATCTCCATCCTCGCCGGCTGTTTCACCACGTTCGGCCAGGCGTGGATGAACGGCGGCCCGGTCGCCATCTCCTGGGGCTGGCCGATCATCTCGGTCTTCATCCTGATCATCGGCCTGTGCATGTCGGAGCTGGTGTCGGCGTACCCGACCGCCGGCGGCATCTACTGGTGGGCCGCGAAGATGGGCAAGCCGATCCACGGCTGGTTCACCGGCTGGCTCAACCTGGTCGGCCTGATCGCCGTCACGGCGTCGGTCGACTACGGTTGCGCGACGTTCCTGAGCCTGGTGCTCGACGCGTACAGCGGCTGGGACAGCGGGAACCTGTACCTGACGTTCCTGCTCTTCGTGGTGATCCTCGCGCTGCACGCGGCGATCAACATCTTCGGCCACAACGTCATCGACGTGCTGCAGAACGTCTCGGTGTGGTGGCACGTGTTCGGTGCCGCCGCGGTCGTGCTGATCCTGGTGTTCGTGCCGGAGAAGCACCAGAGCCTGGAGTTCGTCTTCACGGAGCGGTTCAACAACTCCGGCTACTCCGACGCGCTGTATTGGTTCCTGGTGCTGCCGTTCGGCTTCCTGCTCACCCAGTACACGATCACCGGCTTCGACGCGTGTGCCCACGTGTCGGAGGAGACGATGGGCGCATCCACGGCCGCCGCGAAGGGCCTGTGGCAGTCCATCTTCTACTCGGCGATCGGCGGCTGGATCCTGCTGCTGTCGTTCCTGTTCGCTTCCACCGACGTCGACGCGATCACCGCCGCCGGCGGGTTCTCCGGCGCGGTCTTCGAGACGTCGCTGAGCTCCGGCTTCTTCAAGGCGGTCATCCTCATCTCCACCATCGGGCAGTTCTTCTGCGGCATGAGCTGCGTGACGAGCATGTCCCGGATGACCTACGCGTTCAGCCGTGACCGGGCCGTGCCGGGCTGGCAGCTGTGGTCCAAGGTGGACCGCAACGGCACTCCGGTCAACGCGATCCTCGGCGCCTCGGCGGCCGGCCTCGTGCTCACCCTGCCGGCGCTGTACAAGAGCCCGCTCGGCGTGCCCACCGCCTTCTACGCGGTGGTGTCGGTCGCGGTCATCGGCCTGTACCTGGCCTTCCTGATCCCGATCTACCTGCGGCTGAGGATGGGCGACCGGTTCGTGCCCGGGCCGTGGACGCTCGGCGCCAAGTACAAGGTGCTGGGCTGGATCGCGGTCATCGAGATCGCCGTCATCTCGGTCTACTTCGTGCTGCCCTTCGTGCCGACCGGCATCCCGGGCAACAAGGAGTTCGCCTGGACGTCGGTCAACTACGCCCCGCTCGCGATCCTCCTGGTCATCGGCGGTGCCGCGCTGTGGTGGACGCTGTCGGCCAAGCACTGGTTCAAGGGCCCGATCCGCACGATCGACGAAGCGATCGCGCAGGACACTGCCGCGGTCAAGGAGTAGGGAATGATGTGGTCCGGGCGGCGCGTGAACGCCGCCCGGACCATGACCGAGGAGGGCGGATGCCGGTGGCCACTGAGCCCCTGTCGGGCGTGCCGATGTGGCGACCGGTGCGGGGCGGCAACGCCTTCGAGATCACCGTCGCACGGCTGGCGCAGGCGATCCGGTTGGGACTGGTACCGGTCGGTGAGCGCCTCCCGCCGGAGCGGGAGCTGGCCGAGCGCCTCCAGGTGAGCCGGGTGACCCTGCGCGAGGCCATCGCCGCCCTGCGGGAGGCCGGCTTCCTCGAGTCGCGGCGGGGCCGCTCGGGCGGCACGTTCGTGGTGCGCGCGACGGGCGACTCGCACGCCGACGCCGCGGAGCAGGACGCCGCCGCGCTCGCCCGCGAGATGGGTGACTCACTGCACGACGCCCTCGACTTCCGGCGGGTCCTCGAGCCGGGCGCCGCCGCGCTCGCCGCGACCCGCGCCCTGTCCGCCGCCGACCGGGCGCACCTGGTGGCCTGCCTGTCCGCGGCGCGGACCAGGGATCCCAGGACGCGGCGGGTCAACGACTCCCGGCTGCACCTGGCGATCGCCTCGGCGAGCGGCTCCACCTCGGTGGCCGCCTCCATCGCCGACGTGCAGCTGCGCCTGGACCGGCTCCTGGCCGCGATCCCGGTGCTGCGCCGCAACCTCGACCACTCCGACCTCCAGCACGAGCGGGTCGTCGAGGCGATCCTGGCCGGCGACCCGGTCGTGGCCCGCACCGAGATGGAAGAGCACTGCGACGCCACCGCCGCGCTGTTGCGCGGCCTGCTGGGTTGAGTTTATGGTTTCTTTCTAGACCTTTAGGGGTGGGGACGATGCTGACGATCGAGCAGCTGCGCATCGCCGTGGACGATGGCGAGATCGACACCGTCGTCGTGGCGGTCACCGACATGCAGGGCCGGCTGCAGGGCAAGCGGTTCTACGCCCCGCACTTCCTCGACGAGGTCATCGCGCACGGCACCGAGGGCTGCAACTACCTGCTCGCCGTCGACGTCGACATGAACACCGTCGAGGGCTACGCGATGTCGTCCTGGTCCAGCGGCTACGGCGACTTCGCGATGATCCCCGACTTCAGCACCCTGCGCCGCATCCCGTGGCAGCCCGGCACCGCGCTCGTCCTGGCGGACCTGCGCTGGCTCGACGGCGAGTCGCCGGTCGCCGCCTCACCCCGGCAGATCCTCCAGGCCCAGCTCGCCGGGCTGGCCGACGCCGGCTACGTCGCCTACACCGGCACCGAGCTGGAGTTCGTGGCATACCGCGACACCTACGAGGACGCCTACGCCAAGGGGTACCGCGGCCTCACCCCCGCCAACGTCTTCAACGCCGACTACTCACTGCTGCAGACCGCCCGGGTCGAGCCGCTGCTGCGCCGCATCCGCAACGACATGGCCGGCGCGGGCCTCGTGCCGGAGAGCGCGAAGGGCGAGTGCAACCTCGGCCAGCACGAGATCGCGTTCCGCTACGACGAGGCGCTGCGCAACGCCGACGGGCACGTGCTGTACAAGAACGGCGCCAAGGAGATCGCGGCGCTGGAAGGCATGTCCATCACCTTCATGGCCAAGCCCAACGCCCGCGAGGGCAACTCCTGCCACATCCACTTCTCCCTGCGCGCGAACGGCACCCGGGTCGACGAGACCGTGTTCCACCACGCGATGGCCGGCCTGCTGGCCACCATGCGCGAGTTCACCCTCATGTACGCGCCCAACATCAACTCCTACAAGCGCTACCAGGCCGGCTCGTTCGCGCCGACCGCGGTGCGCTGGGGCAACGACAACCGCACCTGCGCCCTGCGCGTCGTCGGCCACGGCCCGTCGCTGCGGGTCGAGAACCGGGTCCCCGGCGCCGACGTCAACCCCTACCTGGCGATCGCCGCGATGACCGCGGGCGCGCTGCACGGCATCCGCAACGAGCTGCCCCTCGAGGACATCTACACCGGCAACGCCTACCAGGACGACAGCGCGCCGCGGGTCCCGTCGACCCTGCGCGAGGCGCTCACCCTCTGGGAGGCCAGCGACCTGGCCCGCGCCGCGTTCGGTGCGGACGTCGTCGCCCATTACGCCAACAACGCCCGGGTCGAGCTGACAGCGTTCGAGGCGGCGGTCACCGACTGGGAACTCCAGCGCGGCTTCGAAAGGCTGTAACCACGATGCATGACGTCATTTCGCCGGTGACCGAGGAGATCGTCGCCACGGTGCCCTCCACCAGCGTGGAGGAGACCGACGCCGCGATCGCGCGGGCGCACGAAGCGTTCCAGACCTGGCGGGCCGTGTCGCCCGGCGACCGGGCCCGGCTGCTGCGCCGCTTCGCCGCACTGGTCGACGAGCACAACGAGGAGCTCGCCCAGCTGGAGGTCCGCAACTCCGGGCACACCATCGGCAACGCCCGCTGGGAGGCCGGCAACGTCCGCGACGTGCTCAACTACTACGCCGGGGCGCCGGAGCGGCTCAGCGGGCGGCAGATCCCCGTCGCGGGCGGCATGGACGTCACGTTCTACGAGCCGCTCGGCGTCGTCGCCGTCATCGTGCCGTGGAACTTCCCGATGCCGATCGCCGGCTGGGGCTTCGCGCCGGCCCTGGCCGCGGGCAACACCGTGGTCCTCAAGCCCGCCGAGCTGACCCCGCTCACGGCCATCCGCCTGGGTGAGCTGGCGCTCGAAGCCGGCCTGCCCGAGGGTGTCTTCACGGTACTGCCGGGCAAGGGCTCCGTCGTCGGCGAACGGTTCGTCACCCACCCCCTCGTGCGGAAGGTCTGCTTCACCGGCTCCACCGACGTCGGCAAGCGCATCATGGCCGGCTGCGCCCAGCAGGTGAAGCGGGTGACCCTCGAGCTCGGCGGCAAGAGCGCCAACATCGTCTTCGCCGACGCCGACCTGGCCAAGGCCGCCGCGGGCGCGCCGGGCGCCGTCTTCGACAACGCCGGCCAGGACTGCTGCGCGCGGTCCCGCCTGCTGGTCCAGGCCAGCGTCTACGACGAGTTCATGGCGCTGCTGGAGCAGTCGGTGCAAGCGTTCCGCTGCGAGGATCCGTCCCTCGAAACCGCGCAGATGGGGCCGCTGATCTCCGCGGGCCAGCTGGCATCGGTCAAGTCCTATGTGGACAAGGCGGTCATCGAGGGCACCGCTCCCGGCGGCCCCGGCTACTGGATGGCCCCCACCGTCCTGGCCGCGGAGTCCACCGAGGACCGGCACTGGCGCGAGGAGATCTTCGGCCCCGTCCTGTCGGTGCTGCGCTTCGACGACGAGGCCGACGCGATCCGCCTCGCCAACGACACCGAATACGGCCTGTCCGGCTCCATCTGGACCGGCGACCTCGGCCGCGGCATCCGCGTCGCGCGGGGCGTCGAGGCCGGCAACCTCAGCGTCAACTCCAACTCCTCGGTGCGGTACTGGACGCCCTTCGGCGGCGTGAAGCAGTCCGGCCTCGGCCGTGAGCTCGGACCGGACGCGCTCGCCGCGTTCAGCGAAGTCAAGAACGTCTTCTTCAGCACGGAGGTTTAAGTGCAGGCTCGTCTCCAGGACCGGGTCGCGGTCATCACCGGCGCCGGCAGCGGCATCGGACTCGCCACGGCGCGCCGGTTCGCGTCCGAGGGCGCCAAGGTCGTCGTCGTGGACCTCAATCCCGAGGCGGGCAAGGCCGCCGCCGACGAGGTGGGCGGCGAGTTCGTCGCCACCGACGTCGCCGACGAGGAGGCCGTCAAGGCCCTGTTCGACGGCGTCGCCGAGCGGTACGGCCGGCTCGACATCGCCTTCAACAACGCCGGCATCTCCCCGCCCGACGACGACTCGATCCTCGACACCGGCCTGGAGGCCTGGGAGCGGGTGCTGAAGGTCAACACGACCAGCGTCTACTTCTGCTGCAAGTACGCCATCCCGCACATGCGCGCCCAGGGCAAGGGCTCGATCATCAACACCGCCAGCTTCGTCGCGCTGCTGGGCGCGGCCACCTCGCAGATCGCGTACACCGCGAGCAAGGGCGCCGTGCTGTCCATGACCCGCGAGCTCGGCGTGCAGTTCGCCCGCGAGGGCATCCGGGTCAACGCGCTGTGCCCCGGCCCGATCGCCACCCCGCTGCTCATGGAGCTCTTCGCCAAGGACCCCGAGCGGGCCGCGCGGCGCCTGGTGCACGTGCCGATGGGCCGCTTCGGCACCCCCGAGGAGATCGCCGGCGCGGTCGCGTTCCTCGCCAGCGACGACGCGTCCTTCATCACCGCCTCCACGTTCCTCGTCGACGGCGGCATCACCGGCGCCTACGTGACGCCGCTGTGATCCCGTTGGTCGGCATCACCGCCTACGTCGAACCCGCCCGCTGGGGCGTGTGGGACACCCGGGCGGTCCTGATCCCCGAGGGCTACGCCCGGTTGGTGCAGGAGGCCGGCGCCCGGCCGGTCGTCCTGCCCCCGTCGGCGGACGGCGCCGCCGACCTGATCCGCCGCCTGGACGGCCTGGTCCTGGCCGGCGGCGCCGACATCGAGCCGGCGCACTACGGCGCGCCGGCCCACCCGACGACGAAGACCCGGCCGGACCGCGACAGCGGCGAGCTGGCGGTGCTCGCCGCCGCGCTGGACGCCGACCTGCCGGTGCTGGGCGTCTGCCGCGGCATGGAACTGCTCGCCGTCGCCTGCGGCGGCACGCTCACCCAGCACCTGCCCGACGTCCTGGGCAACGAGCGGCACCAGCCGAGCCCAGGCGTCTACGGCGCGCACCCGGCCCGCTTCGCACCCGGCTCCCGGGCCGCGGCGATCTTCGGCGAGGTGGCGGACGTCAACTCGTACCATCACCAGGCCGTCGACGACCCGGGTTCGCTGACCGTCACCGGCTGGGCCGACGACGACGTCATCGAGGCCGTCGAGGACCCGGCCCGCCGCTTCGTCCTCGGCGTCCAGTGGCATCCCGAGGAGGCTTCGGACGTCCGCCCGTTCGCCGCGTTGGTGCGGGCAATAGCTTGAGTGGGAGCGAAGCGAGCATGGGGGTGTGGGGTGGCGCAGCCCCCCACGGAACCGCTGGGCGAAGCCTACGGAGCTGGAAACTGGGTAGGTTAAGCACATGCGCGTCGGTTTCGGACTGCCGGTGTCAGGGTCATGGGCCACACCCGACCTCCTCGCCGAGGTCGCCGTCGAGGCGGAGCGGCTCGACTACGACTCCTTGTGGACCTTCCAGCGGCTGCTCGTCGGCGAGGACCAGGCGGTCGACCCGGTCTATCGCAGCGTGCTCGACCCGCTCGTCGCGCTGACCTTCGCCGCCGCCCGCACCAGCCGCATCCGCCTCGGCGTGGCGGTGGTCAACCTGCCGTTCGTGTCACCGGCGGTCCTGGCCAAGCAGGTCTCCACCCTCGACGTGCTCAGCGGCGGCCGGGTCGACCTCGGGCTCGGCGTCGGCTGGTCCCCGGTCGAGTACGCCGCGACCGGCGCCGTGGCCGAACGGCGGGTCGCCCGCACCCGCGAATACGTCGCCGTGCTGCGGGCGCTGTGGGCCGACGGCGTCAGCGCGTTCGACGGCGAGTTCTACACCGTGCCGCCCAGCCGCATGGAGCCCCGCCCGGTCCAGCGCCCCGGCGTGCCGATCCTGCTGGGTGGCGCCGTCCCCGCCGCGATCCGCCGCGCCGGGGAGATCGGCGACGGGTGGGTCAGCCGCTCTGCGACCAACCTGTCCGACATTTCCTCGGATGTCGCCCTGGTACAGGAGGGCGCCGCGTCCTCCGGTCGCGCTTCGCCGCGGGTCGTCTGCCGGGGTGTGCTCAAGCTCACGGACCTCGAACTCGACGCCGACGGCCGGCCGCCGCTGTCAGGCACCTTCGAGCAGATCCGCGAAGGCACGGCGTGGCTTGCCACGCAGGGCGTCACCGAGATCTTCTACGACCTCAACTGGGACCCGCTGATCACGCTGGAGCCGGCGGCCGCCAGGGATCGTGCCCTGGAGATCCTGCACAACCTCGCACCCGTGGGATTAGGTTGATGACATGTCGCGACCGGTGATCGGCCTGACCACCTACGCCGAGGAGACCCGCTTCGGGCTCAACGACACCTTCTCGGCCGTGCTTCCGCTGTCCTACGTGCACGCGGTGCACGCCTCCGGCGGCCGGGCGGTCCTCGTGACCCCCGACGACCCCGACATCGACGTCCTGGACGGGCTCGACGGGATCATGTTCACCGGCGGCTCCGACGTGAACCCCGACCTGTACGGCGAGCCACCCCACGCCACCACGAAGGTCAAACCCGAGCGCGACACCGCCGAGCTGCTGCTCATGCGCGCCGCCCTCGCCGCCGACCTGCCGCTGCTGGGCATCTGCCGGGGCATGCAGCTGATGTGCGTCGCCTACGGCGGCCGCCTCCACCAGCACCTGCCCGACGTCCTCGGCCACAACGACCACCGCCCGGTCAGCGGCCCGAAGTTCGGCGAGCACCCGGTCGTGCTGACCGGCGGCACCCTCGCCGCGAAGATCCTCGGCGACTCGGTCATGGTCAACTCGTTCCACCACCAGGGCTGCGCCGACCCCGGCACGCTGACCCCGACCGGCTGGTGCCCCGACGACAACCTCATCGAGGTCGTCGAGGACGCCTCGAAGTCCTTCGCCCTCGGCGTCCAGTGGCACCCCGAGGACACCACCGACTTCAGGGTCTTCGCCGCCTTCATCGAAGCCGCCCGCGCCCACAAATCCTCTGTAGCCATACGGCCATAAGTCCGCTACGCTCGTGCAATGAGGGTGATCGACATGGACATCGCGATTCCCGGGATTCATCTCCCTGATGGACTCTTCACGGTCGACGATGTGCTTGCGCTGCCCGAAACCGATCAATACCGGTTGGAATTGCACGAGGGAGTGATTCGGGTCGTGCCGCCGGCGAATCCGGAGCGCCAGGAGGTCCAGCTTGAGCTGGCTATCTACCTTCGCGGGCTTGGTCGCAAGGTATACACCACCATCGGCATCCAGATTGACCAGCGCAGCTACCGCATCCCGGACATCGCCGTCCTCAGGCAAGGCGAGGCGGTGACCACTGATGTGTTGCAGTCGCCGGACCTCTTCGACCTGATCATCGAGGTCGTCTCGCCGGGGTCTGTCGACGAGGACAGGCTCCTCAAGTCGAAGGTCTATGCGGACGCCGGCATCCCCGAATACTGGCGGGTCGAAAACACCGCCGTTGGGCGGGTGGTGGTCCAGAGTCATCTTGAGGGCGGCCACTATCGCCAGGTCAGCCAGGTGGCGCTGGAGAAGCTACTCGCCGGTGGCGGCGGCCTCGTCTGAGGTGCGGTGGTCGATGCGCAGGTCAGGTGTCGACTCGCGGTAGTGCTCGCGGTCGTCGGAGTCCTGCAGGAGCGCCTCGGCCTGGGCCTTCGGGTCTTCGCTGCCGGCGGCGAGCTCCTCGGGCAGGAGCTCCTCTGCGCGGCTGTTGACGCGGTCGTCGTCGATCATGCCCAGGGGTTACCCAGACCATGCCTGGTTGATGCGCGTTAGGCTTTTCGGCATGACGGTCCGCGCTTCGCTAGTCCCCGGCACGCAAACACCATGGCGTCAGGTTCCGGCCTCGATCGCGCGACCCGAGTATGTGGGGAAGCGCGCCCCGAGCAAGCATCGCGGGTCGGACGTGCAGACGCCGGAGATCATCGAGCGGATGCGGGTCGCGAGCCGGCTCGCGGCGCAGGCGACCGTGCTGGCCGGTGAGCACGCCAAGCCGGGGGTGACGACCGACGAGATCGACCGGGTCGTGCACGAGTTCCTGTGCGACCACGGAGCGTATCCGTCGACGCTGGGCTACAAGGGCTTCCCGAAGTCGTGCTGCACGTCGCTCAACGAGGTGATCTGCCACGGCATCCCCGACTCGACCGTGATCGAGGACGGCGACATCCTCAACGTCGACGTGACCGCGTTCATCGGCGGGGTGCACGGCGACACCAACCAGACGTTCTGCGTCGGTGACGTCGCCGAGGAGGACCGGCTGCTGGTCGAGCGGACCCGCGAGGCGATGATGCGGGGCATCCGTGCCGTCGCGCCGGGCCGCCCGCTCAACGCGATCGGCCGGGTCATCGAGGCGTATGCCAAGCGCTTCCACTACGGCGTGGTGCGGGACTTCACCGGGCACGGCATCAACGAGGTGTTCCACACGGGGCTCTACGTGCCGCATTACGACAACCCGCGGCTCACCACGATCATGGAGCCCGGCATGACGTTCACGATCGAGCCGATGATCACGCACGGCACGCACGACTACGACATCTGGAAGGACGGCTGGACGGTCGTCACCAAGGACCGTAAGTGGACGGCGCAGTTCGAGCACACCATCGTGGTGACCGAGGACGGCTACGAGATCCTGACCCTGCCGTGACCCACCCGGCCGCTGAGGACGCGCATCATCATGCGGACGTATCCGGCGGGTGGCTGCGGGCGGCGGTGTTCGGGGCGATGGACGGGCTCGTCACCAACATCGCGCTGATCGCCGGGGTCGGCGGCGGCGGGATCGCGCCGCGCACGATCGTGCTCACCGGCACGGCCGGGCTGGTCGCCGGGGCGATCTCGATGGGGCTCGGGGAGTTCACCAGCGTCCGCGCGCAGAACGAGCAGGTCGCCGCGGAGGTCGCGAAGGAGCGGCGGGAGCTGACGCACTTCCCGGAGGAGGAGGCCGCCGAGCTGGCCCGGATCTGGCAGGCCCGCGGGCTGCCGGCGGACCTGGCGCTGCAGGTCGCCTCCACGCTGGGGCGGGACATCGATGAGGCGGTCCGGGTGCACGCCCAGGAGGAGCTCGGCGTCGACCCGGACGACGCGCCCAGTCCCTGGGTCGCGGCCGGGTCGTCGTTCGTGTGCTTCTCGATCGGGGCGCTGGTGCCCCTGCTGCCCTACCTGCTCGGCGGGACGAGCCTGTGGCCGGCGCTGGCCGCGGGCAGTGTGGGGCTGTTCGTCGCGGGGGCACTGATCTCCCGGTACACCCGCCGGCGCTGGTGGGCCTCGGGGGTCCGGCAGCTACTGCTCGGGGCGGCAGCGGCCGGGGCCACATATCTGATCGGAAGGCTCATCGGGGTGTGAGTGACCTGGCCCGTCCGGGAAGGTGGTGGACTTCCCGGACGGCAGGGCTCACGAGACGGTTGTCGTTAACGACGCGGCTGCATCGTCGGACCGGCCCAAGCGGTGCGGCGCATGTCGGTCTCCTCTCGTTCGGACGCTCGTGGCGTGATGTAACGATCGTCGCGGAGCGGACACGTCTGTGGGGTCCTGCGCCCTTGCGATGGCACGCTTTCGGGAGTACTGGAGGTTTCAGATCCCGCGCAGGCGAAATATCCGGATTTCTCGCCCCGCGGCCCGTTCCTGGTACGTGCTGTACGCGGGCCAGCTGGCCGTCAGCGCGTCCAACAGGCGGGCGCGTTCCTCATCCTGTACCAACTCCGCGGTGGCTTGTAGCTCTTTGTTCTTCCAGGTGATCGCGCAGCGGGGGTCGGCCAGCAGGTTGGCCGTCCACGCCGGGTGGTGCGCCTGGCCCCAGTTGGAGCCGATCACGACGAAGTCGTCGCCGTCGCGGATGAACAGCAGCGGCTGGGAGCGGGGCTGCCCGGACTTGCGGCCGGTGGTGGTGATCAGCAGCGTGTTGACGCCGGTGGCGTTCATCGGCACGATCCGGCCCTTGGAGCGGCGCTGGAGCCACCGGTCGAGGCGCACGAGGCGCCGGGCCGCCGCGGCGAACCACGGCCTGTGCCCGAGCCGCTTGACGATCGTGCCGAGCATCTAGACCTTTCCAGGGAACGCGCTGGTCAGCGGTGTCGTGCCGGCGACCTGGCGCAGTGCGGCGCCCCGCGCGGCGCAGTCGACGAGCGCGTCGAGGGCGAGCTTGCGCACCTCGCCGGCGGTCGGCGGCAGGGCCAGGCGCCATTGCGCGGCCGTGCGGTCCTCGACCAGCGCGAGGAGCTTCAGGGCCGAGGCGCGGTCGGTGACCGGGAACGGCAGCGCATACGCGGGTGCCGCCGGCGGCGGTGTCACCCCGGCGCCGGACAGCCGCACCACCAGGGCGTCCCGGCGGGTGCGGTGGGCGCCGTCGGCGGCGCGGGCCAGGCCGACGGTCCCGCCGTCGAGCTTGGCGCCGGCCGCGCCGTAGGCGTAGATCGCGGCGTGCTCGGCCTGCAGCGCCGCCACGAGCCGTTCGTCGGCAGGCGTGGTCACGTGAGCACCTCCACGTGGGCGGCGCGGCAGGCGGCGATCGAGCCGAGCAGGGCCGCGCGGTAGGACGGGGCGGCCAGGCAGGCGGTGGTCGCGTCCTCCTGGCCGGCCTTCTCCAGGCCGGCGAGCTCCTTGACCGCCGCCGCCTGGTCCTGGACGACCGGGCCGGCCGACGTGCTCGCCGTCGGCATCGGGCCGTGCTCGTCGAGGCCGACCTCGCGGGCGAGCGCGACGACGTGCGCGGCGTGGTTGTCCTTGAGCGGGCCGAGCCGGTCCTGCAGCGCCGGGAACGCGGTGAGCACCTCGGCGTAGCGGTCCCGCAGCGCGACCGCGCGGGTGAGCAGCGGCAGCAGCACGTCCGGCGCGGGGTGCCAGGTGGCCGCGGAACTCTTCGGAATGTCGCAGGCGGTGAGGGTCGTCATTGCCGCCGCGGCGGCGGCGAGGACGGCTCTGCGGGAGGACACGCGCACAGTGAACACTATCCGGCGCTTTTTCGGTGTACACGACCCACTGCCGCATTCGGTCGGGGGAGCACGGTGGGAGCGCCGCCGGAACGCCGGAGGTCACCGCGCGTTACGCTCTGCGGAGAGCCGCCCGCGCATGCCGTCGCAGGCGGCGTGAAGCCGTGCGCCCGTCGGGGCGGTGCAGAAAGAGGTGTCGATCATGGCTCAGCAGCGGGATCGCCGCGCCGGCGGTTCGCGGGATGCTGGAGCCCGCGACGCCGGTGCGCACCGCGAGCGACTGCGAAAGGTCGTCGAGCCCGTCGTGGCCGCAGCCGGCTACGACCTGGAGGACCTCGACGTCAGCCGGGTCGGGCGGCGCCACCTGCTGCGGGTCGCGGTCGACAGCGACAAGGGCGTCGACCTGGACGCGGTCGCCGAGGTGTCGCGGGCGGTCTCGGCCGCGCTCGACGAGGCCGAGGCGGCCGGCGACGAGCTCATCGCGGGGGAGTACGAGCTGGAGGTCGGCTCCCGCGGGGTCGACCGGCCGCTCACCGAGCCGCGGCACTGGCGGCGCAACCGGACCCGCCTGGTGCTGGTCGACGTCGCCGGCAAGCCGGTGACCGGCCGGGTGACGGCGGTGACGGAGACCGGGGTGACCCTGGACGTGGAGGGCGCCGCGCGGACGGTCGCGTTCGCGGACCTGGGCCCCGGCCGGGTGCAGGTGGAGATGAAGCGGCTCGCCGAGCTGCCCGAAGACCTTGACGAAGACGAAGACGAAGACCTTGATGACGACGACGAGGAAGGGGAGGACGAGGCGTGAACATCGACCTGGCGGCGCTCCGCGCGCTGGAGCGTGAGCGGGAGATCCCGTTCGAGACCATCCTCGCGGCGATCGAGACCGCGTTGCTGACCGCGTACCGGCACACGGAGGGGGCCAACCCGCACGCCCGCGTGGAGATCGACCGCAAGAACGGGGCTGCGTCGGTGCTGGCGCAGGACCTCGACGACGACGGCACGATCGTGCGGGAGTATGAGGACACCCCGCACGACTTCGGCCGGATCGCGGCGATGACCGCCAAGCAGGTCATCCTGCAGCGGTTGCGCGAGGCGACCGACGAGGCGCACTTCGGCGAGTATGTCGGGCGCGACGGTGACCTGGTCACGGGCGTGATCCAGGCGCACGACGCCAGGACCGAGAAGGGCATCGTCTCGATCGACCTCGGCAAGATCGAGGGGCTGCTGCCCGCCGCCGAGCAGGTCCCCGGCGAGCGGTATGAGCACGGCCAGCGCATCAAGTGCATCGTGGTGCACGTGGTGAAGGGATTCCGCGGGCCGCAGGTGACGCTGTCGCGCTCCCACCCCAACCTGGTGAAGCGGCTCTTCGCGCTCGAGGTGCCGGAGATCGCCGACGGGACCGTCGAGATCGCCGCGATCGCGCGTGAGGCCGGCCACCGCACCAAGATCGCGGTGCGCACGACGGTCTCCGGGGTCAACGCCAAGGGCGCCTGCATCGGCCCGATGGGCCAGCGGGTCCGTGCCGTCATGAGCGAGCTGCACGGTGAGAAGATCGACATTATCGACTGGTCCGACGACCCGGCCCAGTTCGTCGGAAACGCACTTTCGCCGGCGAAAGCGCTCAACGTCGAGGTGGTCGACGCGGGCAACCGGGCCGCCCGGGTGACCGTGCCGGACTTCCAGCTTTCCCTGGCCATCGGCCGTGAGGGCCAGAACGCGCGGCTCGCCGCGAGGCTCACCGGGTGGCGGATCGACATCCGGCCGGACAACGCTCCGGACGCTGGCGTCGATCACGTCACGGGACCGGGCGCGGCACAAGCCGAAAGCGCAGGGTAGACTTCTTGTCGGTACGTCGCACGCCCCCGGTCCGCACCTGTGTTGGTTGCCGGAAGCGTGCGTCATCCTCCGAATTACTGCGGTTTGTCGCGATTGAGTCCGGCCCTGACCAGTTCATGGCCGTTCCTGATCCGGCCCGCAGACGGCCGGGCCGGGGAGCGCACCTGCATCCCGATCCGGCTTGCCTGGCGCTAGCGGAGCGTCGGCGCGCCTTCGGGCGAGCCTTGCGCCTCGCCGGAGTCCTGGACACCGGTCCGCTGGCCGAAGCCGTCGCTCAGGCGGCGGCATTGGAGCAATCGCAGTGATCGGAACCGCCGATGGTGGGCGCGTGATCGCCCCACCCGGACACGCAAGGTAGGACGACGGACATGAGCACACGATGAAGTCCCTGAGATGACCAGGCTTCAAGTGCACGAGTGAGGTCGGCGCGGACCTATGCCGCCCGGCCTCGAGGTGAGGAGTTCAGTGGCAGGCAAGGCCCGCGTACACGAGCTGGCAAAAGAGCTCGGGGTCGAGAGTAAGACCGTGCTCGCGAAGCTGCAGGAGCTTGGCGAATACGTGAAGTCCGCATCCAGCACGGTGGAAGCGCCTGTGGCGCGCCGGCTGCGAGCGAGCTTCGAATCCGGAGGGTCCGCTCCAGCGCCCTCGGCGCCTCCTGCGCCGGCATCGTCGGCTCCTTCGGCAGCGCCCGTGCCTTCGGCACCGCGTCCGAACCCGGCAGTCCCGGCAGCCAAGCCCTTCGCGCCCCCGAAGCGGCCACAGCCGCCCGCGGGCGGTGGCACTGGAGGCGGGCCCGGCCCGCGTCCCGGTCCGCCGCGCCCGGCGCCCGTGGTCAAGCCGACGAGCGCACACGACATCGAGGTGGCGGCCGCCGAGCAGCGTGCCGCCGCACTGAAGGCGGACCAGGAAGCGGCCATGAAGGCCGCCAAGGAGGCCCGCCAGCGGGAGACCACCCGGCGTGAGTCGGCGCCGCCGCCCAGCGGTGGCGCACCTTCGCCAGGCCCGCGTCCCACCCCGGCGGCGTCGCCGGCACCCCAGCCGGGTGCCGCGCCGGCCCCCGGTGGTGCTCCACGTCCTGGCCAGGGGCCACGTCCCGGCGGCGCACGTCCGCCGGCGCGTTCCCCGGGCAACAACCCGTTCGGCGTGTCCGGCGGCGCTCCCACGCGCCCCTCGGCGCCGGGCGGAATCCCGCGGCCGAACCCGTCCGCGATGCCTCCGCGGCCCAACCCCGCCTCGATGGGCGGCCCCCGGCCGAACCCGTCGCAGATGCCGAGCCAGCGTCCGGGTCGCCCGGCCGGTGGCCCCGGTGACCGTCCCGGTCGTCCGGGTGGCGGTCCCGGCGGTGGCGGCGGTGGCTTCCGCGGCGGTGCCGGTGGTGGCGCCGGCGGTGCCGGTCGTCCCGGCGGCGGTCCCGGTGGCGGCGGCGGTGGCTTCCGCGGCGGTCCCGGTGGCGGTGGCGCCGGTGGCGGCTTCCGTCCCGGTGGCGGCGCAGGTGCTGGTGCCGGCGGCGGCGGTTACCGCGGCGGTCCCGGCGGTGGCGGCGGCGCACCCGGCGCGGGTGTCGGCGGTGCCGGTCGTCCCGGTGGCGGCGGTGCCGGTGGTCGCGGTCGCGGCGGCGGTGCGGCGGGTGCCTTCGGGCGTCCCGGCGGCCGGCCGACCCGTGGTCGCAAGTCCAAGAAGCAGCGCAGACAAGAGTTCGACAACCTGTCCGCGCCGACGATGGGCTCGGGCGCCCCGAGGGGTCAGGGTCAGACGATCCGGCTCCCGCAGGGTGCCTCGCTGTCCGACTTCGCGGACCGGATCAACGCCAACCCGGGCTCGCTCGTCCAGGAGATGTTCAACCTGGGCGAGATGGTGACGGCGACCCAGTCGTGCACCAACGAGACCCTGGAGCTGCTCGGCGAGCACCTGGGCTTCATCGTCAGCATCGTCAGCCCCGAGGACGAGGACCGCGAGCTGCTCGCGCGCTTCGACATCGACATCGATGCCGACGTCGACGAGGAGCGCCTGGTCATCCGGCCGCCGGTGGTGACCGTCATGGGTCACGTCGACCACGGTAAGACCAAGCTGCTCGACGCGATCCGCTCCACCAACGTCGTGGCCGGCGAGGCCGGTGGCATCACCCAGCACATCGGTGCCTACCAGGTGCACGTGCCGCACGGCGAGGACGGCATCGACCGTGCCATCACCTTCATCGACACCCCGGGCCACGAGGCGTTCACCGCCATGCGTGCCCGTGGTGCGCAGGCCACGGACATCGTGGTCCTGGTGGTGGCGGCCGACGACGGCGTCATGCCTCAGACGATCGAGGCGTTGAACCACGCCCAGGCGGCCGAGGTGCCGATCGTGGTCGCGGTCAACAAGATCGACAAGGAGAACGCCAACCCGGCGAAGGTCCGCCAGGAGTTGACGCAGTACGGCCTCGTCGCCGAGGAGTACGGCGGCGAGACCATGTTCGTCGACATCTCCGCGAAGAGCCGCATCAACATCGAGGGTCTCCTCGAGGCTGTGCTGCTCACCGCCGACGCCGCGCTCGACCTGCGCGCGCCGATCGACGGTCCGGCGCAGGGCATCGCGATCGAGTCGCACCTCGACCGTGGTCGCGGTCCCGTCGCCACCGTGCTGGTGGAGAAGGGCACGCTCAACGTCGGTGACTCGATCGTCGCCGGTCGTGCCTACGGGCGCGTCCGGGCGATGCTCGACGAGAACGGCACGCCCGTGCCGTCCGCCGGTCCGGCCCGTCCGGTCCTGGTGCTCGGTCTGACCTCGGTGCCCGGCGCCGGTGACACGTTCCTTGCCACCGACGACGACCGCACCGCACGGCAGATCGCCGAGCAGCGGCAGGCTCGCCGCCGCGCGGCCGAGATGGCCTCGCGCACCGGCCGGGTCACGCTGGAGAACCTGTTCGACCAGCTCAAGGAGGGCGAGAAGACCACGCTCAACCTCATCCTCAAGGGTGACGGTTCGGGTTCGGTCGAGGCGCTCGAGGACGCACTGGTCAAGATCGTCGTCTCCGACGAGGTCCAGCTCCGGATCATCCACCGGGGCGTGGGCGCCGTCACCCAGGACGACGTCAACCTGGCGAGCGCGTCCGACGCGATCGTCATCGGGTTCAACGTGCGGGCCGAGGGTCGCATCCGCGAGCTGGCCGACCGCGAAGGCGTGGAGATCCGGTACTACACCGTCATCTACCAGGCCATCGAGGAGATCGAGACCGCGCTCAAGGGCATGCTCAAGCCGATCTACGAAGAGGTCGAGCTCGGCTCGGCGGAGATCCGCGAGGTCTTCCGCTCGTCGCGCTTCGGCAACATCGCCGGCTGCATCGTCCGCACCGGGCTCATCCGGCGCAACAGCAAGGCGCGCCTGCTCCGCGACGGGGCTGTCATCTCCGACAACCTCACCATCGCGGGCCTGCGCCGCTTCAAGGAAGACGCCACCGAGGTCCGCGAGGGCTTCGAGTGCGGTATTACGCTCGGCAACTTCAACGACATCCAGCTCGGTGACGTCATCGAGACCTGGGAGCTGCGGGAGAAGCCGCGCGGCTGATGCCGCAGAGCTGAGTGGGCCGCCGCGGATTCCGCGGCGGCCCTTTCTTTGATGTTGGTTTCCGGCGTACCGTCGAATCCGTCATGAGCCTCACCTGGTGGTCGATCGAGGTCCGCGACGGGGAGACTCCGGCGCGGCAGTGGCGCGACGCCTGGTCCGAGTCGTTGCTCGAGGCCGCGGTCACCCACGGGGCCCGTGACTTCATCTGGCAGGCCGAGCCGTTCGGGGTGGTGCTGGAGCTCGGCTTCGCCGAGACCGGCGACTGGGACCGCTTCCGGCACCTGCCGGCGGTCGTGGCCGCCATCGACGCGGTCGACCCGACGGCGCTGTATGTCTACCCGGGCCGTGGCGGCAGCGCCGGTGCCGGGCTGCCGCGCCGCACCCCTCGCCCGATCGTGGAGGACGCCGCGCCGCTGCCGGTCTCACCTGCCCCGTTATTGGTGGCCATGCTTTCCTAGAGTCGATAGGATCTTGGGCCGTGTATACCGGAACCGCGGTCTTCGACATGCTCCTGCCCGGTGACTCCCGTTCGCTGAAGGCCAAGCGTGCCTACGTGCGGCCGCTCGTCGCGTATCTGCGCAAGTTCGAGGTGTCCGTCGCCGAGGTCGGCGCCCTCGATCTGCACGGGCGCGCCGAGGTCGGCGTCGCGGTGGTCGCCTCCGAGGCCGCTCACGTGCGTGAGGTCCTGGACGCCATCGAGCGGGCGGTCGCCGGCCGGCCCGAGATCGAGTTGCTCTCCGTGCGCCGCCGGCTGCACGGTGACGATGACGAGTAGTCCTGTGTTCCGCGAGCGGCCGCCGGGTCGCGTCGCGGGTAATGTCAGAGCGTTGGTCAGATCGTTTTGGCTGCGGAGGTGTTCGAGATGACGGATCCGGCAAAGGTGCGCCGGCACGCGGAGCGCGTGAAGGAGCTCGTCGCATCGGTGGTGCGGACGCAGGTCAAGGACCCTCGGCTGGGCATGATCACGATCACCGACGCGCGGATCACTGCTGATCTGCGTGAGGCGACCGTGTTCTACACGGTGCTCGGTGACGCGACGGCACAGTCGGGCACGGCGGCGGCGCTGGAGAGCGCCAAGGGACTCATGCGGTCCACCGTTGGCAGGGCCCTCGGGCTGCGCCACTCGCCGAGTCTCGCGTTCGTGCACGACGACGTGACCGAGCACGTGAAGCACATCGACGACCTGCTGGCGACCGCACGCAGCGCCGACGCCGAGGTTCAGCGCCGGGCCGCGGGGGCGCACTACGCGGGCGACGCCCAGCCCTACAAGCTCGAGGACGACCTGGAGACCGGAAGCGACGACCTGGCGGGGGCCGAAGGCGCCGACGACGAGGTCGTCGTCGGCCAGGACCGGCGGTGACCCTCGGGCAGGCCGTGCGACCGTCGCCCGGGGAGTGGGACGCCGCGGTCTCCGCGCTGCGCGGCCTGCCCCCGGGCGCCCGGGTGTTGCTCGTGTGTCACGTCAACCCTGACGGTGACGCCCTGGGCAGCATGCTCGGCTTCGCGCTCGGCCTGCGCCGCTTCGCCCCGTCGCTGGTGATCGAGGCGACCTTCCCCGGCCCGATGGTCGTGCCGTCGCCCTTCGACCAGCTGCCGGGCGCGTCGATGCTGGTGCCCGCGAATGCGGTGACCCTGCCCGACGCGATGCTGGTGTTCGACGCCGCCAGCATCGAGCGGCTCGGGGCCCTCGCCGGGATCCTGACCTCCACACCGGTCGGCATCGTGCTGGACCACCACGCGTCCAACGCGGGCTTCGGCGCGATCAACCTCATCGACCCGTCCGCCGCCGCGACGTCGGTGGTGGCCGAGGGCCTGCTCAGCCGTCTGGGCGTCGCGCTGGACCCCGAGATCGCCGAGTGCCTCTACGTGGCCCTTGCCACCGACACCGGCTCGTTCAAGCACGGCTCGACCACCCCGGCGGTGCACGAGCTCGCGGCCCGGCTCATCGCCACCGGCATCCCCGTCGGTGACATCTCCCGCCGCCTGTTCGACACCCGGTCCTACGGCGCGGTCCGGCTCTTCGGAGTCGCCCTCGCCCGCACCGCGCTCGAGCCCGCCGGCGGGCTGGGCCTCGCCTGGACGTATGTGACGCTCGACGACCTCGCCGAGTTCGACCAGCCCGCGGGCGCGGTCGAGGCGCTCATCGACTCGGTGCGCTGCGTCGCGGAGGCCGACCTCGCGTGCGTGGTGAAGCCCGTCGGCCCGGGCGAGTGGTCGGTCTCGCTGCGCAGCAAGGGCGCCGTCGACGTCAGCCGGGTCGCGGTCGGCCTCGGCGGCGGCGGGCACCGCTTCGCGGCCGGGTTCAGCGCCTCGGGCACCGTCGAGGGGGTCATGGCCTCGATCCGCGCCGCGCTCGCGGACCGGGTCATCCTGGTGGATCAGGGTTAATCCAGGGCTGACATTGGTGGCACGCGAGATGGTTCTGCGGTGACAATCGATGAATGGACCGACCTGAGCTGGTTGCGGAGGTCGACCGGGTTTGGGCCCGCCCGGTCGTGCTGGCACCGGTCTTCGCCCTGACCGCCCTCGTGGGCGGGGCGCTGCCGTCGTTCTCCCTGCGGGCCAACCTGCTCGTCCTCGGCGCCGGAGGCGCCCTGCTGTGGCTCGGGATGTCCGCCACGGTGCCGAAGCGCCCCGCGCCGGCGCGGCTGCCCAGGGCCTCGGCGTGGTGGCTGCTGCCGATCGTGCTCTTCGCGGTCGTCGAGGGCGTCACGTTCCTGATCGGCTCGCGGGCCTATCCGACGCTGTCCCGGCTCGCGGACCCGCTGCTGGAGCACTACCTCGCCCGCGCCGCCGCGTATTTCGGCTGGCTGTGGGTGTTCTGGGCGATGGTACGGCGATGACCCTTGCACAGGCTGGTATTGCGGCCGCATTCACTGTCGCGCTGGGGCTCTTCGCGGCGGTTGAGGTCGCGGCCCGGCGGGAGGGCTCGCGGGTGCCGACGATCGGCGAGGTGTGCGGGGTCGTCATGCGTTACCGGGTCGGGCCGCTGCCGGTCGGACGGATCGCGATGTTCGGCTTCTGGTGGTGGCTGGGCTGGCACTTCCTGGCCCGCTGACGAGCCCCAGACGAGCCCCAGACGAGCCCCAGACGAGCCCCTGACGAGCTCTCTGACGAGCCCGCCGACATCCATCCGACAGGTAAACCCGCAGGTAACAACGTCCAGATCGCGGGATGACGTCGCACATCGTGGAACTGAACGATAACTTAGTCACCATGCGCATCGTACGAATTCTTCGCTGCCCGTCCCGGGGCTGACCGCTCACAGCGGAACCCGGCGGCGGGCGTCCACGGCCCAGTGACACAGCAGCCGCCGTAAGCGAGGAATCAGATGCCACAGACCCACCGATCCGCGTTTCAGACCGACACCACCCATCGTCGGTCTCCTGGTCGTGCGTTGGCGTGGCCGCCGGTGACCCCGGCGCCCCTGCGATCGGACCGTCAACACACCAACCGCGCCGTCAGTCGCGTCACCAGTCAGGAGACCAGCGTCATGCCCGAGCAGCCGAAGCCCCAGCCCAAGCCGCAGGAGCCGACCACCGACACGCGCGAGCGCGCCCGCGCCGCCCTGCAGATGTCCATGGACCGCCGGGGCTGATCGCCACCTCACCTCAGTAAGTAGCGCAGCGGAAGGCAACTCCTTACGCTGTCGCGGTGACCGTGATGCGTCGTGTCGCCGCCCTCGCCCTCCCGGCGCTCGTCGTGCTGGCCGCAGAGCCGCTCTACGTCCTGGTGGACACGGCGGTCGTCGGTCACCTCGGCCGCGAGGAGCTGGGCTCCCTGGCCATCGGTGGCCAGGTCATGGCGCTCGCCGTGTGGCTCGGCACCGTGCTCGCCTACGGCACGACCGGCCGCGCCGCGCGCCGCTTCGGCGCCGGCCAGCGCGAGGCCGCGGTTTCCGAGGGCGTCCAGGCGTCCTGGCTGGCCCTGGCCGGCGGCGTCACCATCATGGTGACCCTGGAGCTGGTCGCCGGGCCGCTGACCCGCGCCATCGCCGGGTCACCGGGCCCGGTCGCCGACGGCGCCGCCGACTGGCTGCGCATCGCCGCCCTCGGCGCGCCCGGGCTGATGCTCGGCACCGCCGGCAACGGCTGGATGCGTGGTGTCCAGGACACCCGCCGCCCGCTGTACTACGTCCTCGGCGCCAACGCGCTGTCCGCCGTGCTCTGCCCGCTGCTGGTCTACCCGCTCGGGTTGGGCCTGGAAGGCTCCGCCGTCGCGAACGTCATCGCGCAGACGGCCGTCGGGCTGCTGTTCGTGCGGGCGCTGCTGACCGAGCGCGTCCCGCTGCGCCCGCACCTGGACGTGATCCGCCACCAGCTGACCCTCGGCCGGGACCTGCTGCTGCGCGGCGCGGCGTTCCAGGCGTGCTTCCTGTCCGCTTCGGCGGTCGCGGCCCGCTTCGGCACCGCCAGCCTCGCCGCGCACCTCATCGCCATCCAGCTGTTCTTCTTCACCGCGCTCGCCCTCGACGCGGTCGCGATCGCCGCGCAGTCCCTCGTCGGGGCCGCCCTCGGCGGCGACCGGGTCGACGAGGCGAAGCTGCTCGCCCGCCGGATCACCACCGCCGGCCTGGTCTCCGGGGTCGTGTTCGCGTTCCTGGTCGCGGCGTCCCTCGCCACCGTGCGCCCCTGGTTCGGCGCCGACGCGGAGGTCTACCACCAGGCGAAGACGGCCTGGTGGTTCTTCGCCGGCATGATGCCCGCCGCCGGGGTCGTCTTCGCCCTCGACGGTGTCTTCCTGGGCGCCGGCGACATCCGGTTCCTGCGCAACCTGACCCTGGTGTCGGCCCTCGGCGGCTTCCTGCCCGGCATCTGGCTGGCGTACCTGGTCGACGGCGGCCTGCGCGGAGTCTGGATCGCCCTGACCCTGTTCATCGTGCTGCGGCTGGCCGGCCTGCTGCAGCGCTTCGCCGGCGACAAATGGGCGGTGGCCGGCGCTGTGCGTTGACATACTGCGCACCGTGGACGCCCGACTGACGCCCGCGCAGCTCGAAGCGCTCGCCCACGTCAGGGCCGCGAGCGGCGCCCGCACCGACCCGCCCGACGCGGTCGTGACGATCAACTTCCATCCCGACCGGATCGACGCCGGTGGTCGCAGCGTCGTCGAGGGGCTCCTCGCCGACGGCCGGTTCCGCAGCCAGTTCGAGACCGGCATCTCCAACGGCGGCCTGACCGCCCACCCCAGCGGCGCCCGGGACCGCTGGGAGGAGCGCAGGTTCGGCGGTGCCTACCAGCGGCCCGGGGTCACGCCCGCGGACCGCCCCAAGTACGGCGCCCTCGACCTGCGGCGCCACCCCGGCGGGGCGGCCCGCCGCTTCGGCTCCGCGCACCTGCGCCTGCGCCCCGAGATCAACGCCCGGGCCACGTTCACCCTGGGCGACAGCTTCCACGAGCCGGCCGAGGCGGGCGTGGTTGACGCGTTGTCGCCGGTACTGGCCGGGCTCACCGACCATCTCGCCGCCGCCGGGCCGCTCGACGACTACGTCGAGGCGCAGGTCCACGGCCCGGTCGACCTCGCCCGTGACGTCGAGGCGCTGGTCCTCGACGACAGCTTCGCCGGCCGCCTGCCCGCGGCGGACGCGCTCGCCGCCCGGTTCGGCGTCAAGCTCGAATGGCGGCCGGGGTCGCGCCTCGCCCCCGACGAGGTGCCGGACGAGTTCCGTGGTCCCGAGATGCGCCCGCTCGCGGTGCTGCTGTGCGAGCGCTACGCGCGGCCCGTCGTCGACGCCGAGCTGATCGGCCGCGCCGCCCGCGACGTCGTCACCGCGCCCGGGGAGTGGGCCGGGTGGGGGACGCCCGCGCAGACGCTGCAGCTGCTGAAGTACCTGTGGCACACCCTCGCCTGGCACGGCCGTTAGGCTGACCGGTCGTGGCGCAGAAGGCAGTGACGCAGGGCGGTCTGGTCGTCGTCGACAAGTCCGGCGGGATGACCTCGCACGACGTGGTGTCGCGGATGCGGCGGCTGGCGAAGACGCGCCGGGTCGGGCACGGCGGGACCCTCGACCCGATGGCGACCGGGGTGCTCATCATCGGCGTGGAGAAGGCGACCCGCCTGCTCACGTACGTGATCGGCAGCACCAAGGAGTACCGCGCCACGATCCGGCTCGGGCAGGCCACCGTGACCGACGACGCCGAGGGCGAGGTCGTGTCCACAGTGGACGCGAGCGCGGTCACCGACGGCGACGTGCGCGCCGGCCTCGAACCGCTGCGCGGCGCCATCCTGCAGGTGCCGAGCGCGGTGTCGGCGATCAAGGTGAACGGGGTCCGCTCGTATCACCGGGTCCGCTCCGGCGAGGAGGTCGAGCTGCAGGCCCGGCCCGTCACCGTGTCCCGCCTCGACGTGCTGGCGATCAACCGCTCGCCCGGCTGGGTGGACGTGGACGTCGACGTGGCGTGCTCGTCCGGGACCTACATCCGCGCCCTGGCCAGGGACCTCGGTGCCACGCTCGGCGTCGGCGGCCACCTGACCGCGCTGCGCCGCACCGCCGTCGGCGCGTTCACGCTCGCCGAGGCGGCGACCCTGGACGAGCTCGCCGAGCGGGACGACCCGGTGACGATGCCGCTGCCGGCCGCCGCCGACCGGTGCTTCCCGCGCCGCGACGCGGACGAGGTGGAGGCCAAGACGCTGTCGCACGGCGGCTCGCTGGCCCCGATCGGCGTCGCCGAGCCCTACGCGGTGTTCGCCCCCGACGGCACCGTCCTGGCGATCGTCCGCGAGAAGGACGGCCGGGCGCGGCCGGAGGTCGTGCTGGTGCCCTAGACCCCGGTGTTGATCCGCAGGCCCGCCCGGGTGCGGGTCGACCGGGTCCGCAGCTCGTCGAGGTGTGCGACGTTGAAGTCGGCGCCGGGGACGGTCCTCAGCCCGGCCACCACGCCACCGGCCGCCTTCCCCGCCAGTACACCGGCGACCGCGTCCTCCACGACGAGGCTGCGCCGCGGGTCCACGCCGAGCTGGGCGGCGGCGCTCAGATAGCCCTCCGGGTGCGGCTTGGCCCGCTCGATCTCGGAGATCGTCACCAGCACCCGGGGCGGGGTGATGCCGGCGGCGCCGAGCCGGGTCAGCGCCAGGTGGCGGTCGGCCGAGGTGACGACCGCCCACGGAACGCCCCAGCCGTCCAGCGCGGCGAGCAGGTCGAGCGCGCCGTGCGCCGGCACGACCCCGTCGAGGTCCGCACGCTCCATGTCCAGCAGTGCCGCCGCGTCCGCGGCCTGCTCCTCGGGTGACAGCCACGGCGCCAGCTCGGGGATGGTCTCGCGGGCCGGGCGGCCGGGGGTGACCCGCATGACCAGGGCGTGCTCCAGCCCTCTGCGGGCGCACCAGTGCAGCCAGGTCCGGGCGACGACCGCGTCGGAGTCCACGAGCGTGCCGTCCATGTCGAAGAGCACAGCGGTGACGTCTGCCATGAAGCCGATCCTGCCCCGGCGCTAGGCTCAGGGGCATGCAGCGGTGGCGGGGAACACAGGCGGCGCCGGGTGGCTGGGGCCGCGCGGTCACCACGATCGGCGTCTTCGACGGCGTGCACCGGGGGCACCAGCAGGTGATCGGGCACGTCGTGAAGCGGGCCGGCGAGCTGGGCGTGCAGTCGGTCGTGCTGACGTTCGACCCGCACCCGTCGGAGGTGGTGCGGCCCGGGTCGCACCCGGCGGTGCTGAGCGAGCCGTCCCGCAAAGCGGAGCTGATCGAGGCGCTCGGGGTCGACGTGCTGGTCGTCATCCCGTTCACGGTCGAGTATTCACATCTCTCACCCGAGGCCTTCGTCCACGACGCGCTGGTCGAGCACCTGCACACCGCGCTGGTCGTGGTGGGGGAGAACTTCCGGTTCGGGCACAAGGCCGCCGGTGACCTGCAGCTGCTGCACCGGCTCGGCCGCACGTTCGGGTTCGGGGTGGAGGGCGCACCGCTGGTCGCCGACGAGGGCACCGTGTTCTCCTCGACCTACATCCGGGCCTGCGTCGACGCCGGCGACGTGGTGGCCGCCGCCCGCGCGCTCGGCCGGCCGCACCGCGTCGAGGGCGTCGTCGTGCGTGGCGACCAGCGCGGCCGTGAGCTGGGCTTCCCCACGGCCAACCAGCTGACGTCGCCGAACGCCGCGATCCCCGCCGACGGCATCTATGCCGCGTGGGTCACCCGCGACCGGGACGGGGTGCCGCACCCGGCGGCGGTCTCCATCGGCACCAACCCGACGTTCTCCGGCAAGGAGCGGCGGGTCGAGTCCTACATCCTCGACTTCGACGGCGACATCTACGGCGAGCGGATCGCCGTCGACTTCGTCGAGCGCCTCCGTGAGCAGCGGACCTATGCGGGCATCGAGCCGCTGATCGAGCAGATCGAAGACGACGTCGCACAGACCAGACGGGTGCTGGATCGGCCCGTCTGTTAGCCTAGTGTCGACGCCGGGTGACCGGCGGGGGCCAGGCTGCCTGCACGACGCCGCGGGGCCGGCCTTATGCAGATCCAACCTTTAAGGGAGAACATGGCGCTCGACTCTGCGCAGAAGACCGAGATCATGGGCAAGTACGCGACCGTTGAAGGGGACACCGGCTCGCCGGAGGTCCAGGTCGCGATGCTCACCAAGCGGATCGCGGACCTCACCGAACACCTCAAGCTGCACAAGCACGACCACCACAGCCGGCGTGGCCTGCTGCTGCTGGTCGGCCGTCGCCGCCGCCTGCTCAACTACCTGCAGCGCAGCGACATCGCCCGCTACCGCTCGTTGATCGAGCGGCTCGGCCTGCGGCGATAACGACTGATGCGTTGGGGAGCGGCGTCCATGCGTCGCTCCCCTTCGTGTAGTGACACACTGGTATGACGAGCCGCCCCGCCCGAGCGCGTCGGCGCACCGGTCCTCGGTAGTGGCTTCCGGGCGATCAGCCCCGTGAGCTTCGATCGAAGACCGGCCGCAGACGGCTCCGCCAGGGCGCACCACAACCCGAAGGAGCACCACACCACATGACCGAGCAGAGCACTCTCGGTACACACTTCAGCACCGCGGTCATCGACAACGGCGCTCTCGGCACCCGGGAGATCACATTCTCCACGGGCCGCCTGGCGCGTCAGGCCGCTGGGTCCTGCCTCGCGCAACTCGGCGAGACCGTCGTGCTGTCGGCGACCACGGCCGGCAAGACCCCGAAGGACCAGTTCGACTTCTTCCCGCTGACGGTCGACGTCGAGGAGCGGATGTATGCCGCGGGCCGCATCCCCGGCTCGTTCTTCCGCCGCGAGGGTCGTCCCAGCGAGGACGCGATCCTCACCTGCCGCCTGATCGACCGGCCGCTGCGCCCCAGCTTCGTCAAGGGGCTGCGCAACGAGGTCCAGGTCGTCGAGACGATTCTCGCCCTCGACCCGGCCCACCCCTACGACGTCGTGGCGATCAACGCCGCCTCGCTGTCGACCAAGCTGTCCGGCCTGCCGTTCTCCGGCCCGATCGGCGCCACCCGCATGGCGCACGTCGACGGCCAGTGGATCGCGTTCCCGACGCTCGAGGAGCTCAGCCGCGCCACGTTCGACATGGTCGTGGCCGGCCGGACCCTGCCCGACGGTGACGTCGCGATCATGATGGTCGAGGCCGAGGCGACCGAGCACACCGTGGCGCTGATCGCCGGTGGCGCGCCCGCGCCGACCGAGGAGGTCGTGGCCGGTGGCCTCGAGGCCTCCAAGCCGGCCATCCGCGAGCTGTGCCGGGCCCAGTCCGAGCTCGCGGCCGTCGCCGCGAAGCCGGTCCAGGAGTTCCCGACCTTCCTCGACTACCAGCCCGACGCCTACGAGGCCGTGGCCGGTGCCGTCAAGGACGAGGTCTCCGAGGCGCTGCGCATCTCCTCCAAGGCGGAGCGCGAGGAGGCCCTCGACCGGATCAAGGAGGCCGCCTTCCAGCGCCTCGCCGGCACCTTCGAGGGTCGCGAGAAGGAGGTCGGCGCCGCGCTGCGGTCGCTGACCAAGAACGAGGTCCGTGCCCGCGTCCTGCGCGAGCAGGTCCGCATCGACGGCCGCGGCCCGCGGGACATCCGTCCGCTGACCGCCGAGGTCCAGGTGCTCCCGCGAGTGCACGGCTCGGCCCTGTTCGAGCGCGGCGAGACCCAGATCCTGGGTGTCACCACGCTGAACATGCTGCGCATGGAGCAGACGCTGGACACCCTGGCGCCGGAGAAGTCCAAGCGCTACATGCACAACTACAACTTCCCGCCCTACTCGACCGGTGAGACCGGCCGGGTGGGCTCGCCCAAGCGGCGCGAGATCGGCCACGGCGCGCTCGCCGAGCGGGCCCTGATCCCGGTGCTGCCGGCCCGCGAGGAGTTCCCCTACGCGATCCGCCAGGTCTCCGAGGCGCTCGGCTCCAACGGCTCCACGTCGATGGGCTCGGTCTGCGCCTCCAGCATGGCGCTGCTGTCCGCCGGTGTGCCGCTGAAGGCACCGGTCGCCGGCATCGCGATGGGCCTCATCTCCGACGAGGTCGACGGCAAGACGGAATACGTCACGCTCACCGACATCCTCGGTGCCGAGGACGCGTTCGGCGACATGGACTTCAAGGTCGCCGGCACCCGTGACTTCGTGACCGCCCTGCAGCTGGACACCAAGCTCGACGGCATCCCGTCGGACGTGCTGGCCGGCGCCCTGCAGCAGGCCCACGACGCGCGGCACGTCATCCTCGACGTGATGGCCGAGGCGATCGAGTCGCCGGCCGGCATGAGCCAGTACGCGCCTCGCGTGACCACGGTCCGCATCCCCGTCGACAAGATCGGCATGGTGATCGGGCCGAAGGGCCAGACCATCAACGCGATCCAGGACGAGACCGGCGCCGAGATCAGCATCGAGGACGACGGCACGATCTACGTCGGCGCGACCAACGGCCCGTCGGCCGAGGCCGCGGTCGAGCGGATCAACGCCATCGCCAACCCGACGATGCCGAAGGTCGGGGACAAGTTCCTCGGCACCGTGGTGAAGACGGCCGCGTTCGGCGCCTTCATCTCGCTGCTGCCCGGCCGCGACGGCCTGCTGCACATCTCCAAGGTGGGCAACGGCAAGCGCGTCGACCGGGTCGAGGACTTCCTCAACGTCGGCGACAAGGTCGAGGTGCAGATCGCGGACATCGACAACCGCGGCAAGATCTACCTCGACAAGGTGCTGACCGAGGCCGAGGCCGCCGCTGCGGCCGCGGCGGTGGCGGCCGGTGGCCCCGCGCCCACGTCCGGCTCCGGCGAGCGTCCGGCCGGCCGGGACCGTGGTGACCGCGGTGGTGACCGTGGCGGTGACCGTGGCCCGCGTTCGCGCGACCGTGGTGACCGGGGTGACCGTGGCCCGCGTCAGGCGTCCGCGGACACCGCACCCTCCTCACCCTCGGCGCCGTCCACGTCCTCATCCGACGGCGAGGACGGCCCGGCCGACGGCGAGGACGGCGGCGAGTTCCGTCGTCGGCGGAACCGGCACAGCTGAGACATGGCGAGTCGAGCGCTGACCCAGACGTTGGCAGAGGACCCGCTGGGTGGCACGGTGCGTCGCACCGTGCTGCCCAACGGGCTGCGCATCCTGACCGAGGCGATACCGGCGATGCGCAGCGTGTCGTTCGGCGTCTGGGTCGGCATCGGCTCACGGGATGAGACCCCGGCGCTGTCCGGGGTCTCCCACTTCCTCGAGCACCTGCTGTTCAAGGGCACCAAGCGGCGCACCGCGCTGGAGATCTCCTCCCAGATCGAAGCGGTCGGCGGGGAGACCAACGCGTTCACCGCGAAGGAGTACACGTGCTACTACGCACGGGTCCTCGACGCCGACCTGCCGCTTGCCATCGACGTGGTGTGCGACCTGGTCATCGACTCGGTGCTGACCGATGCGGACGTCGAGACCGAGCGTGGCGTGATCCTCGAGGAGATCGCGATGCACGACGACGAGCCCGGCGACGAGGTGCACGACGTCTTCACCGAGGCGATCTTCGGTAACCACCCGCTCGGCCGGCAGATCTCCGGCACCGTGGCGAGCATCTCCGCGCTGACCCGCAGGCAGATCGACGGGTTCTACCGCAGGCGGTACCTGCCCTCGCAGATGGTGATCGCGGCGGCCGGCAACCTCGACCACGCGAAGGTGGTCAAGGCGGTCCGGGCGGCGTTCGACGGGCTGACCGTGGAGTCGGCCCCCGCGCCGCGCCGCTCCCGCACCACGAGGGTGCCCGCCCGATCCGGCCAGATCGTGGTCCGCAACAAGGACACCGAACAGGCGCATGTGGTGCTCGGTTGCGTGGGGTACCCCCGGCAGCACGACAACCGCTTCGCGCTCGGTGCCCTCAACAACGTCCTGGGCGGCGGCATGTCGAGCCGGCTGTTCCAGCAGATCCGCGAGCAGCGCGGGCTGGCCTACTCGGTCTACTCGTTCACGTCGCAGTACAGCGACGCCGGGCTCTTCGGCGTCTACGCCGGCTGCGCGCCCGGCAAGGTCGAGGAGGTCCTCGCCATCACCCGGGACGAGCTGGCCAGGGTCGCGGCGGAGGGCGTCACCGACGCCGAGGTCGAGCGCGGCAAGGGCATGCTCAAGGGCGCCGTCGTGCTGGGCCTGGAGGACACCGGGTCCCGGATGAGCCGGCTCGGCAAGGGTGAACTCCTGTATGACGAGCTGCTGTCCGTCGACGAGGTGCTGCGCCGGGTCGACCTCGTCACGCCCGAGATGGTCCGTCAGGTGGCGGGGGAGCTGCTGTCCCGCCCGATGTCCCTCGCGGTGATCGGCGAGTTCGACGACAACGCCTTCGCGGGAGCTTTGGGATAAATTATCCCGCGTGAACTCTCCTTCAGAGCCGATCAAGGTCGGTGTGATCGGTGCCCGTGGCCGCATGGGCACCGAGGCGTGTCAGGCCGTCTCGGCCAGCGCTGACCTGTCCCTGGTCGCGTCGCTCGACATCGGTGACCAGCTGTCCACGGTTGCCTCCGTCTACGTCGACTTCACCACGCCGGACGTGGTGATGGACAACCTGCGCTGGTGCGTCGATCACGGCGTGCACGCGGTCGTGGGCACGTCCGGCTTCACCACGGCGCGGCTGGACGAGGTGCGGTCGTGGCTTTCGGACAAGCCGGACGTCGGTGTGGTCATCGCGCCCAACTTTGCGGTCGGCGCCGTGCTGATGATGGAGTTCGCGGCCCGCGCGGCGCGCTTCTTCGAGTCGGTCGAGGTGGTTGAGATGCACCACCCGCAGAAGATCGACGCCCCCAGCGGCACGGCGCTGCGCACCGCCCAGCTCATCGCCGCGGCGCGTGCCGACGCGGGCCTCGGCCCGGTGCCGGACGCGACCGCGGAATCGATGGCGGGCGCGCGCGGCACCGACGTCGAGGGCGTCCCCGTGCACTCGCTGCGGGCCCGCGGGCTCGTCGCGCACCAGGAGGTCCTCTTCGGCGCGGCGGGGGAGACGCTCACCATCCGGCACGACTCGTTCGACCGGAAGTCGTTCATGCCGGGTGTGCTGCTCGCCATCCGGGCGGTCGTTTCGCGGCCGGGACTGACGGTAGGGCTCGGTCCGCTGCTCGGCTAGCGATCACGTTGTGTAACCGTTTCGCGTTTGTCTGACGTTTCCATATGCTGGGATCCTAAGGCCCCAATTCGGGCGCAACAGGGTCACATCGCGGTAACGACAGGGGCCTCTTCGGTCTCGAGTGACACATGCCACCGGATCTGCGGGACGAGCAGATCATCAACGTCGAGTGACCGGCTGACCCCGTCCGGAGCCCAGCCGGAACTCTCCAGAAATCGACGCGTAACACCGTCTTCAACGAACGTCCAGGCAAGAGCTGTCGTGAATCCGTCAGTACGCCATAAATCGACACTAGCCGCCAGCAATCGGCTTCCATGGCCGCGACGTCCCCAGCGGGGCTCGACCAGGACATCGGTGATCGCCGCGGCGTTCGCCAGGACGGTGTGATCTTCGTCCGGAGCGAGCGCGGTGTCGTCTGCTGGACCTGACGCGGCAAAACCCACGACGTATGCTGAGGTCGGTCCGGAGCTGGATTCCTGTTGCTCCACTGCGACCAGGACCCGGTGTCCAGGGGTCGGGGGATCCGCGATTGCGTCCCGCCACCTGCGGGTAATCCAGTCTTCGTCCAGTTGGTCGAGGATGTGTTGGGGCAGCAGTCGCCGATAGGCGGCACGCCAGGTCGTGAGTTGGATGCGCGTGATCTCGACGACGTCGTCGAGTCGCGCCGGTCGGACGAAGCCGAGCGTCATGACGCAGCAGCCTACGGATTTTGTGTGAAGAGCCACGTGGCGGGGTAGCGCCGACTCGTCACAGTTGGACCCGAGCAACCGTTGAGACAGGCAGCAGGTTAGCCAGCAGCGAGCGAGTGGAGGGCAGCACAAGTGGCGGAGCGAGGACGAGTCGCCGTGTTGACGGCCGTCCGGCGGCCCAAGCTTCGGCCCGGGGTCAAGCAGGTGCTCATCGTGGCGGCCGTCTGGGCCGTCGTGTGGGCCTTCTTGGCGGTGGCCGCTGCGAGAAACGGGTATTTCGACCTCAAGGTCTACTACGGCGCCATGGACTACTGGGTGAACAAGGGTGGCGACATCTACGACTACCTGGTCCCCGGCACGCCCTATGGCTTCACCTATCCACCGTTCGCCGCCGCGCTGATGTCGCCGATGGCGCTCATCGGCTGGCACGCCGCGATCGCGATCAGCGTGACGATGAACGTCGTCGCGATCGGTTTCATCATCACCTGGCTCATCGGTCCGATCATCAAGCGCCAGGGCTGGCAGTTCTGGTTCTCCCTCGGCATCGCGTTCGGACTCGTCGCGGCCTTCGAGCCGGTGCGCGAGACCGTCAACTTCGGCCAGGTCAACATCCTGCTGCTGTTCATGGTCGTCGGCGACCTGCTGCTGCTGGTCCGCGGAGGCTCGCGCCTCGGCGGCATCGGCATCGGCCTGGCCACCGCGATCAAGCTCACGCCGGGCGTGTTCATCCTGTACCTGGTGGTGACGCGCCGCTGGCGCGCCGCCGCGGTCTCCACGGCCACCGCGGCCGCCGCGACGTGGGCGGCGGCGACCTTCGCGCCGGACGCCTCGCGGGTCTTCTGGACCGACGCGATGTGGAACACCGACCGCGTCGGCTCCGCCACGTTCGTGTCCAACCAGGCGCTCAGCGGCCTCGTCGCCCGCCTGTTCAACCCGGACCCGATGAAGCCGCTGTGGCTGCTGCTCGTGCTCGGCGCGCTCGCGGTCTGGGCGTGGCGGGTCCGCAAGGCGGTCAAGGCCGGCGACGAGCTCGCCGGGCTGGCGCTGACCGGCCTCGTCGGCTGCATGGTCAGCCCGATCAGCTGGATCCACCACCTGGTGTGGGTGCTGCCGTCGATCGCGGTCCTGCTGGACCACGCGACCGACCGGAGCAACGACGCACGCCGCAGGCGCCACCTCATGATCTTCGGGGTGTTCTCGTATCTGCTGCTGTGCAGCCGCACACCCTGGGCGTTCCACCAGAAGTTCGACGGTCTCGGCCTGCTCGGCGGCAACGCCTACGTGCTGCTGATGATCGCCCTGCTGATCACGCTGCCGATCCGGGAGCCCGCCGACGCGACCTCCGGGCCGCCGCGCAAGGCCAACCCGGCCACCTCGACCGGACCGGTCGTCGAGGACGTCCCCGACCTCGTCGAGATCGACCGGCGCGTCAGCGCCGCGTTCGACGCGAAGGACGCCGGTGGCGTGGAGCCGGCCCGCCCCCTCGTGGGCGCATAGCTCCAACGACGCGCGGACGGCGGCCCCTGCGGGCCGCCGTCCGTTTTTGTCATACCCGGCGGTTAGCCTCGCGGGGTGCTGACTCTCACCCAGGCACGGCGGATCGCTCTCGCCGCTCAGGGCTTCGCCGACCGCACCCCGACCGGCGTCCCCGAGCGGCGCCACCTGAAGCGGGTCCTCGGCCGCACGGGTCTGCTGCAGATCGACTCGGTCAACGTCGTCCAGCGCGCGCACTACCTGCCCGCTTACAGCCGCCTCGGGCCCTATCCGACCGAGCTGCTCGACCGGCTGGCCTATCGCCGCCCCCGTGAGCTGTTCGAATACTGGGCTCACGAGGCGTCCCTCGTCCCGGTGCACCTGCACCCGGCGCTGCGCTGGCGGATGCAGTCCGGCTCCGCCTGGGGCCGGATGGTCCGCATGGCCCGCGAGCAGCCCGACCTGATCCGCTGGGTCCTCGACGAGATCCGCGACAAGGGCCCGATCACCGCCAACGAGGTCGAGGGTGACCTCGCCCGCCCCCGCAGCAAGGACCACTGGGGGTGGAACTGGTCGGACACGAAGACCGCGATCGAGTGGCTCTTCTACACCGGCGAGGTCAGCGTCGCCAGCCGCAACTCCTCCTTCGCCCGGGTCTATGACGTGCCCGAGCGCATCCTCCCGGCGGCCGTCCTCGCCGCGCCCACCCCCGAGCCCGCCGACGCCTACCGTGACCTCGTCCGCGTCGCGGCCAGGTCCCTCGGCATCGCCGCCGAGCCCGAGCTGCGCGACTACTTCCGCCTGCCGCTCGCCGGCGCCCGCACCGCGATCGCCGAGCTGGTCGAGGCCGGCGAGCTCATCCCCACCGAGGTCGAGGGCTGGCAGCCCCGTGCCTATCTGCACCACGAGGCGCCCAACCCGCGCCGCATCGGCGCCGCGACCCTGGTCAGCCCCTTCGACCCGCTGATGTGGGAGCGGGCCCGCGTGGCCCGGCTGTTCGGCTTCACCTACCGCATCGAGATCTACGTCCCGCCGCTGCAACGGCTCTATGGCTACTACGTGCTGCCGTTCCTGCTCGGCGACCGGCTCGTCGCCCGGGTCGACCTGAAGGCCGACCGCCGCTCCGGCACGCTGCTGGTGCCGGCCGCCTGGGTCGAGCCGCTGACCGGGCGCGGCGCCCCTTCGCGCGGTGAGGTGGCCGCGGCGCTGTCGGTCGAGCTGCGCAGGTTCGCGGGGTGGCTGGGGCTGGAGCGGGTCGACCTGCCGGTCGCGGGCGACTTCGCCGTCGACCTGGCCAAGGCGATGACCAACTGACCTGTCGGCCGTGCCGGCCGGTGGCCCGGCCGGTGTAGCGTAAATGGCGTGACGTCACCCCTTCAGGCCACGCCCGCCAGTGACGGGCTGGCGGCGCATCTGCTGGCCGAGCAGCCTGCCTCAGGCGGTCATGAGCTGCCGGTGCAGGGCGGCTACCAGTACACCTACGTGGCGCCGCCGAAAGGGCGGTTCGCCAGGCTGGTGGAAAGGACGCCCAGGTGGGTGGCGCCGCTCGGGCTGACGGCGCTGCTGTCCGGCGGCGTGGCCTACACGCTGCTGATGCGGCCGACCTCGGCCGGCGCGACCGACGTGCCGACGTGCGTGATGAAGCTCTTCACCGGCTTCGACTGCCCGGGGTGCGGCGGCACGCGGGCGGCCTGGTATCTGCTGCACGGCGACGTGCCGGCGGCGGCGCACCACCACGCGATGCTGGTGTTCGCCGTGCCGTTCCTGGCCTACTGGTATGTGAGCTGGACCGTCAACCGGCTCGCCAACCGTAAGGTGCTGCCGATCCTGCGGGTGTCCAACGGTGCGCTGATCGGCTTCCTGGTCGCGTGGCTCGTGTTCTCCGTCGCACGGAATCTGCCCTGGGCGCCGTTCGATTGGCTGTTCGTCTAGGCTTTTTGCATGCTCTCCGCCAAAGCGATCGCCTGGACGCATTTCGAACCGCCCACGGACGTGCCGTGGGAGACGGATGCGGACGGCGGTCAGGCCCTGGCAGAGTTCGCCGGGCGGGCGTGCTACCAGTCGTGGAAGAAGCCCAACCCGGCGACCGCCACCAACGAGGGCTACCTGCGGCACATCCTCGAGGTCGGGCACCTGTCGGTCCTGGAGCACGGGACCGTGACGTTCTACCTGACCGGCGTGTCGCGCTCGTTCACGCATGAGCTGGTCCGGCACCGGCACTTCTCGTATTCGCAGCTGTCGCAGCGGTATGTGCCCGGTCGCGAGGCGCAGATGGTCGAGCCGGACGTGATCGCCGAGGACCCCGAGCTGCACAAGGTGTTCGTGGAGGCCTCGGAGGCGGCGCTGCGGGCCTACAACGAGCTCCTGGAGGGCCTGGAGGCCAAGTTCAGCGAGGTCGAGAACGGCACCAGCCGGCGCAAGCAGGCCCGGCAGGCGGCGCGGGCGGTGCTGCCCAACGCGGCCGAGACCAGGATCGTCGTGACCGGCAACTACCGGGCGTGGCGGCACTTCGTGACCATGCGGGCGACCGAGGCCGCCGACGTGGAGATCCGTGAGGTGGCGATCGCCTGTCTCAAGGAGCTGCAGCGCGTCGCGCCCAACGTATTCGCCGATTTCACCATCAGCACGCTCGCTGACGGCAGCGAGGTCGCCGCTGCCCAGTACAGCTGGGAATCTTGAGCTGAGCGACCGGAAGGCGTCCGCTAGGTTGTGCGTATGACACGCACCGGTTCCGTCCCCGGCCGGCCGTTCGGCCGGCTGCTCAGTGCGATGGTGACGCCATTTCGCGCTGACGGTTCGCTCGACGTCGACGGTGCGGCGCGGCTGGCCGCTCACCTGGTCGACGACCAGGCGCACGACGGCCTGGTGGTCAACGGCACTACCGGCGAGTCGGCGACGACCAGCGACGCCGAGAAGGACCAGGTGCTGCGGGCCGTCATCGAGGCCGTCGGCGACCGGGCCACGGTGATCGCCGGCGTCGGCACCAACGACACGCACCACACGATCGAGCTGGCGCGCGCCGCGGAGAAGGCGGGCGCCGACGGGCTGCTCGTCGTCACGCCGTATTACAACAAGCCCCCGCAGGCCGGCATCCTGCAGCACTTCCGGTCGATCGCGGACGCCTCCGCCCTGCCGGTGATGGTCTACGACATCCCCGGGCGCACCGGCGTGGCGATCGAGACCGACACCATGTGCCGGATCGGCGAACACGAGCGGATCGTCGCGGTCAAGGACGCCAAGGGCGACCTCGGCGAGAGCGCCTGGGTGATCAAGCGGACCGACCTGGCGTATTACTCGGGTGAAGACAAGCTGACCCTGCCGCTGCTGTCGGTCGGTGCCGTCGGGGTGGTCGGCGTGCCGACGCACGTCTTCGGCCCGGAGACCAAGCGGATGATTCTGGCGCACGAGGAGGGCGACGTCGCCCGTGCCCGTGCGCTCCACCTGCAACTGCTCCCCGCGTTCTGCGGATTCTTCCGCACGCAGGGGGTCATCCTCACCAAAGCCGCCCTGACCCTGCTGGGCCTTCCCGCCGGGCCGGTGCGCCCGCCGCTGGTGTCGGCCAACGCGGCGGAGCTGGGCCGGTTGCGGGAGGATTGCGCTGAGGCGGGCCGCACGATCGGCACCGCGGACCAGATGGCTCATCACAACGACCTCGGAGTGGCCCTATGACGGTGGCACACATCGAGCTCGAACCACCGCCGCCACTCATTCCAGGCGCCCTGCGGGTCACCCCGCTGGGCGGTCTGGGCGCCATCGGGCGCAACATGACGGTGTTCGAGCACGACGGCAAGCTGCTCATCATCGACTGCGGGGTGCTCTTCCCCGACGTCGAGCAGCCTGGCGTCGACCTGATCCTGCCCGACTTCTCGTCGATCCTCGACCGGCTCGACCGGGTTCAGGCGATCGTGCTCACTCACGGCCACGAGGACCACATCGGTGCCGTGCCGTATCTGCTCGCCCACAAACCCGACATCCCGCTCGTCGGGTCCAAGTTCACCCTGGCGCTGGTCGAGGCGAAGCTCGCGGAGCGGCGCATCGAGCCCTACACGCTGACCGTACGCGAGGGACAGGTCGAACGACTCGGCCCCTTCGAGTGCGAGTTCTTCGCGGTGAACCACTCGATCCCCGACGCGCTTGCCGTGGCGGTCACCACCAGCGCCGGCACGGTGCTGCACACCGGCGACTTCAAGATGGACCAGTTGCCGCTGGACGGGCGCATCACCGACCTCGCCGGGTTCGCCCGGATCGGTGCCAAGGGCGTCGACCTGCTGCTGTCGGACTCGACCAACGCGGAGATCCCCGGGTTCGTCACCCCCGAGCGGGAGATCGGCCCCGTCCTGGAGCGGACCTTCGGCCGGGCCAAGGGTCGGATCATCGTCGCGTCGTTCGCGTCGCACGTGCACCGGGTCCAGCAGGTGTTCGACGCCGCGCACGTGCACGAGCGGAAGGTCGCGCTGATCGGCCGTTCGATGGTGCGCAACATGGGCATCGCCCGCGACCTGGGGCTGCTGAGGATCCCGGCCGGCCTGCTCGTGCCGATCGACGAGGCGATGGGGCTGGCCGAGGACCGGGTCGTGCTGATGTCGACCGGGTCGCAGGGCGAGCCGATGAGCGCCCTGGGCCGGATGGCCAACGGCGACCACCGGCACGTCCAGATCGGCGAGGGCGACACGATCGTGCTCGCCTCCTCGCTCGTGCCGGGCAACGAGACCGCGGTGTACCGCGTGATCAACCAGCTGTCCCGGGCCGGTGCGCTCGTGGTGCACAAGGACGTTGCCAAGGTCCACGTGTCCGGGCACGCACCCGCCGGTGAGCTGCTCTACCTGCTCAACGTGGTCAAGCCGCGCAACTTCATGCCGGTGCACGGTGAATGGCGGCACCTGCGGGCGCACGCGCAGCTGGCCCGTGACGCCGGTGTCCCCGACGACCGGGTCGTGCTCTGCGAGGACGGCGACGTCGTCGACCTCGTGGACGGCAAGGCGTCGCTGGTCGGGCACATCCGCTCCCGCTACGTCTACGTCGACGGCCTCGCCATCGGCGACGTGGGGGAGTCGCTGCTCACCGAACGCCGCATACTGGGTGACGGCGGATTCATCGCGGCGACGGTGGTCATCGACTCGGTGACCGGCAAGGTCGTCGCCGGCCCGACGGTGTCGGCGAAGGGCTTCTCCGACGACCCGGCGGTGTTCGCCGCGGTGTTGCCGCTGGTCACGGACGCGCTCAACAAGGCCGCGACCGAGGGCATCACCGACCCGCATCAGTTGCAGCAGATTGTCAGACGCACCATCGGGCGCTGGGTCAACGAGGCATACCGGCGCCGCCCGATGATCGTGCCGACGGTGGTGGAGGTTTAGCAGGATGTATGAAGTGCTGGCGTCCACCGTGCTCGTCCTGCACTTCTGCTTCCTTGCCTACGTGGTGCTGGGCGGGTTCCTCGCCTGGCGATGGCCCAGGGCGTTGTGGTCGCATCTCGCGGCCGCCGCCTGGGGTCTCGCCGTGGTGAGCATCCCGCTCACCTGCCCGTTGACGCTGGTCGAGCACTGGGCCCGGCGCAGGGCCGGCGAGTCCGGCGTCGGGCGGGGCTTCATCGACCAGTACATCGAAGGCGTCCTCTACCCGGAGCGCTACACCCACCTGTTGCAGGTCCTCGTCGGTGTTCTGGTGGCGGTCTCCTACGCCGGTATCTACCTGCGCCGGCGGAAGCGCCGGGACACGACTCCGGACACGAGACCCGGGTCCGAAGAAATGTCGGAGCCTACCGCTACGGTGTGACCATGGCGGGCCGCACCTCTCAGGCCGGCCGCGGTAGCGGCACCCCTGGCGCCCGCGGCAGATCGAGCACGCCTGCCAAGCGGGCGACTCCGGCTCCAACTCCGGCGGCGTCCGCCAGGAAGGCGACGCCGACCAAGCGCGCCGCTCCAACTCGTCGCACCACCCCGGTCCGCCGCACCGCGGCATCCCGCCGGCGCGGCGGCGCGGTCGTCGCCACCCCGCTGGGGCTGCTCGGCCGGGGCATGATCGCGCTCTGGATGGGCGTCGCGCACGGCGTCGGCTGGGTCGCCCGCGCCGTGGGCCGGCAGGCGGCCAACGCGCGCGAGCTGGACCCCGAGCACCGCCGCGACGGCGCCGGCCTGGGCCTCATCGGCCTCGCCGTGCTGCTCACCGCGGCGCTGTGGTTCCAGTCCGCCGGGCCCGTCGGGCACTGGCTCGCCGGGATCTGCCACACGTTCATCGGCAGCGCATCCTCGGTGCTGCCGGTGCTGCTGCTCCTCGGCGGGATCCGCATCATGCGCTCCGACCCCGAGGAAGACCACCGCGGCCGGGGGCTGGTCGGCTGGACCGCGCTGTTCCTCGGCGGCACCGGCCTCATGCACCTCGCCGCCGGCGGCCCCGACAAGCCCGACCTCATGGACAAGGCCGGCGGCCTGCTCGGCCGGGCCAGCGGCGGCCTGCTGGAGAAGGCCGTGACCTCGTGGGTCGCGGTCCCGCTGCTGCTCCTGCTCGGCGGGTTCGGCCTGCTCGTCGTCACCGCCACCCCGATCAGCCGCATCCCGCACCGCTGGCGGCAGCTGCGTGACCTGGCCCTCGGCCGAGTCGAGGACCCGACCCTCGACGTCGACGAGGAGTTCGAGGAGCTCTATGACGAGCCGGAGCCGCGGCCGGCCCGCCGGACACCCGCCCGCCGCCGGCAGGCGACGGCGCTGCCGCACCCGCTCGACGACCCGGACGGGCCGCTCGACGACTATGACGCCGCCGCGCCCGACCTCGGTGACGAGGGGCCGGTCGTCCACGACACGGTCGTGCTGCAGCGCACGCCCGCCGTCGGGTCGCGGAAGAAGGCGAAGGAGCGGGAGAAGGACCCGCCGGAGCACTCGCCGCTGCCGACCCGCGCGGAGCAGCTCGCGCTCACCGACGCCGACTACAAGCTGCCGCCGCCCGACCTGCTCGGCACCGGCGACGCGCCGCGCGGCCGCACCCGCGCCAACGACGAGGTGACGGCGGCGCTGCAGGGCGTGTTCGAGCAGTTCGGCGTCGACGCGCTCGTCACCGGCTTCACCCGCGGCCCGACCGTGACCCGCTATGAGGTCGAGGTCGGCCACGGCGTCAAGGTCGAGCGGATCACGGCGCTGTCGCGCAACATCGCCTATGCGGTGAAGTCGCCCGACGTGCGGATCCAGAGCCCCATCCCCGGCAAGAGCGCCGTCGGCGTCGAGATCCCCAACCCCGACCGGGAGAATGTCGCGCTCGGCGACGTGCTGCGCTCGCGGGTCGCGGCCAGCGACCACCACCCGCTCATCGTGGCGCTCGGCAAGGACATCGAGGGTGGCTACGTGGTGGCCAACCTGGCGAAGATGCCGCACATCCTGATCGCCGGCGCGACCGGCGCGGGCAAGTCGAGCTGCCTCAACACGCTGCTCGTGTCGCTGCTGACCCGCGCCACGCCCGACGAGGTGCGGCTGCTGCTGGTCGACCCGAAGCGGGTCGAGCTGACCAGCTATGAGGGCATCCCGCACCTGGTCACGCCGATCGTCACCAACCCGAAGAAGGCCGCCGACGCCCTCGACTGGGTCGTGCGCGAGATGGACATGCGCTACGACGACCTGGCCGCCGCCGGCGTCCGGCACATCGACGACTACAACCGCAAGGTCCGCGCCGGGCAGATCACCGCGCCGCCGGGCAGCGAGCGGGTGATCCGGCCGTATCCGTATCTGCTGGTCGTCGTCGACGAGCTCGCCGACCTGATGATGGTCGCCCCGCGGGACGTCGAGGACTCGGTGGTGCGCATCACGCAGCTGGCCCGCGCCGCCGGCATCCACCTGGTGCTCGCCACCCAGCGCCCCAGCGTCGACGTGGTCACCGGCCTGATCAAGGCAAACGTGCCGTCGCGGCTGGCGTTCGCGACGTCCAGCCTCGCCGACTCGCGGGTCATCCTCGACCAGCCCGGCGCGGAGAAGCTGATCGGCCGCGGCGACGCGCTCTTCCTGCCGATGGGCGCGTCGAAGCCCGTCCGCATCCAGGGCGCCTGGGTCAGCGAGACCGAGATCGCCGACATCGTCAAGTTCTGCAAGGACCAGCGCGAGCCGGAGTTCCGCGAGGGCGTCACCACCAAGCCCGAGGAAGCCAAGAAGAAGGTCGACGAGGAGATCGGCGACGACCTCGAGCTGCTGCTCCAGGCAGTCGAGCTGGTCGTCACCAGCCAGTTCGGCTCGACCAGCATGCTGCAGCGCAAGCTGCGGGTCGGGTTCGCCAAGGCCGGCCGGCTCATGGACCTGATGGAGACCCGGGGGATCGTCGGCCCGTCCGAGGGGTCGAAGGCCCGCGACGTGCTCATCAAGCCCGACGAACTGCCCGAGGTCCTCAGCGCCCTGAAGGCCACCGAGGACGACTAACACCGCCAGCCACCGCACCACGCCACGGCATTCCGGGCGTGCCGGGGCTGTGCTGCGGTGGGCCGCGTCGGGCCGCACCACGTCGGGCCGTGCCGGGCCGTGCCGTGCCGGGTCGCGTCGGGGCCGTGCCGGGTCGGGCCGTGCCGGGCCATGGCGGGGGTGCTGCGCCGAACTGCACCGACCCGTGCCGTGCTGGGCCGTGCCGGGCCGTGCTGTGCCGGGCGGGCTGTGCCGGGCGGGCTGTGCCGGGCGGGCTGTGCCGGGCGGGCTGTGCCGGGCGGGCTGTGCCGGGCGGGTTGTGCCGGGCTGTGCTGTGCCGGGCGGGCTGTGCCGGGCGGGCTGTGCCGAGCAGGGCGGGCTGTGCCGGGCCGCGCCGAGCCAGGCCGCGCTGCGGTGGGCTGCGACGGGCTGTGCCGCGTCGGCCCGCGTCGGAGGCATAGTGGTCTGAGCGCAGTGGGCTGGGGTGGTCTGTGCCGTGCCGCGCCCCACCGGGCTATGCCGGGCCGCGCCGCGCCGGGCCGGGCTGCG